>JANNTN010000169.1:0-14010 GCA_031394445.1 Anatilimnocola sp.
GGCCGAGGACGCGCGGACCGACCAGAATTTAGACGCCCTAGCCAAGGCCGCTGGAGACTGGTTCGCGATCTACAACAAAATGACTCCGGAGCAGCAGGGCGACGACACGATCAAGCGCCGCAAACAAATTTGCGAGTCAGCGCTGAAGCAGGCCAAGCACCTGAAGATGGCCTCGCAGCTCGATCAGGCCGGCCCGCCGCCGTGGGATCAGCGCACCGAAGATCAAGTGGCCGATCTGCACGTGAAAATGCTGCTCGAAACCGGCGATGTGCCGCTGGAAGGCGAATCGAAAGGTGTTTCCGGCGCGAAGTGGATCAAGAGCATGGATTTTGAGGAAGGGAAGGCCAAGCGGAACTTCATCTTCAAGCGCGGCGACGTTCCCGGTGCAGAGATCATTGGCTTTCCCGAGGGGGGCGAGGCGCCGCGCGAGGTGCTGGCCGACGAAGTCGGCAGGCAGCTTAAAGCCGCCACCGGACTCGATTTCGGCGTTCCTGAAACCCGGCTCGTCGGTATCGACGCTTCCAAGGTTCCCGGCTCGACGCCTGGAAAAGAAGTAATTGGCTCAGCCCAATCCGCCGCGCCAACGATCGGTAGCGTGGTCGACGTGTATGAAAAGCACCCCGACGTATTCCAGAAGGTGCCGCCCAAGGAGATTCAGAAGGCCGCCATATTTGACATGGTTTCGCTAAACATGGATCGGCACCAGGATAATTTCCTCGTTACGCCGCCCGACGGCGAAGGCAAGGCTTCGCTGGTGCCAATCGATAACGGCCTGGCATTCCCGACTCGGGAGGGCATGGAGGCACGCCGCGGCAAGTACGCGTCGGGGCGGGCGCTCGATTGGTTCCCGCAAGCCCATGAGCCGTTCGATGACGACATGCTCACAGCGATCGACGCGATCGATCCCGACGCGATTGCCGCGGGGTTGACCACGCGTCTCGACACGCTCGACCAGCAACATGGCGATTTGAAGGTGAAAGAAAAGGTGCCCGATGAATCGATCCAGCTCATGAAGCGTTCCGTGGCGTTCATGAAGAAGGCGGCCAAGCACCTTTCGCCGGTCTTTATGCAGGATCTCCTCATGACCCACGCCGGTGAGATTTTCGATTCTCCGGATAATGAATTCGACGAGAAAGTCGATGAAATCATCGCCAAAGCAAAAAAGGCGATGGGAGAATACGCTCTGTTCGTCAACATGTCGATTGACGACAAAAGGAAGTATCATAAGCCGGCCTACGATCTCGGCTGGAACAAGCCCTACGGCGACCCAGAATGGCAGACGCAGGTCTATGTCTGGGACGGCTGGGCCCGGAATGAGCCGCGACTGGCCATCGCAATTCACGATCGCAAGCTTCCCAATAAGCAAGTGGAGAAGGATTGCGACGATCTGCTCGCCAAGCTGAAAACTCTCAATCCCAACTCGCCTCACATCCAAAGTGCGCCTGCGCTGTTGCCCAGAGAGCGCTACGAAGTATTATTGCGCAACATCAAAGCGGCCGAACGCGACAAACAGCAAAACGCGATCTTACCGCAGCTTCTCAAGCTCTTTCCGGGGACGGAAGTTCCCGAAAAGAATGCAAAAAAGAAAGCTAAGCTGTTCCAAACCTTCGAGCAGTTCGTGCAACTGGGGGGCGACAGGCTGACGGAAATCGACGGCGTAAAGCTTACCAAGATGACCCTCGACGAAGCGTATCAAGCGCTGTGGAAGTCGCATGGTCAGCGAAACAATGACGCCCTGCTCCAGGGAATCTTCAAGAGCCGCGAGTTCTGGGCTATGAACGAGGCGGTGAAAAAGGTGTTCGGCAAGGATCTCGAGATCAAGCGGGACATGGACGCGATCAAGCTGCAAGAAAAGATCAGCAACTTTGTCGATTTTGAAAAAGAGGGGGGCCTGAAGGCCTACAGCGATTTGGGATTCGACTGGGAAACGATCGACCTCAGTTTCGAAGGCATGGGGAAGCGGCTGCGGGACGCCAAAGCGGCCCGGAACGTGGATCCCGATGCCTAATTGCCCACGCCTCAAAAAAATAACCGTGGCTCCGCGCTGGGCCGCGCTACCGCTTCACTCGGGAGATTTCATTCGTGATTGAGAAAGTCAACAAATTCGTGCACTCTTCCGGCTTCCAGCAGTTCATTTTGGCGTTAATCGTCATCTCTGGGATCTTGGTCGGCTTCGAGACCTATCCCGCGTTTGACGAAAGCACCGCCATCGGCCAGGGGATCAATCGCATTCAGCAAGCGATCTTGGGCGTCTTCGTCGTCGAGATCATCTTAAAAGTCATCGCCTGCGGCAGCCGGCCCTGGAACTACTTTCGTCAAGGCTGGAACCTGTTCGACTTTGCGATCGTGGCAGTCTGCTTCTTGCCGCTGAACACCCAGTTTGCCACGGTCTTCCGCCTGGCCCGGCTGTTGCGCACGCTCCGCATGGTTACGGTTCTCCCTCGGCTGCAACTGCTCGTCGGCGCGCTGCTCAAGTCGATTCCGTCGCTCGGCTATATCGGCTTGCTATTAGGCTTGCATTTCTATGTTTATGCCTGCGCCGGCACGTTCTTATTTGCCAAGAACGATCCGGTCCGTTTTGGCAATCTCCACACCACCGGGCTGACGCTCTTTCAAGTGCTCACGCTGGAAGGTTGGAACGACATTCTCGCCACGCAACTCAATGGGTCTGATGTCGAGTATTCCGAAGAGTGGAAGAATCTAGCGCGTGCGAAAAATCGAGTTTCGCAGGCGCAGCCGATCCCCGCCGCCATCTATTTCGTGTCGTTCATTCTGCTCGGCACGATGATCATGCTGAACCTGTTCACCGGCGTCATCATCAGCAGCATGGAGGAGGTTCAGGAAGAACGCGCTGATGAAGTCCGCGAGGACCACCTCAAGAAAAAGGGCTTCCTCACCCTGCACGACGAGCTCATCTTGCTCCACAAGCAACTCGGCGAAATCACCGGCCGCCTTAAAACCATCGAGCACAAAGAAGACGAACGCGACCGCGAAGAAGCCATCGTCTAACCGGTCCGTCCACCGGGACAAATTGGCAACAAAGACTCAACCGTTGCGTAAATCTCTCGTCTTCAACGCAAAGACGCGAAGAGCACAAAGGAATAACAGGATTTCTTCGTCCCCCCTTTGCGTTAAATAGAGTCGAGGCGGCACCGTCAAAGCCGCAATCATTCCCAAAAGCCGCTAAACCAGCAAGTCACGTCACAATCCGCCAAATCGCCACCACCACAATCGCCACCACACACACCGCTGCCAGGGCCGCGCAAACCACCCCCATCGTCATCCAGCTCTTGTTCGTCTTCACCGATTGCCGCGTCCACTCGATGTCTTCCTGCTCTTCCGACAATTTCTCGAACACCCCCCGAACAAACGCCTGCTGATCTTCGCTATCCCCCGTCGCCGCGAAATAACAGCCGCTATAGGGAATCGGCTCTGGCAAATCCTTGCTGCTCGGATCGTGGGCGAATCCACCCACCAGCACCTCCGCCAGCACCGTCGAAAGCGTCGAACGCATCTTGCAGAGCAGGCCGTACAGCCGCAGATTGCCCGGCCGCGACAGCGCCTCCGCCTCACGGAACAGCGTGTGAATCCAATCCTCGAACACGCCCGCCGCGAGGGCACACAGTGCGTTGATCGCCTCGGCCGACGGAATGATCCGCACATCGAACCGCCGGCCAAACCGCTGCGCCGTCGCCCGCTCGCGGCCCACCCGCCGCACCAATTCGCGAAAGCCACGTTCCTGGTGCATCCCCACCACCAGCGTTGTCACCGGGCACCTCAGCGATAGCTCCCTCTGGAGCGTCCCCATATCCGCCCGAATTGTCTTTTCCAGTTGCTGCGTCTCGCGCTGCGTGGCATTCAGCAGTTCAAACGGTAGCAGCACCAGCGCTCCATTCGCCGGACACAGCGGAAACCGCGCGTGCCGCAGCAGTTGACACACATACTCCAAACGGGCAATCTGCCTGGCCGACTCTTGCTGCGTCAAAATCGCCGGCTGATCGCTGCTCTTCACCACCGTAACCGGCTCGCGATCCTCTTCGGCCGCCGCAGCCGACGCCACGGCTTGCGCCATCACCTGTGAATCGGTAATCGCCCGATCGGCCACGAATTGATCGAGCATGATCGTCCCGCGCGAGCTCGCGCTTGGCGGCGGCGACGCCCGCATCACTCCCGGCTTGATCGTCCCATGGTCGGGGGCACTCGGCCCAGGTAGCGCGGGCAGCGACGTCGGCATGGCCGAAAATTCCGGCACCGAACCCGTTTCCCCCAGCGACATTGCCGCCACGCGCCGCTTTTCCAAGAGCGCCGCCAGGCTGCTCAGCCCGCACACTTCCGACAGCACCAGATAAATTCCGTCCGGCCCGGCATACCAATGCAGCGGCGCGGGCCCCTCCGGCAAATCATGCACCCGCAACGACAATCCCGCCGCCCGCAGCAGCGTGCTTTCTTGCCGAGGCCCCGCCGAACCCAGCACGAAAAACAGCGGCGCGCTCGATAGCGACAGCCCGTTGTTCGCCAGCGCGTCGATTCCCGTCTTCCAGGCAAAATCGATATCGGGAAAAGCCGACGGCTCCCCCTCCAGCCACAGGCGAATCGCTTGATACAGCACCAGCGGAATCGCAATGACCAGTAGCATCTCCACCGTCAGCCGCCACCAACTCATCGAGTGCCGCCACGGCACATTCCCCGGCTCCAGCCAAAACACCACCCACACCGCCACCACCAGCAGCATCAAAAACACAGCCGTCAGGCACGACGCGCAGCCCGCCGCGCTAAACCACCGCTTGAAGCGCGCGCCAAAGCCCTCGGCAGACTTCTTGTCCGCTTTTTTTCCTTTGGCATCCTTCTTTTTGTCCGCCGCTTTATCAGCCGCTTTCGCTTCGGCCATGTCGCTCGCGCGCTCCGTGCAATAGACGTAACATCTGGCCCCGCCTAGCTGCCAATAGACTACTAGATGCTGGAACACAGGTAACACGTTGTTTTAACGTGCTACCGCGGCGGTGACTACAGCAAAGCGTCAAAGCCGCGACCAGTGGTCGGGGTCTAGAGGTCGGCCGAATGCAGCAACAGCACGGTGCGATACCGCGCTCAGGCGTCTGGAACAAGATCGGGGGCAACGCATCCTCGCCAGACGCCGACCCACCACAATAAGCCGCGGCTGAGCCGCTGAGATTTTCGCTGCAAAAAAAATGACGACTGCTTCCACCGCAATGCCGTGGCCGCGCGATTGAGAGAGCCCGCATGCAAAAGGTGGGAGCCAAAGCCCTTGGGTGCGTTAACCGAACGTGTCGGGTGGACGCACGATCTCAGGCTATTTCTCAGCTCCCTGCGGTGCTTCTTATCGGCTCCCCAGCAATAGGCGCCGCTGCACGAACATGGCAGAAGCAATCGTCAGGCGGGAAGAATACCTGTGGCTGCTAGACGCGGCAAGTCCGAAACGATCCTTGGTAAATCGTGCTTCGCCATTCGTCATTCCTTGGTCATTGGTGCTTGGTCGTTGGTCATTCTTCGCATATTGTCACCTGAAATGACAAAGTCCCTGTCCACCACCAACATCGACGGCCAATTCATTCTGCTCGGCACTGGCACCAGCGTCGGCGTCCCGTGCATCGGTTGCGGCTGCGCCGTTTGCACCAGCAGCGACCCGCGCGACAAACGCACCCGCTGCGGAGCCCTTCTCGGCCTGCCCGGCGGCAACCTACTGATCGACACCCCGCCCGACCTCCGCCAGCAGCTCCTCCGCGAGCAAGTCGGCATCGTCCACGCCGTCCTCTTCACCCACGAGCACGCCGACCACATCTTTGGCCTCGACGATCTTCGCCTCTTCCCGTTCTACCTCGGCCATCCCGTCCCGCTCTACTGCGAGCCTCTCGTCGAAGACCGCATTCGCAAATCGTTCGACTACGCCTTCAGCGACCGCGAGCCCACCCACACCGGCGCGGCCCCACAACTCGCCTTTCACACCATCGGCCTCGAACCCTTCGACTTGCTCGGCACAAAAATCACTCCCATCCGCCTGAACCACGGGCCTCGCTTCGACGTCCTCGGCTTCCGCATCGGCAACGTCGCCTACTGCACCGACACCAACGGCATCCCTCCCGAAAGCCTGGAAAAGCTCCACGGCCTCGACGTCCTCATTCTCGACGCCCTCCGCCACCGCCCCCACGTCACCCACTTCTCACTCGACCAAGCCATCGCCGTCGCCCGCGAGCTAAAACCCAAACGCACCATCTTCACCCACATCTGCCACGACCTCGGCCACGCCCAAACCAACGCCGAGCTCCCCTCCAACATGCAACTCGGCTACGACGGAATGCGGATCGAGTTGACGTAGTGTAGGTCCGCCCTGCCGGGGCGGACCTCGAAAAGACAGCTCTACTTCAGAGCCAGCAGCTACACAAAAATATCAAACGCATCCACCTGCAACCCATCCAGCGTATCCGCGACGATCAAATCGATCGCTCCATCGAGCGCATCGATCTTGTCCGCTCCGGCCCCGCCGTCAAAGAAATCGAGCCCCGCGCCGCCGACCAGCTTGTCGCTCCCCTCGTTGCCAAACAGCCAATCGTTCCCCGCGCCGGCTTCGAGATAATCATCCCCCACGTTACCGAGCAAGTGATCGTCCCCCGCGTGACCGTACAGCGAATCGTTGCCGATCCCGCCCAGCAGCATGTCGTTCCCGTCGTTGCCAGAAATTGAATCATTCCCAAGCTGCCCGAGCAAAATATCATCCCCCAGTCCGCCCGTGATCGTATCGTTGTACGTAGGCACGGGAATCGGCTCCGGCGAAAGCAGCCGGGCGCTCGTCACAATCGTCGCGGCTGTCGCGCTCAAGTTTGCCGTCACCATCGCAATTTCGGCATCCCCCGACGGATTCGTCGAAAGCGTATCCCCCAAAACAACGTCATTTCCGTCATCGCCGCTAAGCGTATCGCTTCCCGCGCCCCCTACAATCAAATCCGCTCCGAGTCCGCCGCTCGCGTTATCGTTCCCATTGCCGGCGAACACAAAATCCGCCCCGCCCTCTCCCGCCAGTGCATCATTCCCCCGATTCGCATCCATGTAATTGAGTGCGTACGTCACCCAATCGGTGAAATCCGCCGGCATCGCGTTCGTCCCATCGCCAAACAACCAATCATCGCCGTCAGCCCCGCGCAGCTTGTCATTGCCGGCTCCGCCAATCAAGTAATCGGTTCCATCACCGCCGATCAAGCCGTCATCGCCGTCGCCGCCAAACGCCACATCGCCCCCGCCACCGCCCAAAATCGTATCGTCGCCCGCTCCACCAACGAGGTGATCGTTGTCATTGCCTCCGTTGATGGAATCATTCCCATCCCCACCGGCCACATAATCCGCCCCGCCACCGCCGTTGATCGAATCGTTCCCCATCTGGCCCAGCACCGCATCATTCCCGTCCCCCGCCTCGATCACATCATTGAATGTCCGCCGCACAACCGGGTCGATCGCACTCAGCGACGCATCGGTCGTGAGCACCGGCTCAGCAGCCGCATTCACCCGCCACACGGCATCAACGGTGCCCGCATCGGTATTCGCCAGCCGGAACAGCGTGTCGCCGATGATGATGTCCTCTCCCACTCCGCCGCCGAGCGAGTCATCGCCAACCCCACCCACAATCACATCATTCCCCTCATCGCCGCCGGCCCGATCGTTGCCATTGCCTGCCAGCAAAATATCGTTGCCCGCCCCGCCGCTCAGGCTGTCGTCGCCATAATTCACATCGGTATAGGTCAACGCATATTGCACCGCATCGACCACATTCGCCGGAATCGCATTCGTCGCATCCCCCCACAGCCAATCGTTGCCCCGCTCGCCGGCGATCTTGTCGCTTCCACCACCGCCGACCAAATAATCATCGCCGTCCCTCCCCGCCAGCGAATCGCTCCCCGCGCCACCGAGCAAAATATCGCCGAGCGGCCCGCCTTGCAGCACGTCGTTGCCATTGCCTCCTAACAAAATCGCCGGACCACCCCCCGCAGTCAACGAATCGTTCCCCTCGCCTCCTTCCAGCTCCGCCGCCTGCAGCACCGTCGTATCCAGCTTGATCCGGTCGTCGCCCCCAACTCCCAGCACGCGAATCCGATCAAACGCACTGCTCGGCACCGAAAACACCGCCCCATTCACGTTCACATTCAGATCGTTTCCAGAAACCCACGCCGAAATGGCATCACTATTTGGCGTCCCCGTCAACGTCAGCGTGGCCAAGAGGCTCCTTTCCTCCAGCCACTCCAGCCGCAAATTCCGCCCCAAAAACTCCCGCCGCGAAATCGTGTTAAATCCGCGCGCACCGCGATCGTGATGATGAAACATTGCCTCTTCTCCCCTGTTGATTAGCAGAATGCCTCTGAAGCCGCGACTTGCGGCACCCCATTAGTGCCCCGCCCGCACTTTTTCGTACACGCAACCGCATTACTTTCAAACAGAAGGCCGCTGCGTAGCCACGTAGGGTGGGACCAGCGAGCCCGCGAGCGCCGGCCCACTACTCATACATTTTTGAACAAAAGGCAACGAAGGTAACTAAGTGATTGAATCCAACCTCTTTGTTGCCTTCTGTTCACTCCTCCCTCCTTCGCCACATCACAAGCGCGCACTTACTTCAAGAATCTCTGTGCCTCCGCGTCCCCGCGTCTCTGCGTTTAATCAGATCGCTAAGGCACATTCTGCAGCGCATTTTTCTGCAGCGCGTGCTGCAACCGCGGCGTCAGCGCCCCCGGTATCTTCCGCGCGGGGGCATACAATTCTTGAATGATCCGCATCCATTCCCGCTGCGCCGCCGCTCGCCGCGAATCGGTCGCCGTCGCGTCATAGACCGGCGGCGTCATCCCCATCTTTTGCAACGCGGAAATCGTGTAAAGCTCCAAATACGAAACCGCGAACTGCCGCACCACCAAATCGTTGTGCTGCAAATGCGTCACAATCTCGTCCGCCTGCGGTCGCGGCGGCGCGCCAGGCTGCCACGCCGCGTCATGCCACTGGCCAATCCGATCGGCCATCGCCGGCCCAACCTTGGCGATAATCACGCTCTTCATCGCGGTGAGCCGCTCATCCCCCGGCGGCAACTCCATCACACTCTTCACTCCCGCCACCCGCACCGCACTCCGCCGATCCGCCAATAGTTCCCAAGTTTTCCGCGGCCGATCCGTCTCTCCCCCCGCCGCTATTGTCCATCGCGCCAACAACGCCGCCTGCCGCGGCTCGCGCGTCGTCGCCAGCAGCTTGGGCAATTCCTCACCCGCATCCTCAGCCGCGTCCAGCCGCTCGACGACCTTGCCATACACCTGCCGCCACTGCTTCCGCGCGTTCTCATCCGGCGGATTCAGCCACGCCAAATCCCACGGGTTCATCACCGGCGGCGTCAACGGCTGCTGACCGCTTGAAGTGGGCGGCGCAGCCGCGTTAATCAATGTTGGCGGCTGCGGAACGCCCTCAATCCACCGCGTCAACTGCCCGCCGAAAATCGTCACCCCATCCGCGTCCAATTCGCCGCGCGTTACAAGCAATCCCGGCGACATCGGATCGCTCACTACCGCCAGCGTCGAGTTCGGGTCGATGCCGCACACCGTCCAGGCCGCGTCGCCGGTCAACAGGCGAATCTTCGCCTCGGCCCGCAAGCTTTGAACTCCCATCCGCCCATGAATCAGGCGAACTTCAATCGTCCCGTCGGCCAATGCCGTCAATTCGGCCTCCGAATTTCCCTCCCAGATAAACGTACCAACGCCCGCCGCCTCCGCACTCGTCCAACTCTCCGCCAGCGACAGAATTGTTATCGGCTCCACCAGCGAATAGCTCGCCGGCGCAACCCGCCACACTCCCCGCTCCCCCACATCCACGAGCAACGCTCCTTGAGCGGATTGAATGACCAGTTGCGGTGCCTGCGGCGCGACGCGCGGCCGATATTTCGGCCCACCCGGCGGCATCTCGCGTCGCGGCTCCGCCTTCGGCAACTCCGTCTCGCCCTTCGGACCGGGCACAACAGTCCCCCCAGGCTGCTCTACAGGCCCCGGCACAACCGAGGGCGGAATCGTCTGTGAATCGTCTGGTGACTGCCTCTTCGGCGATCCCTCTGGCTCGCGCGGCCCCGGAATCACCGGTTTATCATCAACCGGCCCAGGTGACACATCCCGATCCTCCGGAGAACCGGCAATCGGTTTCGGCAAGTTGCCGCTGCTCCGCCACGTCGCCGCCAAATAACCGATAGTGCCACTGAGCATCACGATCAGCACCAACGCCACAGCCACCAGTCCCCACAACCATTTATTCACATCCGTTTGTTCGTACTTGCTCTCAGCATCAACCGGCAAAGTTGCCGCCAGCGTCTCGCCAGCCAACGGCTGCTCGCTCACCGCCGTTTCCAACCGAAACAGCGGCTTTCCCTGCCCATTCTGAGGCTTCGGCGTCGGCAACAGCGCCAGCAGCCGCGCTTCAAGCTGCGGCGGCACTTCACCGACACTCGACTGATTCATAAACCGCGCCGCACTGAGTAACTCCGCCAGTTGCCCAATCGATCGCCAACACGCCTGCTCCACGCGCCGCGCATCCTCCTCCGCCAGCCGTCCCTCGACAAACTCTGCCAACTCCTCCGCCGAAATCTCCGGCTCATCGGCTAAATCTTCGCTACCGCTCGCCAACAGCTCCCGCGCCTCAACAACTCTCGCCCACGTTCGCGCCGCCTCCGACGACGAAGCGCACCACGCCTCCCACGGCGCGCACCGCTCCCCCGCCGCCAATTGCTCGGCCCAGCTCACCAACGTCAACAAATCAGGCTTCGAAATGTTCATAACCTTCAACTTCACCAATTGCTGCCTTATCCCCATATCCCCTTGTCACCTTCCCTCCATCGCTCCTCTCAATTTCTCATGAATCCTCCCCAGCGTTGGCCCAATCGAATTCATCGAGATTTTGAGCTGCTCGCTAATCTCCCGATAACTCTTCCCCTCGATATAAAACAATCTCGCCAGCTCCTGGTGTCGTTCGCTTAACCGCGCAATCTCACTCGCCAGCCGCTGACGATCCTCAGCGCCAATGATGATGCTCAGCGGCTCCTCGCTTTCCGGGCCGGGCAACGCCTCCAGCACCGGTGGCTGCGCTGCCGGTTGAGAAGGCTCGCGCCGCGCGACCACCAGCCGACGCAGCACAATCCGCCGCGTCACAACCCACAGCCACGTTGCCAGGCTGCTCCGCCCCTCAAAACGCTTGAGCGCCGCAAACTCGTCGCGCACCAATTGCGAAAACACATCCGCACACAAATCTTCCGCGTCCGATGAGCCCAGCGCCTGATTCAATTCGCGTGCCGTCGCGATCACCCGGGCCAGGACCAGCCGCTGATAGCCACTCACCAGCACCCGCCATGCCGCCGCATCGCCAGTCACCAACCGTCGCACGAGCGCCAGATCATCGTTCGCCAAGCCAGCGAGGCCGCGCGACGCGAGAGGGGGTTCCTCCAGCGTGCTCCCCCCGGCTGCCGCCAAAGCCTTCGGCCCCGGCGACAGTGGCGATGATGAAAGATGTGCCACGGCCTTCTTCTCTGTTCAAAAATGGCGACCCCGTTCCGGCTCGCCACACCCCATTAGTGCCGTCCCCCGCCCCTTTCGTACATCCACCGTCAAAATTTTCCGACTTTTACAGCAACTTCTCCAACTTCCCCCACCGTCGCAAATACATCGTCGCCAAAAGTTCCACCGGCAGCCACACTGCCACCAAAATAACCGCCAGCAGCACCAGAAAACGAACTTCATTCGCCGCGTAATGTTTCCTGGCAAAATAGAACGCCACCCCACTCAAGAGCAGCAAGAGCGCAAACATCGCCGCCACCAGCACCCCGTAACTGCCATAACTCAGCCGGGCCCGGCAATGCGGGCACTGCACCCAAGTCGGCAGCCCCGCCACAAGCACCGGCCAAACACCGATGTCCTTCCCACACCCGGGACAATGCTTTCCATCACTCATGCCCCTATTGTAATAGGCACCACCCCTTTGCCGTGAGTACGCCCGCCATTTCACTGCCCTCTGCCCCCTGCCCCCTGACTCCTGACCTCCCCCCAAAAACGCCGCCAACCGTTAAAATCCACGACTTACATCAAACGGATCCGTATCAGATCGAACCCTCATGCCTCGCTACCTGCCCGCGAACATCGAACCCAAGTGGCAACGCTATTGGGAAGAGAACAAGACGTTCAAAACCCCCGACATGCCGGCCGGCGAAAAGCTCTACGCCCTCGACATGTTCCCTTACCCCAGCGGCTCCGGCCTCCACGTTGGCCATCCCGAGGGCTACACCGCCACTGACATCGTCTGCCGCCACGCCCGCATGGCCGGCAAAACGGTCCTCCACCCCATGGGCTTCGACGCCTTCGGCCTCCCCGCCGAAGAGCACGCGATCAAAACCAACACCCCCCCACGGGTCAACACGGAACAGAATATTTCAACGTTCCGCCGCCAATTGAAAATGCTCGGCTTCAGCTACGACTGGGACCGCGAACTCGCCACCACCGACGTCGAATATTTCCGCTGGACCCAGTGGATCTTCCTCGTTCTCTTCGATACCTGGTTCGACGCCGACCAACAAAAAGGCCGCCCCATCAGCGAGCTGCCGATTCCCGCCGAAGTGAAATCGCAAGGCTCCTCCGCTATCCGCAAATACCAAGACGAGCACCGGCTGGCCTATCAGTCCGACGCCCTCGTCAACTGGTGCCCGCAGCTCGGCACGGTCCTCGCCAACGAAGAAGTGATCGACGGCAAAAGCGAACGTGGCAGCCATCCCGTCGTCCGCATGCCCCTCCGCCAATGGATGCTCCGCATCACCGCCTACGCCGACCGCCTCGAAAAAGACCTCGAGCCCCTCGACTGGCCCCCCGGCATCAAAAAACTCCAATGCGACTGGATCGGCCGCAGCGTCGGTGCCGAGGTGGACTTTTACGTAGGACAAGCTGCCAGCTTGTCCCCCGTGGGGCAGGCTTCCAGCCTGCCAAACAGCGAGAAACCCGTCGCCTTCAACTCCGGCCACCCCGCTCCAAGTTCCGCGCTCCCCGAATCTTGGAAAACGTCTCGTCAACACACCGGCTTCCCCAAGAAAGCCCCTGACGACGTCCTTCGCATCTACACCACCCGCCCCGACACCCTCTTCGGCGCGACCTACATGGTCATCGCTCCGGAACATCCCGTTGTCGAGCGTCTGACGACTCCAGAGCAGAAGGAAGCCGTCGAAAAATACATCCAAGCCGCCGCCAGCAAGAGCGACCGCGATCGGCAGGAATTGAACAAAGCAAAAACCGGCGTCTTTACCGGCGCTTACGCCATCAATCCCGTCAACGGTCAGCCAGTGCCCATTTGGGTCGCCGACTACGTCCTCTGGGGCTACGGCACCGGTGCCATCATGGCCGTCCCCGCCCACGACGAACGCGATTTTGATTTTGCTCAGCAATTCGACCTGCCCGTCATCGCCGTCGTCGATCCTGGCGACAGCGAAATCGTCGATCGTCAGGCCGTTCTCGCCGGTAAGCAATGCTCCGCCGAAGACGGCGTCTCCATTAACTCCAACGGCTACAACGGCCTCACCACCAACGATTTCAAACAACGCATCACCGCCGACCTGGCCAAAGCCGGCCTCGGCCGCGAAGCCGTCAACTACAAACTCCGCGACTGGCTCTTCAGCCGTCAGCGCTTTTGGGGCGAGCCGTTCCCGATCCTCCACGAACTCGACGAGAAAGGTCAACCGACAGGCCACATCCGCGCCGTCGATGCCAAGGATCTACCCGTCGATCTACCCCATCTCGACGACTACAAACCCCACGGCCGCCCCGAGCCGCCGCTCGAAAAAGCCCCCGACGAATGGAAATACATCCGGCTGCCGGAAGTATCAACCGACCACTCACCCCTTACGGCTCAGCATTTCGCCGACGCCATCGGTGAAACCGTCCGCCTCATCCGCTACAAACGCGAAACCAACACGATGCCCCAATGGGCCGGCAGCTGCTGGTACTTCCTCCGCTTCAT
>JANNTN010000183.1:0-1201 GCA_031394445.1 Anatilimnocola sp.
GGTGCTGAAGGCGCGGGCCAAAGGCAAGAAGCTCTAGAGCTTTACCGTTTTCCCACTCTTCACCGCCGCCGTCTGCTTGTGACAGAGCACGATGGCGTCGCGGGCTAGTGAGCCGGAGAGGATGGGGGAGGGTTGGTTGCTGGTGAGAGAGCGGACGACTTCTTTGATTTCGGCGTCGAAGGCTTGGAGCATGGGGTCGCCGGGGGGCATTTTGGGCTGGGTGGCTTTGCCTTTGTTGTCGAGCAACGTGAGGGGAGTGATTTGGAGCTTGCCATCGGGGAGAACGGCGAGGTCGAAATAGAGGGTGGCTTTTTCGAGGTGGATTTCGAAGCCGTGGGTGAAGGGGCGGCCTTGCTGGTTGATGACACCGCTGGCGGAGGTGACGACGAGCGAAGGATCGGCGAATTGGAACTGGCTGACGCAGTATTCGACGACTTCGCCGCGCATGCGGCCCTGGCTCGTCACGGCGGCGGGCATGCCGAAGAGCAGGCGGATGAAGTGGGCGTCGTGAACGTGCAGATCGACGAGGGGGCCGCCGACTTTTTTCGCGTCCCAAAAGTCTTTGAGCCAGAGCGGATCGGAAATGACTCGCTTGAAGTGGCCGCCGAGGAGCTTGCCGTACTTGCCGACGCGGATCAGCTCGCGGGCATGGCAATATTCGGGCAGGAAGGGGAGGCAGTGGCCGACGAGTACCTGTTTTTTGGCTTTGTCGGCGGCTTTCATAATCGCGTCGCACTCGGCGGCGGTGAGGCCCATGGGCTTTTCGACGAAGACGTGTTTACCGGCTTTGAGGGCCGCGATCGAGGCTTCGGCGTGCAGATTCGGCGGCAGGCAAATATCGACGAGGTCGATGGACTTGTCCGATAACAAGTCGTCGAGCTGGGTGTATTTCGCGACTCCACGCAGATCGACCTTTTCGCCGGGCGGGCCGAAGTTGCCTTTGATGCTGGTCCAGTCGCCGCCCAGCCGGCGCTCATCGCGCGTGCAGACGGCGGCGAGCTTCACGCCCTTTGTCTTTTTGTAAGACAGGTAGTGAATCCAACCCATGAAACCGACACCGACGAGACCAACTTTCAACATGATGTATAGCTCTTGTAAGAATCACTAGGTAATCGTCAACGATTTTCGATACGCCATGTCGCACTGTTTAACACAGAGACGCGGAGGCACGGAGTCACAGAGAGGAGCAGAAAGAAGTGGA
>JANNTN010000190.1:0-3060 GCA_031394445.1 Anatilimnocola sp.
GCCACTTCTTCAGCAACTGCGCCATTGGTGTCGGCTCGATGGCGCTTTCCAGTCTCATGGCCGCTCCAACCGCGAAGGTAAGCAACCCGCTGACGCCAAAGCCGCCGCATTTTCCCGCGAAGGCCAAGAGCGTCATCTTCCTATTCATGGCAGGAGGGCCGTCGCAACTCGATCTCTTCGAGCACAAGCCTCAGCTCACGGAAATGAATGGTCAACCGATTCCCGATAGCTACACGGCAGGCAAGCGATTTGCCTTCATGGATAGCAGCCATCGGAGCAACCTGCTGGCTACAAAGTTCAGTTTCCAGCAGCATGGCCAGTCCGGAGCCTGGGTCAGCAACCTCTTGCCTTACACCGCCAAGATCGTGGACGAGATCGGCTTCGTCACGACCTGCAAGACGGACCTCTTCAACCACGCCCCCGCCAAGCTCTACATGAATGCCGGTAGCGGCCTCTTTGGACGTCCCAGCATGGGATCGTGGATCACGTATGGCCTCGGTAGTGAATGCGACGATTTGCCTGGCTTTGTCGTCTTGCAAAGCGGTCCCCGCGGCCCGCGCGGTGGCGCCGTGCTCTGGGGAAGCGGCGTCTTGCCCACGACCTACCAGGGTGTGCCCTTGCGCAATCAGGGCGATCCGATCGTCAATCTCTCGAACCCGCCGTCGGTCAACGCCGCCCAGCAGCGGCAGTTGGTGGATGCCGTTCGCGAGCTCAATGGGAAACGCCTCGCTGAAACCGGCGATGACGAAATCGCCACGCGTATCAACGCTTACGAGATGGCTTACCGCATGCAAACCAGCGCTCCGGAGCTAATGGACACTAGCGACGAGAGCCAGGCCACCCTGGAACTGTACGGCATCAAAAATCCCAAGGAAACCAGCTTCGCCCGCAATTGCCTGCTCGCCCGCCGGCTCGTCGAGCGAGGGGTACGGTTCATCCAGCTCTACGATACGAATTGGGATCATCACGGCGGCCCGACTGAAAATCTGGAAAAACATCTCCCCGAAAAATGCCGCGACATCGATCAGCCCTGCGCCGCGCTCGTGCAGGACCTGAAACGATGTGGTTTGCTCGACGAAACGATCGTCATCTGGGGCGGTGAATTCGGCCGCACGCCGATGGGCGAAGTACGTGAATCCACGGGGCGCAACCATCATATCGACGCCTTTACCATGTGGTTTGCCGGCGGTGGCTTTAAGCCCGGGCAGATTTACGGTCGGACGGATGAGTTCGGCTTCGGCGCGGTCGAGAATCCTATCCACGTCCATGACATTCACGCCACGATCCTGCATCAACTGGGCATCGACCACAAGCGTCTCAGCGTTCGCTCTCAAGGTCTCGATTTCCGCCTCACCGGTGTCGATCCGGCCCGCGTGGTCAAGGATCTGCTGGCCTAACTCACCGTCGCCCGCCATGAAGCACCTCGTTTTCGCTGAAAACCGAGAAGCGTCTGGCAGGCAAGTAACAACTCATTTGAGTTTACGGTTCGCTCAATAGTGTTCTCATGGCATTCATCAACACCGGCTCCACCTGCGGGGCGACGCGAGAGACGATGCCTGTCTCATAGCCGCCCTGGCTGTAGGCGATCTCGGTGCCGATGTAACCGGGGCCGCAATCGCCGTAGGCCGCGAGGGCGATGAATTCGTTTGGTAGCAGCTGTTGGGCGGCGAGTTGGTATTCCACAAACAGTTCTCCGGGCATGTGGAGCACGCGCGCCGGGCCGAGCTTAAGACACGTTATCGGAATTTGATGTCCACTTCGCGTGCGGCGGAGAAACGTCAGATCACGCCCGGCACGAACGCGGTCGGGTTGCTTTTGTGAGACGTCGTTTAGCTTGGCCAGCAATTTCTCCTCTTCCAACGTGTCTCGTACAGGCAAAGCCACCGGCAGCACGCGCCAGGAGATCTCGGCGGCGGAGAGCGAGTGTTTCTGCTGCGATTCCCACGCCAGCTTCATGCCGTCGGCGAGTCGCTGGGCGAGCACGGGACGATTGTCCTTCGCGCCGTCGTTGTATTTGCCGGCCGCGACGTTGCCTCCGGCGCCGTCGAAATGAATGTGGGGCACGCCCGGCAGCGTTTTCTCGCGAAGTTCGCGAGCGACTCCCACGAAGTCCCAATTCACGGAGCCTTGGCCATAGTAGCTTTGGGGATGCGTGGCATAGTACGTCAGTACAGCCACGGGCTGATCTTCGCTCCAAAAGGAAATCAGACGCACGAGTGGATCGATTGTCCCTTCCGGCGCTGCCTGAGCGGCGGCATTCCGCGATGCGCTCTGCCGTTGAATCACCACTTTGCCATCTGGGCCGAGAATTCTGCGATTCGAAGCGACTTTTTCGACTTTGCCTGATCCCAGGCCGACATGCGAAATCGGCTGTGATTTGGAAAGCGAGGCCTTGGCCGCCGCGGCCAGTCGTTCGACCACCTGCCGGTCAAAATCGGCATTGGAATACAACCCGCCCAGACCATGCTGGACGAGCAGTCGTTCCGTGGCGAAATCGCTTCCCGGGGCATCGTGCTGATGCAGCGTATGCACAGTGACTCGCTCGGCCGATGTGCCCACTGCTTCGGACAACGCGGCGCGGAACGTGTCGTGGCTTTCGTTGGCAATGCCGACCCAATCGAAGGCGCAGAGCACGATTGGCTGCCCCGCGCCGAGGAGCACGAGGCCGCGAGCAGTGAGCGGCGTGACGATTTCAGCCGCGGGTTTTACCGTTCCATTGGCCAGCGGCGAACCGAGTGGCGGCGTGGCGTCGATTTGGAAGGTGGCAATTCGTAATGGCGGCTCGGCGGCTTGAATTGCACCGAGCAGAGCCAAGCCCAGTAGATAGAAGGCAAACGCGAGGCGGTTCATCACTGTTCGTCCGATAGTTGGTGAGTTACTCGCGGTCATTGGACCGATGGGCGCTGCCAGCGTCAACTTGCTCGCGTCGGACTGATCGATTCGGCCGGCGATTGCACTCGCGCTAACATTTGGAGGTATTTTCTTTGTTTGGGGAATTCGTAAGTCCTGTTGGCGGCGAAAGTTATTGTTTTGGTTAGCGCTAACATCGTGTGAGGTGTT
>JANNTN010000229.1:0-36238 GCA_031394445.1 Anatilimnocola sp.
ATGAAGCGATCTACGTTGCGGCGAATTTGATCGACGAAGCGCCCCATTTTGCGGAAGCGTGGAACCAGCGAGCCGTCGCGCAATTCGCGTTGCGGCGATTTGAGGATGCGGCCAACGATTGCCAGCAAACGCTGGAACTCAACGCGTATCATTTTGGCGCGGCGGTCGGCATGGGGCACTGCTACTTGCAGCTCGATGAGCCATTCGCAGCGCTCGAAAATTTTCGCCGCGCGTTGTCGCTGAATCCCGATCTGGAAGAGATTCGCGGGAATATTGGTCTCTTGGAGCGGACGCTCGAAGGGCGGTAGGTGCTGCGAGCTTTTAGCGAGAGGGAGTGGGCGGGTTCTACCGAGGATTTCTGAGCGCCGGTACGATATACGGACTCTGAACTTCCTCTTTCTCTTAGAACTTTGCCATGTTTGATTTGCTGCCGCTCGCGCCGCCCGACGCTATTCTTGGCCTCACAGATGCCTTCAAGCGTGATACCAACCCGAACAAGATCAATCTGAGTGCCGGCGTCTATAAAGACGAGCAGGGGAACACGCCGATTTTGGCTTGCGTGAAGGAAGCGGAGCGGCGGCTGCTGTCGAGCGAGAAGAGCAAGGGCTATCTGTCGATCGAAGGGCATCCGGAGTATGCCAGCCGCGTGCAGGAATTGCTGTTTGGGGCGAGTGGCGAAGTGCTGACGAGCAAGCGGGCTTTTACGGTGCAAACGCCTGGTGGCACGGGCTCGTTGCGAGTCGCGGCCGATTTTTTGAAGAAGCACTTTCCGGCGGCGAAGGTGTGGGTGAGCAAGCCGACATGGGCCAACCATGCTGCGATCTTCACGGCTGCGGGGCAGCAGGTGGAGACGTATGCCTATCTGGATGCCGCTGGCCGCGGGCTGGATTTTCCGGCGATGAAGGCGGCGCTGACGCAGATTCCGGCCGGCGATGTCGTGCTGCTGCATGCGTGTTGCCACAATCCGAGCGGCGTCGATCCGACGACCGAACAGTGGAAGGAAATTGCGGCGATCGTTCACGAGCGAAACATCTTGCCGCTGGTCGATTTTGCGTATCAGGGGTTTGGTGCCGGGATTTTGGAAGACGCGGTGGGGCTGAAAGAGTTGGCTCAGCCGGGACGGGAGTTGCTAATTTGCAGCTCGTTCTCGAAGAATTTTGGGCTGTATGGCGAACGCGTGGGGGCGTTGACGGTGGTGACGACTAGCGAGGAAGCGGTGCAGCGGGCGCTGTCGCAGGTGCGGATCAGCGTGCGGACGAATTACAGCAATCCGCCGACGCACGGGGCGGCGATTGTGGCCACGGTGCTGGGCGATGCCGGTCTGCGGAAACAATGGGATCAAGAGCTGGCGGCGATGCGCGACCGCATTCACGCGATGCGCCGGCTGTTTGTCGAGACGATGAAGAAAAAAGCCCCGCAGCATGATTTTTCTTTCCTGCAATCGCAGAGCGGCATGTTCTCGTTCTCGGGATTGTCGAACATGCAGGTCGATGAGCTGAAGAATAAACACGGCGTGTATGTCGTGGGAAGTGGCGGCCGGATCAATGTGGCCGGCATGACGCTCGATAATATGGAGCCGTTGTGTACAGCTATCGCGGCGGTGCTCTGAAAGTAGGTCACTCAGGCCCTGAGTGATCTGAGCAGCCGATTACCTCTCCATCGGAATACACCTGAATTGCGGACTACGATGAAGTCGATTCTTTTTTTCCATTGCGTACTCTTCGTAGTTGCCTTCACCCAAGCTGCCGAGCCGGACTTCAAGCCGCTCTTCGACGGCCAGTCGTTAGCGGGCTGGGAAGGTGATAAGTCCGTGTTTCGCGTTGAGGATGGCGCGATCGTGGCGGGATCGAAGAGCGAACGGATTGCTCATAACGAGTTTTTGGCTTCGACCGAGGAATTTGGTGATTTCGAGTTGCGGCTGAAGGCTCGTTTGGTCGGGAAGGGGCAAAACGCGGGCGTGCAGTTTCGCAGCCAGCGAATGCCCAATCATTTCGAGATGATTGGCTATCAGTGCGACATGGGGACGATGCAGGGGCGGTCGATCTGGGGCTCGCTGTACGACGAATCGCGACGGCGGAAGTTTTTGGCGGAAGGGGACGCGGCCAAGGTAGCGACAGCCGTGAAGACCGAGGATTGGAATGATTTGGTCATCCGGTCTGAGGGCCGGCGTATTCAGATTTGGGTGAATGAGGTGCAGACGGTTGATTACACGGAAGCGGAGTCCGAAATTCCGCTGCGAGGGCGATTTGGGTTGCAGATTCATAGCGGTGAGCCGGCGGAAGCCAGTTACAAGGATGTGCGGATTAAGGTGTTGGAGGGTAAGTAGGGCAGGGGGCCTGTAGCACAGTCCTACCGGGACGCTAACGCATCCCGCTCGCCAAGAAAGCTGCCCCTCTCTCGCCGGAGAAAATTGGATTCCCCTCGCCAGAGGGCGGGCAACATGTTTGAATAGGGCATGGCTGCGGCATTTTTCTATTTCGACATGGGCAACGTGCTCCTCTATTTCTCGCACGAGAAAATGGCGGGGCAGATGGCGCGCGTGGCTGGCATTCAGCCGGCACAGGCGTGGAAATTTCTTTTTGATGATGGCTTGGAGTGGGCTTACGAGCGGGGCGAACTGACTCGCGAGCAGTTCTATGGCCGGTTTTGCGAAGCGGCCGGCGTGCGGGCTGATGTGAATGCACTCGATGAGGCGGGCAGCGATATCTTTGAGCTGAATGCACAGATGATCGGCCTGGTGGGGCGGTTGGCGGGGGCTGGTTATCGTCTTGGCGTTTGTTCCAACACTACGCAGGCGCACTGGGACTATTGCACGCAACGTTATCGGGCATTGTCGAGCACGTTCTCTGTCCATGCGTTGAGCTTTCGGCTGAAGGCGATGAAGCCGGATGCGGCGTTCTATGCGGCAGCCGCGAAACTGGCAGGTGTCGCACCCAAGCAAATATTCTTTGTCGATGATCGACCCGAGAATGTTGCCGGTGCGATTGCCGCGGGTTGGGATGCCGTGCTGTATGAGTCGGTGTCGCAGTTGAACGACGAGCTCCGTCGTCGGGGAATTCTGATCAACTATTGATGTGGTGTTACTCGGCGCTAACAAGGGCAGGGGAGGGGCGGATTGAATTCGAGGTGGGATGAAACATTGCGACAGGTTCAACGCTGAGAACAATTAGCCGGGCACGTCGCCCGAACTCATCAACTTGTGGAAAGCTTCACCCATGAATCTGTCAAAACTCAGCCCGAATTCCCGTTTTGCTATCGCCGTTGGCGCTTCGATTGGTGTGGGGCAATCGCTGTTGCGTGCCTTTTCGATCAATTTGGGGCCAGTTGTGGGTCTGCTGGCTAGTGTAGGAGCAAGTGCGGCTGTGGGGTGGGCAATTAGTTGGGTGCTGGAAAAGGTGGCGAAGAAGCAGCAAGCGCAGGAAGTGGTTAGCGGCTAGGTTCGCGCTACGACGCTTCCGGCGTCGGTTTTGTTTCGCGTATGCAATCCGGGGGCTGCACTGCGCGACCCCCGGCTAATAGCTGACATCCCGGCTGGATGAAGGATTGGGACAGGCGGGACGCCTATCCTACGTTAGACTTTCGGTTCCCAGCCGGGGCGGTATTCGCGGGACCAGAGCTTCATGGCTTCGGGGTCGTTTTGGATGTGGCCGTCTTTTTCGCTGGTGGTGAGGACGCGGTTGACACGGTGGGCGATGTTGCCGAGGTGGCAGAGGAGGGTGGATTTGTGACCCTCTTCGATGTCGGCGTGGGGGCGGTCGCCGGTTTTGATGCAGGCGAGGAAGTTGGCGATGTGCTCGCGCTCGCTGCCGCCGGCTTCGCGGCCGCCGACTTCTTTATTCTTGATGTCGAATAGCTTGTAGTTGCTGCCGTCGAGGACGATCGTGCCTTTCTCGCCGTGGAAGGAGATGCCAAAACCGTTGGCTTGCGGGCCGTAGGGTGACCAGCTCAGGCCTTCCCAGAAGATTGTCTTCTTGCCGGGGAAGTTGTAGGTCACGCAGTGCGTGTCGGGCGTTTCCTGCGAATCGTCGTGACGATACTTTCCGCCGCCGCTGACGACGCGGATGGGATAATCGACGCCGAGGCCCCAGCGGGCGACATCGAGGCCGTGAATGCCGTTGTTTCCGAGCTCGCCGTTGCCCCAGTGCCAATGCCAGTGCCAGTTGTAGTGGACATAAACGTCCTGCGTCTTGCCTTCGCCGTTGCTCATGTACGGCCGGTCGGGGGCGGGGCCTTGCCAGAGTTCCCAATTCAGCCACGACGGCGGCGCGGCCGGCTTGGCGATGCCGATGGAGGGACGGTTGTTGTTGTACCAGACGCGTGAATAGTGAACGGGGCCGATTTCGCCGTCGTGAATCTTGTTGATCGCCTCGATGAGGGCCGGATAAGAGCGGCGCTGCGTGCCGAGTTGGACGACGCGGTTGTTCTTGCGGGCTGCTTGGACCGCGAGTTCGCCTTCGCGCGGGTTGTGGCAGGCGGGCTTTTCGCAATAGACGTGCTTGCCGGCCGAGCAACCAAGGATAGTGGCGGGGGCATGCCAATGGTTGGGCGCGGCACAGAACAGCACGTCGATGTTTTTGTCGTCGAGTGCGCGGCGGAAATCGGCGACGCCTTCGGCCTTCCGCTCTTGCTTCTCCCCCAGCACCTTAAGCATGCGGCCGACGACACGCTCATCGACGTCGGCGATGTAACCGATTTCGGTGTTCGCCTGGGCGAGGAAGGACTGGGCCAGCGCCCCGCCGCGGCCGTTCGCGCCCATCAGGACCGCGGAAATACGGCTGCTGGGGGACTTGGATTCTTGGGCGGGGGCTTCGGAGATGAAATAGCCGGAGGTGATGGCGGCCGTAGTGGCGAGGGCGGAGTTTTCGAGGAACTTGCGGCGGGGGAGGGGGCGGGACATATTTTTTGGTGCTGGATGAGAGAAGGAGGGCGGGGCTGTTTCGAGCGACAATTTAACACAGCAAGAACCACAACGCACGCACAGCGAACGTGGAAACCATGAGCTAGTTCAGTTTTTTGATAACGATTTTGGCCTGCGACGAATGCTGCTGCTCAAGCTCCACAATTCGTCCGCGTAATAGCCCCAACTCGTCGCTGTTGTATTGCGCCTTTTGCTGCCAAGCCGGAATTCACAAGACAAAAAGCGACTACTGCACAAAATGGAGGCGGAGCAAAATCCGAAGCAGTTGAGTAGCAAAAAATGCGAAGCAGCAAGCAGCCGCGAGCGCCGGCGGCAAATCGCAAAAACCGCAAACATGTGGAAAAAACAGTGGCGATTTGCGGGAAGCGGCGATGGAGTGCGAATCGCCGCAAGAGTGGGGAGTGGGCGGTACAAGACTCGAAGTACCCCCGAAAAACACGGGAAATGATGGGGGTGGCGGCCAAAGCGGCGCAGAAAGCGGCGCACTTGGCGCAGGGGAAGCCCCGATTGGCCCCGATCTGGCTGTGGTTGTCGATGCTTGGCCCAAGCTGCCCGACGCCATCAAGGCCGGCATCCTGGCGATAGTGACGGCAGCACGGCGGGACGGCGCGCAGGGCTGACCGATGACCGCGACGAGTAGGACGCGGGGCCGACGCTCCATTATCGACGCTGATGACCGCCGGGCGGCGCGACCCGGCCGGAAATTGATCCGCATCCCCCCGGCCTTGGGTCCCATCCCGCGTGGATATGTGCTCCGAACGGACTCAAGAAATCGAGCGTCAAAATAGGCAAGGAGCGACTAGCTACTGCCTGGTCGCAAGGGAGCGCACTACGGGCGTCGCATCGAGCGAGTTTTGAGCCTGCTGACCGCTTCGGGATTCAGAAATTGCCCGACCTGACCCCGCGCGGCTTGACGGATACGTGTGGTATCGATGCAGATTGCGTTGAAGGGGATTGCCGCTTCGGCGGATGAGTCCGAAGCAAGTTGCGCGACCGCATGATCGGAGTTGAACTATGTGACTACGCGCGTTACGCCGCTCCGTTTTTGGACAAAAAATTGCCGCCAAGTTGGCCAAATCGTCAGCCGCATTTGTCCCGCACACTATCTCAGGCTCCGGCCTTCGCGGACCACAATCGCTGGGCGGACCTCACCACCGACATCAATGGCAGATGTTGGATTCTGCTCGATTCAAAAAGCTCGAATCTGACGGGTAGTCGGTGCTTTGAATTGTGAGATGGCGATCTCGGACTGTCACCCTAACGGGAATAAACTGGTAGCCGGTCAACAGAGGGCATTCCGAGGAAAGGAACGTTTTCTGCGACTTGGTCCTGTCGGTCGTGATAGCCCTCGAATCTCGACATTTGCCCTGCGGGTGGATAGCGTAATGGTCGATCCTTCTCCCGCCAGCTCTTCGTCAGATGGTTTGCTTAGTCCTTCGAGTAAAATGGCAAATCCTTACTTAATGCGCGCACAAGTCCGCCCCGTTTGTCGCTCCTAGGAATAGGAGACGTCCGTGTCTGGCCAACCCAACAATCCCATTGCGGCAGGACTTGAGGGGTGCCGGTCATATCTTATGCTTTTGGCCCGCATGAATTTGGAAGATGGTCCAAAAGGCAAGATTGAGCCGTCGGACGTCGTCCAGCAGACCCTTTTGGAGGCGCATGCCCAAAGGGACAAACTGCCGCAAAACGCGGATGAGCTGTGTGCCTGGCTGAGGACGGCATTGGCTAACAATATTCGCGACCAGCGCAGGCATTTACGGCGGCAAAAACGTGATGTCGCGTGTGAAAGGTCATTGGATGCCGTGCTCGCGGCGTCGAGCCAAAGATTGGCGGAGCGGGCAGCGACGCTGAACTCCACCCCCAGCCAGCAGGCGATGAGAGCGGAGGAGATGGTGCGGTTGGCCGGCGCGCTGTGGCGGTTGCCGGAGGCTCAGCGAGAGGCGGTTATCTTGCACCATCTTCAGGGTTGGACGATCAGCCAGACCGCCCAGCGGCTGAGCAAAACCGACCCGGCAATTGCTGGCTTATTGCACCGTGGCCTGCGACAACTACGAATGCTGCTTGAACAACCAGAATGAAAGGCGATGTTCATGTCCGATGGTCGTGGGTCCGCGGATGACGCAAGTCGTCAACTGCGTTTGGAGCAGATTCTGGCTGACTACTTGCATGCCGAAGACGAAGGGCAGGCACCTGATCAAGAGCAATTGGTTGCCGACCATCCCGATTTGGCCGATGAGCTGGCGTCATTTTTTCGGAACCGGTCGGCAATGCAGCACATGGCGGAGAAAATACAGCCGTATGAACTGCCGACATTGGATGTCCAAAGTTCAGACCCGTTTCCGGCGGCGGGGGAGATGGTGCGTTATTTCGGCGATTATGAGCTGCTGGAAGAAATCGCGCGGGGCGGGATGGGCGTGGTGTACAAAGCTCGTCAAATAAGTCTCAATCGTATTGTCGCGATAAAAATGATCCTCGCTGGGACGCTCGCCACGGCCCAGGATGTACAGCGGTTCCGCGCCGAAGCAGAGGCGGCGGCCAATTTGGATCATCCTGGAATCGTTCCAATTTATGAAATCGGCGAGCAAGAGGGCAAACACTACTTTTCGATGGCCTACATCGGCGGCGGTAGTCTGAGTGCCCGTATCAGCGCGCTGAAAGTCGATCCTAAATCTGCCGTGGAGTTAATGATCATTGTCTGCCGCGCAGTTCACTTTGCTCATCAGCGTGGAATTCTGCATCGGGACCTTAAGCCGGCCAACATCCTGATCGATTCTGCCGGTCATCCTCACGTCTCAGACTTTGGGCTAGCCAAGCGTGTCGGCGCCGATAGTGGAATGACAATGTCCGGCGCCGTGGTTGGCACTCCCTGCTACATGGCCCCGGAGCAGGCACGGGCGGAAAAAGTCGTGACGACCGCGGCGGATGTCTATTCGCTTGGCGCCGTCCTCTACGAGCTATTGACCGGGCAGCCTCCGTTCAAAGGTTCGACACCGGTGGAGACGCTCCGGCGGGTTTTAGACGACGAGCCCGCCTTGCCGCGGTCGCTGAATAGTAAGCTGGACCGCGATCTCGATACAATTGTCCTCAAATGTCTGGAAAAAGACCTCGCCCGACGTTACCAATCGGCCGACGCATTGGCCGACGACTTGGCGCGCTGGCTCAAGGATGAACCAATCTTGGCGCGGCCAGTGGGCCGCATCGAGCGAACTGCAAAGCTCGTCCGCCGCCATCCTGTTGTGTGCAGCCTCCTATTGGCATTGCTCGTGGCGCTTGTGGGAGGAACCATAGCCTCCTCGCTCTTTGCCGTTCAAGCACAGCGCGCGGCTGTCCAAGAAAAGCTGGCCCGAAACGAAGTCGAGACCAAACGTTTAGCGGCGGAAAAACTGGCCGCCGACAACGCCGCCTTAGCCAAGTCCGAGCAAGTGGCAAACACACAGCTTCGACAACTCAATACCGAATTGGTGTTTGACCGAGGGCTGACAGAAATCCAGAGAGGAAATGTTGTCGCGGGACTCTTCGATTTCACCGACGCGCTTGAGCAATCGGCAGTGCAATTTCAAGACGTCATTCGCATCAATTTGTCGGCTTGGCAGAATTCGATTCATCGCCTAAATATGGGCTGGCAGCGCCCCGGCACCGTGACTTCCGTGGTGCTCGCTCCGGCTGGGAATCGCGCTGCCATCATCCACATGGGTGCCGATCCTAGCGACCCAACAGACGGTGAATGCCACTTAGTCAATTCCAGTACCTATCAAGACGTGGCTGCTTCACTCAAGCACGGCGGGCGCGTCCCCGACTCCGCGATGCAACGCGTTGCGAAGGCAATGGGCAAGTCACTCGGGAGTGGTCGCCGGATAAATGCCGCTGCCTTCAGTCCCGACGGCGAGATATTGGTCACAGCCGGATTGGACGGCTTCGTCCGGCGGTGGAACGCTCGCACAGGTGAGCCAATCGGTCAGCCGCTCAATCACGCCGACGCAAAAAATGCCCGTGCTAACCCCAGTGTCAATGCGGTTGCCTTTCTACCGGGCGGCGCGAGCTTTCTCGCGGCAACGTCACATGGGAGAGTCGTCCGTTGGGATTCTGCCACGGGCGAGCAGGTCGGAGAACCACTTGTCCTAATGCGCGAGCCGACCATTATTGGGCCAGGCGGTAAACCGCCAACAAAACCAAGCGTCCTCAGCAAACTAAAAACCCCGCACATTCTTGACTACTTAGTCGTCAGCCCGGATCGCAAGCTGGTTTTGGTAGGGAGCAATAATCGGATTGCTTGGGTGCTAAATGTCGAGACGCTGCAGCCGCAGGGAGAGCCGTTTAGGACTGCTGGATTGATTAGTTGCATAGCATTCAGTCCAGACAGCAAGAACGTGTTAATCGGCGTAGGCGGTGGCGAGGGATACTCTAATCGCGGCGAAGTACGGATTTTTGATGCCCAGAGCGGCGAACCGGCGGCCGCGCTCATTCTTCGCCCGGCGCGGGTTACTGCCATCGACGTGCGTCCCCGGGATGCCAAGCTGGTGATTGCCGCCGCCGATGGCTCAATCGTGTTATGGGATTTAACTGAAGGCAAACTCACCGGCATTCAGTTTTCTCATCAGTCCTCGGTTTCTCGCGCGCTTTTCATCCCAGACAGCGACCTTGTGATCTCAGCCGACTCGCATGGCACCGCTCACGTTTGGGACTCGAACTCGGGGCTCGTGGTCGGTGGAGAATTGACGCACGGCGCCAATATTCACGCCCTGGCAATCACCCAAAGTGGGCAGCAACTGTGGTCGGGTGCGAGCGATGGCTCCGTGTGCGTCTGGCAACTCGCATGGGGCCACCGCCCCACCGTGGAATGGAAAGTCAATGGATTCGCCCGGGAAGCTCAATTCGCTAGTGACGGCAAATCCGTCCAGATTGACTGGATTGGCAAAGCGCCAGAGCCAAGTGGCTTTAACCGCTGGGAATTATTGACCGCCGCCAGCGTGGGCCCCGGAATGCCGGCCGAAACCAAATCCCGACTCGTTCCGTCTCCAAATGGGCGGCTGGCCGTCAGTTGGCCCGAAGCGAAAGCTGACGCCAACCCCCAGGTGCGGCTTTGGGACGTTTCGGCAAACACTTCGCACCAGCTCGACTTGCCCGCTCCGGATAAACCGAAAGACACTGACCTCACAAAAATTCGATCCGTATTTCACGCTGCTTTCAGCCCGGACTCACGTTATCTATTGATCGGGGCCTTGCCTGTGCTTTCGCCCCAAGGACTGCTCTGGCTCTACGACACGCAGAGCAGTAGCTTTGTCGGCGCTCCAACACCGTTCGTCTTCGCTATTAACCCGCGCGCTGTGGACGCTGGCGTGCCGCTCCCGCGTCACTACTTCGATTCGAATAGCCGCTTGATGTTGTGGACCGATCTCGAGGGGACGACGGTGTGGGACCTGTCCGCTTTCAGCAAAATGGGAACATTGAAGAGCAACTCCTTTGTTCAATCTGCCGCATTCAACCCCTCGGGAGACCGCATCGCCGTCGCCGACAAAAGCGGGCGCATTTCGCTGCTTTCCATCGACTCGCTCCGCCAGGGCAATGCGACGCCGAATGTCATGTCTCATCAGAAGGCCGCCAATGTCATTGCCTTCTCGCCCGACAGCCAACTGCTGGCCTCGGCCAGCGATGACCGAACCGTCCGCTTCTGGGACGTGAACACCAGTCTTCCCGTCGGTCGAACTCTGGTTCACTCGGAGCCAGTTGAGCGCCTGGTATTTGATCCACAGGGCCGCACGCTACTCACGGCTTGCGGTCGCGAAATTCACCTCTGGGACGTTTGCACCCAGCGGCAGCTTGGTCCCACGCTTTCTCATCCCACCATGCTCGGTCTGCTGTTCCAATTCACCCCCGACGGAGACTCGTTCATTACGTCAGGCGGGGATTTAATGGTACGGATGTGGGCATGCCCAAAACCCGCCAACCACTCGGCCGCTGCCGCACGCAAGCTCGTGGAACTCTATTGCGGAGTTTCACGTCGGCCTGATGGTAGCGTACGCCCTCTCGACAGAGCAGACTGGCTAGAGCGGCGGAACGAGTTCAACGCTCAGGTAGAAGCACCGAAAAAATAGAATGGTTAGTTCGTTCGCAGTCTATGTGCCACTGGTAAACGCATAGATAGAAAAATGAAGGCCAACCCGTTAAACGTCTTGGGTTCTAAACCGTTTTCTCGGAGCATCATCAAACGACCCTTAAATGACCGCCGGAATCGTCCGAGATACGTCCTCGCAGACGTTTTTCGACGCACGGTTTTCGTCCCGAGAACCCATACGTTTCTTCGGAATCGCGCTCAATAGCCCGGCGGCCGCTCAAATGGCTTGAAAGGCAGCGCATCATTCCAATGTTTTTTGACTCACGAGCCTAGCAAGCCAGACTTGCGTTCGAAGCTCGACATTTGATTATGGTCTGGGTAGCGTAATAGCGGTCGCCCTTAATCAGTTGCTCAGTCACTCGCGGGTTAGCATGAAATTGCCGAAACCTTCGCCGCAGGTCTCTGGAGATAACCAACGAGGCCCAGCCGTTACACTCCGGATTATTTCTGGGCCGCATCAGACCGAACATTTCGTTTTTGACTCGTATAACACGCTGGTCGTAGGGCGGGCGGCTGATGTGCAGTGGCGTTTGGACAAGGACCTGTACTTTTCGCGGTATCACTTTCGCGTCGAGATGAATGCGCCGGCGTGCTGGCTGGTGGATTTTGGGAGCGCCAACGGAGTCCACGTTTACGGCAAGCGCGTTCAGAATAGCGATCTTAAGCATGGCGACTGCATCGAGTGCGGAAAGATCGTCTTTGAGGTTACGGTCGCCGTGGGAGCCGAGAATGAAGCGGACGGAACTTTGATCTTGCCGTCGCGCGAGGCGGCTGACGAAACGGTCGATTTTGCGCGGCCGCAGCCGGCCGTGCAGAAGATTGGCGATTTTGCCATCGATCGCGAATTGGGCCGGGGATCGATGGGGGTCGTTTATCACACGGTTCATCAGCCGTCGGGGCGCGAAGTGGCCGTGAAGCTGATTCAGCCGACCGCCGCGGACAAGCCGGAGGCGATGAGCTCTTCCTGCGAGAGGTGCAGCTCCTCGATCAGCTTCGCCATCCGCGGATCGTGGAGTATTTGAGCCACGGAATTCACGACGGGCGGATGTATCTGGCGATGGAATATTTGCCAGTCATCCCGATCCGCGAGGTTGTGGCCAGCCAATCTCGACCGAAGCAGATTCGCCTCGCCTGTGGCATCGTCTGCAAACTGCTCGAAGGTCTTCAGTTCGCGCACGAGCAGAACATCGTGCATCGAGACGTGAAACCCGCGAACATTCTCACGTACAAGCAGGGCGGCCGGCTGCAAGTAAAACTCGCCGATTTTGGCCTGGCGAAGAACTTTATGGAGGCCGGATTCAGCTCAATTAGCCACGAAAAAGAAATTCGGGGCAGGGTCAAATAATTTTTCCGCGGGCGTCTTCGGCATCGGCTCGGACGCAAGTGTATATTGGTGGCACTCGGGGCAGAGGCGACTTCGTGGGAGCAATGCGGCCAGAGGACAGCGCCCGCTATTATTAGAACTACCGGAAACGAGGCGGCCATTTGGCCGCACACTTGCAATGTCGCATTCTAATGCACCAAAGCCGGGTTCGTCGGACCCTACCGTTGGGCCGTGCGGCTTGGACCAATCTGGCCGGCCGATTGAAACCATTGGCCCTGGCAAGACGGCCAATAAGGCGCCGGACGAAACGATTGCGCCTGGCAAGGCGGACGATCACTGCCCCAGTGAAACGATCGACATCAGCGATCCGTCGAAGTTGGCGCCGCACGCGGCGATTGACCTGTCCGGCAGCCCCATTGGCTTTAATGCCACAATCGATTCGATTCCCAGCCTGGCGTCGCCGGGCAAAGCTGGCTTGGCTAAGGCCGCGCCGCGCCCCGAGGTCGAAGGCTACATCGTTCTTTCGGAGCTAGGCCGGGGCGGGATGGGCGTAGTTTATAAGGCTCGCCAGAAGAAGCTGAACCGCATTGTGGCGCTGAAGATGGTGCTGTCGGGAGCCCACGCCGGGCAGGACCAACTGGCCCGCTTCTATACCGAAGCCGAGGCGGTGGCCCACCTGCAGCATGCGAACATCGTGCAGATTTACGAGGTGAGTGAGCACGGGGGGCTGCCGTATTTCTCGCTGGAATTCGTCGATGGCGGCAGCTTGTCGGACCGCATCGATGGCAAGCCGCAGCCGGTCGATGAGGCGGCGCGGCAGGTCGAGCTGCTGTCGCGGGCGATGGCCTATGCCCACGCGCAGGGCATCGTGCATCGCGATTTGAAGCCGGCCAACGTGCTGCTGTCGAAGGACGGGCAGCCGAAGATCACCGACTTTGGCCTGGCGAAGCGGCTGGAGAGCGATTCGAGCCAGACGAAGAGCGGCACGCTGATGGGGACGCCAAATTACATGGCGCCCGAGCAGGCCCGCGGCGAAGTGCGCGAGGTGGGACCGCTGGCCGACGTGTACGCGCTCGGCGTGATTCTGTACGAGATGCTGACCGGGCGAACGCCGTTCATGGGGGCGTCGATCCTCGACACGCTACAGCAAGTGCGGAACCACGAGCCGGTGCCGCCCAGCCGCTTGCAGCCGAGCGTGCCGCGTGACCTGGAGACGATCTGCCTGAAATGCCTGCAAAAGGAGCCTGCCAAACGGTATGCAGAGGCGGAGGCGCTGGCGGAGGATTTGCGGCGGTTTCGGGCGGGCGAGCCGATTGTGGCGCGGCCCGTGGCGGCGCCGGAGCGGCTGTGGCGATGGTGCAAGCGGAACAAGCGCGTAGCGGCGTTGATGTTCACCGTGTTGACGCTGTTGGTTTCGCTGGCGGTGGGATCGAGCGTCGCGGCAATCAAGATTTACCGCGAGCAGGCCGAGACGGAGCGGCAGCGGCAGGCGGCGGTGGCGGCCCGCAACCTGGCGGATGAGAAGGCGGCGGCTGAGACCGTGGCGCGGCAGCTTGCCGAGGACGCCCAGAAAGAGGCCGATGAAAACGCCAAGGTGGCCGGCGAACAAGCCGGAGTGGCGTTGACGACGCTGCAAACGCTGATCGACAAGGTGCAGAAGCAGCTAGACGACGCGCCGGGCAACCAGCAACTCAAGAAGGAGCTGCTGCAAACCGCCATGACCGGCCTGAACCAAGTGGCCCAGCGAGCGGAGAAATCGGGCGCGACGGGGGCGACGATGGCGGCCGCGCACATGAAGCTGGGGCTGATTTACAAGCAGCTTGGCCAGACGGAGGAGGCGTGGAAGCAGTTCATGCGGTGCCATGAGATCACGCAAGCCCGCTTGCAGGCGAAGCCCGACCACGACGCGCGGAAATCGAACGTGGCGGCCACGTTGACCGTGCTGGCCGAGATGAGCCAGGACCTGCACCGGGACATGAACGCGGCACTGGACTATTACAAGCAAGCCCTGGAGATGCGCGAAGAGCTGTTCCGGCATCCGCACGCGGGCGATGGGGAGCTGGACCCGACGGTGGTGAAACAGGGGCTGGCGGAAGCGTACACGCGGGTGGGGACGACGATTTTTCGCCTGGGCAACCCGGCCGATGCCAATGAGTACTTTCATAAGGCCGTCGAGCTGCGGCAAGCGCTGGCCGAGGCCGCGCCAGACAATAGCGCGATCCAGCAAGACCTGGCCCGGTCGTACCACGCCTTGGGCGAGATGTATTTTCGGCTCAACCGCATCACGGACGCGCGCGAGCATTACGGAAAGTCGCTGGAGCTGCGGGAACGGTTCTTCGAGAAGGATTCCAAAAATTTCAAGCTGAAGCAGGAGCTGGCGCGGCTGTATGGCATGCTCGGAGAGCGATACCTGCGGTCGGGCGAGACGGCGGCGGCAAGGCCGCTATATGAGCGGGCGCTGGTGCTGAGCCAGGAGCTGGTGGACCTGGACCCCAAGCATGTGGATTATCGCCGCGATTTGGGAATCGCGTATTACCGGAGTGGCGCGCTGGCACTCGTTTCTAATGACGCAGCGTTGGCGACGGAGTTTTACAGCAAGTGCCGCGAGGTCCGCGAGCGGATGGCTTCGGAGGACCCGGAAAATGTGCGCCGGCAGATGGAGTTGATGGTGCTGCTACCGCACTGCGGCGAACACCTTGCGGCCGCTGAGATGGCCGAGAGGCTCCGCCGTGGCACATCCGTGGATAGCGAAATGCTGATCGAGCTGGCGCGGTGCTATGCCCAGTGCGCCGCATGCGTTCCCGAGAACCAAGAGCTGGGCGAGCGTTACGCAGCCAGCGCCGTCGCAGCGCTGAGCGAGTCGGTGACCAAAGGCTATCAGGACGTAGTTTTTATTGAAAGCGAGCCGGATTTAGAACCGTTACGCCAGCGCCCGGATTACAAGTCGCTCATTGAGAAACTTCGAGGCAGCCAGCCGCCGGCAGCTCTTTAGTTTGGATCTCCGGGCCACCGAGGGCGCCCGGCAGGCCGTTTGGACTGCTCGGTCAAAAATCGGAGTCGGATTTTTTCTCGCCGGATTCTAGACCCGTAATCACATCGAGCGGGCCGCCATTGTCATTGGTCAGATTGGCATAGTACCAGTCCGTGCCCGCGTTGCCGGCGAGCGTGTCTATCTCGTTGTCGTTGAAGACAGTCTGGGTCGCGCAGTCATTGCCAATCAAATACCAGCCTTGGTTGGCACGGCTGCCAAACTTGCTGTTATCAAGCCCGGTGCCAGCCGTTCCATCCGAGAGGTTATAGACCCGTTGCTGGTAGGAGCGGCTGGAAGTCCATTCGGCCATGATGGCGGCAAGGGCGACGTCGTCCGCGTCGTGTGTGGTCGTCCCGGCAATGAGAATATCCTGATCGGCGTTGCCGTAAATGGTGTCAGCCCCCGTCCCGCCGATCATCAGGTCTTTATGGTTGCCGCCCTTGAGCACGTCGTTGCCGTCGCCACCCAGCAGGACGTCGTTACCGTCGCCACCGTCCACAGTGTCATTGCCCGCTCCTGATCGGATCCAGTCATTGCCGCCTCCGGCATCGACCGTATCAACATGCATGCCCGTTGTAATGACATCATTGCCTTCCTCGCCCCAGACTTGATTGTTGCCGTCGCCGGCAGCAATCGCGTCATTGCCTTCGCCGCCCCAAATCTTGTCCACTCCGCTGCCGGCGGTAATGGCGTCGTCACCACTGCCCGCATAGACGTAGTTGTTGCCCTCGCCCGCGTTGATCGTATCGTTGCCGCTGCCGCCCCAAATCGTGTCGTTTCCAGGGCCGGTGGTCACGACGTTCGCGCCGCCACCCGTGAAAATGACGTTGTTGCCCGACAGGTCGGTGATCGTGTCGTTGCCTGCGCCGCCGTGCAGCCAGTCCTGGCCCTCGCCACCGTCGATATTCGCCGGCTGCGAGATGGTGAAGCTGCTCAGATAGACATGATCGTTGCCGCCGTGAGTGCGGACGAGGATGGACTGGACGCTGGCCGCAGTGAACTCGTACCGCCGATAAAGCTGGAAGATTTGGAGCCAGTTTTCATCGTAGCCCTCGCCGCAACCGTTGTCGTCATTGTCGTGCGACGGGATGCCGAACAGCGTATGCACGTAGATCGTGCCAAACAGCTTATGCACGAAGATCAGGTCGCGATCGTTGGTGCCGATGATTTCGAGACTTGTGCCGTTCAAGCGCACGCTGGCGGCTACTACTACATTGATCGACTTCGTATGACTCAGCCCGTCATCATCCTTCAATGTGACGGTGATCGAATACGTGCCGCCCACGGCATAGGCGTGCTCGCCGCTCAGTGTGCCGCTACCGGCCGTTTCGGAAACGATTGCTGGCGTTGTGAGGCTGCCGTCGCCCCAATCGATGCTGGCTAATAAATGTTTGTCCTCCGTCCCGGCATCCGTGAACGATCCCAGACTGAACGTTTTGGCGACTCCCGCTGAGGCGTTCTGACCTGCCAGCGTGAGCACCGGGGCCACGTTATCAACCGTGATCAGCACGGTATCCGATGCGCTGCTGCCGTCATCGTCGGCGACGGTGTAGATCACTGTATAAATGCCATTGTCGTTGGGTACGAACGAGAAACTGTCCTCGCTGCCATTGGAAATGACCTGGCCGTTGGTGGCAGTGACCTTCCAAGTCTGGGTATAGACATCACGGCTGTTGGAATTGGTGAAGGAACCAGTCAAGTGGACCGTGTCGCCCTCGTTGACGGTTTCGGCGTCGGCGTCGGCGTCAATGTTCTGCGGCGCGACGTTTTCGACGGTGATCACGACCGTGTCGGAAGCGCTGCCACCGTCGTCGTCGGCGACGGTAAGGCGGAACGTATAGATGCCGTAATCCAGAGCTGCCAAGGGGAACGTCTGCTGATCGCCATCATCTATCGCCGCGCCATTGGTGCTGGAGACCAGCTTCCAAAGGAAGGGGTGCGTATCGGCGGTGCCGGGATCGTTGAAGGCACCGGTCAGCGTCACCGGCGTCCCCTCGGCAACAGTTTGGTCCGGTCCAGCGCTGACGTTTTGCGGAGCGACGTTTTTGACCTGAATGGTGCGGCTGACCGGGATGCTTGGGCCGTTGTCATTGTCGGTGGCCACCAGCTTGACGACGTAAACGCCGTTGTCGTTGGGAGTGAATTGATAGCTTGCCAGATTGCCGGGGACGCCGAACGGGTTGCCGTTTTTCGTTACGGTCCAGGCATAGCTCGCGACCGTGTCGGTCGAGCCGGCATCGGTCACGTGACTTGCCAACGTAATCAAGGTTCCTTCGTTGATTTCGGTGGCGGGGGCATCAAGGATGTTCGCCACGGGCCGCGCATTAGTGACGTTGATGATCTTGCTGGCCAAGCCGCTGCCGCCGTCGCCATCGGATGCGCTCAACATGACCTCGTATTGGCCTTCGTCGTCTGGTGTGAACGAAAACGCCGCCGCGGTGGTAATCGTGCCGGGCGGCAACACGTAAGCGGAACCATTCTTTTTAACGCTCCACACCCGGCTGATGATGTCCACCGCGCCGGGGTCGGTCACCGTGCTGTTGAGGGTGATGGCCGTGCCTTCGGGGCTGTCGCTGCTGGGAGCGCCCTGGATCGCCGGATCGGGGTTGGCATTGTCTACAATGATGAAATACTGCGTCGAAGCAAAGGCGTGATCGTCGTCCTGGACCGTGAGCGTTACAACGTACGTTCCTTCGTCGTCGGGAGTGAACGTGTAAGTTGCCTGAGTGCCCGGGACGCCGAAGGCAACGCTGTTTTTGGTGACAATCCAGAGGTGGCTGATGATGGTGTCGTTCGAGCCGGCGTCGGTTACGAAGGCAGAAGCGTCAAGTACGATCGGCGTTCCTTCGCTGGTCGGCGGGTACGAGAGACCGGTTTCGAATTTGGGGGCCACGTTGTTGACCGTAATCGAAGCCGTGTCGGAGGCTACGCCACCGTCGCCGTCATCGACCGTGTAGTTCACGGTGTAGATGCCATTGTCATAAGGCACGAAAGAAAAATTGCCGCCATTGCCATTGACAACTTGGCCGTTAGAGGCGGACACACTCCACGTCTGCATATGCGTATCGAAGCTGCCCGGATCGGTGAAGGAGCCGGTTAGCCAGACGGTATCGCCCTCGAAGACAAACTGGTTCGGCCCGGCATTGACGCTTTGCGGCGCGACGTTGTTGACCGTGACCGTGAGCGTATCGCAGGTCTGCATCTGGTCGTCCGTCACGCAGACCGCCACGGTATAGACGCCATCTTGCTCGTAGAGATTACTGAGAGCGAACGATTTGCCTGTAAGATTCAGTGTGATTGGTCCAGCCCCTTCGCCGTAGTCCACGGTTGCGGTCCACACGTCCGCGCCCGGATCGATGAACGATCCCGAACCGGCAAACATGCCGCCTTCGTTGATCGTCGCGTTGGCCCCGGCATTCACCAGCGGGGCCACGTTATCCACGTCCACGTTGATCGAGGAAACGTTGCTCAGCGCGCCATCGGAATCCTTAACCTGCACGCTGACGGTGGAGATCGGCGCGTCGTCGCTGAAAGCAACATCGAAGCTCCCTATGCCGGTCACCGCGTTGAACAACACGTTCGACACCGTGCCCACCACGCCGGCGCTGGTGGCGGCAATGCTGAACGTGTCCGCGCCCGGGTCCGTGGCTGCGAACGTGTAGTGGATCGTGTCGCCCTCAAAGGCGCTATTGGGGCCACTGAGGCTGACCGTTGGTGATACATTTTCGACCACAATCGTCGCGGGCGTCGCGTTGCCGGCGCCGTTGGCGCCGACGACGGCCAAGGTCACCACGTAGCTGCCTTCGTCGTCGGGCGTGAACGTAAAGCTGGGGCCGTTGCCGCTCGTCACTAACTGGCCGCCCTTGAGGACATTCCAGCCATACGTAACGACGCCGGTCGCGTTGGGGGTCGAGTTCGAGTTCAACGTGATCGGTGTTCCTTCATTGACCGGCGGTGTCGGAAGATTGGTGATTTGGACGTTGAGCTGCACCGCCGGTACGGTCACCACCAGAGCGTCACAGCTCGAATCGTCGTCGTCGCTCACGCAGACGGTCACAGTAAATGTTCCACGAGCCGCGTAGGGGTAGTTCAGACTAAAACCCTTGCCCGTGAGCGATAATGGCTGCATTCCCACCCCTGCGCCGTAGTTCACCGTGGCGGTCCAGGAGTCGCTGCCGGGATCGACGAATGAGCCGGTTGCCGTGAAGGGCGCGGTTCCGCCGTTGAGCAAGACAACCGCATCCGCGCCGGCGTTGACGACGGGCGCGACGTTGGAAACGGCGACATTGATCGACGACACGTTGCTCAGCGCATTATCCGAGTCCTGGACCTGCACGCTGACTGTGGAGGCGAGCGTGTCGTTGCTGAACGTGACATCGAAGCTGCCCGCGCCAGTTGCGGAGTTGAACACCACGTTCGACACCGTGCCCACCGAGCCGCCGCTGATGGCGACGAGGCTGAACGTGTCCGCGCCCGGATCGCTGGTGGTAAACGTGTAGTGGAGGGTGGCGCCTTCCGTGCCCGCTGCCATACCATTAAGCGTCACCGTCGGAGCGACATTCTCGACGATCACGGACAGGGTGTCTTGGCCGACAAGTCCGTCGTCGCTGGTGATAGTGACGGTAACGGTGTACGCGCCGTTGTTGGCATAGGGGTGGCTGAGGCCGAAAGACTTGTCAGGATGAAGCGCGAGCGGTAGCGATCCTGTGCCATCGCCATAATTGACCGTGGCGGTCCAGGAATCGCCGCCCGGATCGGCAAGTGAACCGCTGCCGGTGAACGGCTGGCCTTCGTTCCGCAGGCCATCGCTGCCGGCATTCACCGTGACCACGTACAGACCGTCATCGTCGGCAGAGCCGCCGAAAAGCTGGTCGAGGCCGGGTCCGCCTTTCAGATCGTCGAGGCCGCCGCCGCCCAGCAGCACGTCTGCGCCGCCGCCGCCGCGGAGCGTGTCGCCGATGTCGCCGGTGGCCGTGTCGAACCGATAGATGAATAGCTCGTACTCGCCCGTATCGGTGTCGAAACACGTGTCCTCGAACCTAGCCCGCAGGTCCGAATTGAAGTTAGCATTGGATGGATTCAAGATGCTCTGCAGGTTGTTTGGATCGAGCGGGCCGCCGCTGCCGGGCGATGTGCTGCAGATGGGATCGCCGGGGGCGCGGGCAAACGTATCGACTTCGACGTAGTACTTGCCCGTGGCCGGCAGCTTGAGGTCGATAATGCTCGAATCGGTTGGCTCGAACTGGTCGTCGTTGACAGCCGCTGAGTCGAAATAGGCCACCAACAGGCCGCTGGAATCGTAAACGCGGAGTATGGGATCGACGATGTCGTTGGCCAGCGATCCCAAGCGGGTCAGGCCGTTGGACATGACCTCGATGTTGACCAATTCTCCGGCGACGCCATCGAACGAGTAGAAGTCGTTCTCGCTGCGCCCCGTGGCGGGGTCGATTGCGATGCTAGCCGACGACCCGCTGGGCCCGACGACAGCAATGGCCGCCACGTGCCACTCTTTGCCCGCATTGACGGCGGAGGGACCCAGGGTGTTGGGCACATTGAGCTGTGCCAGGCCGCCCAGATCCTGACCGATGCGGCACAGGCTGGCGACGATAATTCCCGCGCAATTGGCGCTGCCCAGGCCACTTTGGGTCGCGGCAGTACTCTCTGGCACCGTGGTTCCCTGTCCGATAAACGCGAGCTTCACCGCCTCGCGCTCGCCCCAATAAAGATCGCGGATATCGTTGAACCGATTGGAGCCGATGGTTGCCGGCGAACCGATGAGATGGTTGAACGTCTCGTAAGCGGCGGACGGGCCGGGGTAGTCAGGGGTGTAGGGGCCGGGGCCGGGGGGCGCGTGAATGCCGTAGCCGATCGGGCCGAACGAATCTTGATGGCGCAGGCCGACCAAATGGCCCAGCTCGTGGCCGCCAATCTTCGCCGACAGGGCCACGAAATTCTCGCTAGTGCCTTCCGGCTGTCCCAGGCCGCCCAGCAGGCCATTGACCTGGATCGACGCATTGCCGCCCAGATTGGTATTGCGGAAATCGAGCTGATCGGCGAATCCGCCCGGCCGACCCGAATCGGCGGGCGTCTGGTTGAAGTGAAGCCAGGCATAGACCGTCCCGTCTGGCGGCTTGGTCTGCGTGAACGAGAAATGGAACCACGGATTGGCCGCGTCGGGCCCGAAATAGTCGGCCTCGATCCGGGCTTGGATCGCCGCCCGCTCTTCGGGCGTATAGACGTGCTCGCCGGCCACGGTGTCCGAATCAAAATCGAGAAATACGAGTTGCGTGACGCCGTTCCAGGGCAACGAGGGCATGCTGGTGTCAACGCCGTCAATCTGGTCGGACCCGAGCAGCCGGTTGGGGCGATCATTACCAATGATCGTGTCCGCCCGTGGGCTGCCGACGACGTTTTCGATGCCCGTGGAAGTCGATAGTGTGATGACAAGATCGTTCGGGTTGACGACTTGCTGTCCGGTCAGCGTCAGATAGATCGTGATTCCCACTTGCGGCGAGTCGGAATCGACGAAGCTGGAAAAGTCGAGCGTGTCGATATCCACGTCCGCCGCTTCTTCGATCGTCACGCTGCCCAGATTGCCGCCCACGAATACGTAGGTGTCGTTGCCGCTGCCGCCGGCGAATGTGCCCTGGCTATTACCGCTGAGCGTGACCGTATCGTCCCCAGTATCGCCGCTGAACTCGATGTCCGTGACGTTATCGCCCGTATTGACGAACACGTCGGCGCCGTCATCGCCGCCGAAGTCGATGCCCGTCACGTCGTCGCCGGCATTGATAAAGGCATCGGGGCCTTCGTCACCGGAGAACTCGATGTCGCTGACGCCGTCGCCGTTGTTGGTGAACACGTCGGCATCGGCTCCCCCTACGAAAATAATGGATTCGACCGCGTCGCCGTTGTTCGTGAAGACGTCGGCCCCGTCGTCACCAGAAAAATCAATGGCGAGCACGCCATCGCCGTTATTTTCGAAGGTGTCGGCGTCAGCTCCGCCGAAGAATGTGATCTCCTCCACGCCGGTTCCGTCATTGATCAGCACGTCCGCGCCTTCGTCGCCGGCGCCGGCGGGCGGAACACCGTCAAAGTCGCCATGAACAACGATTCGCAGCACACTGTTGGCATTGTTCCGAAAGGCATCGTCGTCGGCGCCACCGGTGAATGTGATCTCCTCGACACCGAAGCCGTCGTTGATAAACGTGTCGGCCCCATCGTCGCCCGAAAAGTCGATCGTCGTTACGCTTTCGCCGTTGTTCTCGAAGTAGTCGGCGTCCGCGCCACCCATGAACGTAATGTCTTCCACGCCGGTTCCGTCGTTGATCAGCACGTCCGCGCCGTCATCGCCCGCGAAGAAAATGGCCGTCACGTTGTTGCCGCCATTGCGAAAACCATCGGCGTCGGCGCCGCCCACGAACGTGATGTCGGCCACGCCGTCGCCTTCGTTGATGAACACGTCGGCCCCCTCGTCGCCGAAGAAGTCGATATCCACGACGCCATCGCCGTTATTCTGGAAGGCATCGGCATCCGCACCGCCTTCAAACGTGATGTCGAGCACGTCGTTGCCGTCGTTGATGAAGGTATCGGCCCCTTCATCGCCCGCGAAGTCGATCGCCAGCACGTCGTCGCCGTTGTTGATGAACAGATCGGCGCCTTCGTCCCCCTCGAAGGAAATGAATTCCACGGCTTCGCCGTTGTTTTCAAACACGTCGGCGTCAGCCCCGCCTATGAACACGATCTCGTCCACGAAATCGCCGTTGTTCTGGAAGGCGTCGGCGTCCGCGCCCCCCAGGAACGTAATTTCCGTCCCGGTGACGCTGCCGTCGCCGTTATTGATGAAAACGTCGGCTCCGGGGTCCCCCGCGAACGTGATGAGGCGCACGGCGTGGCCACTGTTGCGGAAAAAGTCCGCGTCCGCGCCGCCGGTGAACGTGATTTCCGTGACGTCGCTACCTTCACCGCTGTTGATGAAGACATCGGCTCCTTCGTCGCCGGAGAATTCAATTTCGAGGACGCCGATCCCCTCGTTGACGAAGACATCGGCGCCCTCGTCGCCGGAAAAGTCAATCGCCAGCACGCCATCGCCGTTGTTCTCGAAGAAATCGGCGTCCGCGCCGCCGTCGTAAATGATCTCGGCCACAGCGTCGCCGTTGTTCTCGAACACGTCGGCCCCTTCGTCGCCGGAAAAGTCGATGCTGGCCACGCCATCGCCGTTGTTTTGAAAGGCGTCGGCGTCGGCCCCGCCGCCGAAGATGATTTCCGTAACGCCCAGCCCATCGCCGTCGTTGATGAAGATATCGGCTCCTTCGTCTCCCGAGAATTCGATATCGACGACGCCGATCCCTTCGTTAATGAAGGTGTCGGCCCCTTCGTCGCCAAAGAATCGAAGCATGCCGACAGCCAAGCCGGTGTTCTTGAAGGAGTCAGCGTCCGCGCCGCCTTCAAAGGTGATGTCCACCACGCCGTCGCCTTCGTTGATGAAGATGTCGGCCCCTTCGTCGCCCGAGAAGTCGATGGTTATCACGCCGTCGCCGTTGTTCTCAAAGAAGTCGGCGTCCGCGCCGCCTGCGAAAGTGATGTCCACCACCTGGTCGCCGTCGTTGATGAAAATGTCGGCCCCTTCGTCGCCCGAAAAGTCGATGGTTATCACGCCGTCGCCGTTGTTCTCAAAGAAGTCGGCGTCCGCGCCGCCCGTGAACGTGATTTCCTCTACGCCGGCGCCATCGTTGATAAACAGGTCCGCCCCTTCGTCGCCCAGAAAGCCGATGAAATGCACGTTGGGCCCCCGATTGCGGAACGCATCGGCATCGGCCCCGCCCGCAAACGTGATTTCCGTCACGCCCAGGCCGTCGCCGTCGTTGATGAAGACATCGGCCCCTTCGTCGCCGGAGAAGTCGATCTCGACCACGCCCAAGCCCTCGTTGACGAACACATCGGCGCCCTCATCGCCGGAAAAGTCGATCAGCAGCACATAGTCGCCGTTATTATGGAAGGCGTCGGCGTCGGCTCCGCCCGCAAACGTGATTTCCGTCACTTCATTGCCGTCGCCGTTGTTGATGAAGACATCGGCCCCTTCGTCGCCGAAGAAGGTGATGCGGCCGACTCCGAAGCCGTGGTTTTCGAACCGGTCGGCATCGGCGCCGCCGGCGAAGCTGATATCCACGACGCCTAGCCCATCGTTGACGAAAATGTCGGCCCCTTCGTCGCCCGAAAAGTCGATGGCCAGCACGTCGTCACCATTGTTCTCGAAGACATCGGCGTCGGCCCCGCCTGCGAACGTGATTTCCGCCACGGAGTCGCCGTAGTTCAGGAAATAATCGGCCCCTTCATCGCCCGAAAAGTCGATGGAGAACACGCCGTCGCCGTTGTTTTCGAAGAAGTCGGCGTCGGCCCCGCCGGAGAACGTGATTTCAGTGACCAGATCGCCATCGTTGACAAAAATGTCGGCCCCTTCGTCGCCGAAGAACGAGATTTTCCGGACGCCGCCGCCAAGGTTGTGAAATTCATCGTTGTCCGCGCCGCCGTCGAACGTGATGTCGAACACGCCCGCGCCGGCGTAGTTGGTGAAGACATCCGCGCCTTCATCCCCCTGGAAGTTGATTCCGGTGACGAAATTGCCGCGGTTGATGAAACGGTCGTTGCCGGCGTCGCCGCTGAAATCGATATTTGTGACGGAGTCGCCGAAATTCTCGAACACATCGGCGTCCGCGCCCCCGTCGAATGTGATGTCGGCCACGCCGCCGCCGTCGTTGATGAAGTAGTCCGCCCCCTCGTCGCCGCTGATGGAGATGCCGGTGGCGAAGTTGGTCTTGACGCGGAACACGTCGCTGCCAGCGCCGCCAAACAGCGTGCTGCCCGAGGCGGCCGTGAGGTCGTCGTCGAACGCGCCGCCGATCAGCGTGGTGAAGTTGCCTGTGAGCCTGAGGAAATGATCGCCGCCAGCTTCGAGAAGCGGGTCCACATCCTGCAACTGTCCATTGTTCAGCGTCAGATCGAACGTCACGCCAAAACTGGTCGGCGACAGATTGAGCGTGTTGTCCCCCGACCCGGCGATCAACGTCAGCGTGCTGCTGATATTCACGAAGCCGGTGTTGTTTCCACCGCCCAGATTCACGATCTCCCCGTCGCCGCTCAAAAACGCGATATCGTCGGCCGGTCCCAAGGCGATTTGATCGGCGCCGGGGCCGCCATCGACGATGATGGGCAGGTTGGTTGGCAGATCGGCGTCGGTGGCGTCGATCGTGTCGTCGCCCTCCAGGCCGAAAACTACGATGCGATCAATGTCGGCTGGATTGAACGAGATAGGGCTTGGATCCGAAGTGGTCCCGCCATAATCGACGCTGACGCTACCAAGTCCCGTGCCCGGATTGAATGTGATCGTGATGACGTCCGCAGCGCCCGAGCCGCGGATGACCAGCGCGCGAGCGAGGTTCGAGACGCCGCTGTCGTCGTCAGTCGCTTGAACCGTCACGATGTACTTGCTCGTCCCGTTGTGGGCGAACTGGATATTGGCGCCATCCAGCGTGGTCGTGAACGGGGCCGATCCGCCGGGTGAGGCATTGACCGTCCAGGTGTACGCGAACGTATCCAATTCACTGGGATCGGTCACAAAGGCCGACATCAGCAACGCGGTGACCGTCGAGCCGTCCCGCGGCCGAATTTCCGTCGTGGGGCTCAGGTTGCTGACCGTGACCGCCGTGCCGGCGATGCCTTGGCCGCCGTCGTCGTCGCTGACCGTCACGCCAATCGTGTACTGGTCAAACGAGGTCCCGGCGACCGTGTCATCGTCGTCCAGGTATCGGTGGCTGGCCGTAAACGTGCGGGCTTGCTGATCCACGACGGCTGGGGAAGTAGAGCCGTCGCCCCAATTGACGAGCACCGTGTGGGAATCCAAAACGCCCACGTCGCTGTACGATCCCGTCACCGTCGCCGTCTGGCCTTCATCAAAAGAATTATCCAACTCAGCAGAACTATTCAACACGGCGATCGCCGTGACGGCGGGGTTGACATTGGTCACGATTAGCGGTGCGACGGCGGAATCTTGAAACGGGTCGCCGACCGGCGCGAACGGGTCATACACAAAGTCGTCGTCGCTCACCTCCACGCTGATGCTGTAGTTATCCACGGGCGAGCCGGTTGGATGATCATCCGGGTACGAGTGCGTGGCGCTGAACTCGAAGCGCTGCGTGTTGGCATTGAACGTGACCTGCCCCGCGCCGAGTCCGGTGCTGTTGCCGTCGCCCCAGTGGATGACGACCGTATGCGCGTCCAAGGTTCCCGCGTCAATGAACGAGCCGCTCAGCTTGACGCTGCCGCCCTCGCTAACCGAGCTGAGCGCGACATTTTGCAGATCGGTCAAAATCAGGTCGGCCGGTGCAATTTGCGGCGCGACATTGTGAACCGTGATCGAAGCGGTCGCCGAGGCCGGACTCGCCGGCTGGTCATCGTCCGCCGCCGTTACCTGAATGGCGTAAACGTCGCTGTCGGTGCCGGTCGGATTGTCGTCCAAGTAGGTGTGGCTGGTGCTGAATTCGAAACGCAGGGTCTGAGGATTGAAGGCGACGTTGGCGCCACTGATGGTAGTGTTGGCCGAGCCGTCGCCCCATTGAATGACGACAAGGTGCGTATCCTCGGTCCCCGGATCGACGAACGAGCCGTTCAGAGTGACGCTGCCGTTCTCGTCAATAACCCCTTGTCTGAGGTTCAGGACCAGACCAGCGGGAGTGACGTTGTTGACACGTACTTGGGTCAGGCCGAGGGTCGTCGAGCCGTCGTCGTCCGTCACGATTGCCTGGACCGAATAGTTATCAAATGAAGTGTTGGTCGGCCGGTCGTCGGGATAGCGGTGCGTGGCGGCAAAAGTACGGGCTTGCTGATCCACCACGGCCGCGGACGAGGAACCGTCGCCCCAATGAATGAGCACGCCGTGGGTATCGCTGACGCCGGCGTCCGCGAAGCTGCCGGTGAGAATGACCGAGCCGTCTTCGTCAATCTCGGAGTGGTCCAGGATGAGATCATTGTCCTGGATGACCGGGGCCACGTTGTTGACCGTGATCGGCACATTGGCCGTGATCGGCGGCGCGCCCGCCAGGATCATTTCGTCATCCCTCAATGAGATTTGGATCTGGATGGCATCGTCAACGTAAGCGTGGTCCGCGGAAAACAGCGTTACGCCGGCCGCCAGCGATATGGTCGAGTTGGGAGATCCGTCGCCCCAGATAATGACGACCTCGTGGCTATCGCCCGCTCCCGGATCGGTGAACGAGCCGGCGAGATGCACCGAACCGCCTTCATTGAGGGTCGCCGGGTCGATTTCGATCTCGTCGGCGGTCAGTGATGGCGCGACATTATTCACCGTGATCGTGAAGGTCTCCTCGTCGAACAGATTGGGCAGGCCGCTGACCGTGGCCCGCACCGTGATGGTATGGACCTGATCGTCGTTGGTGGCGGGCGGGCCCAGCGTGAAAACGCCCGTCGTGGGATTGATAGCGGCCCCAACGGGCGCGCCGGGGCCAAGGCTATAAGTGACGCTCGTCGCGCCGATGTTGGTCGCCGACGCGGTGAGCGTGAGCGAGCCGCCTTCCAACACGCTTTGGTTGGCGATCGGCGCCAAAACGGGCGGCACGTTGACGACCACATCGTTGCCATCGCCGCCTTGATAAGTGATCTGAAAGGTCGCGCCGGCGGCGATGAAGGTCGCCCCTTCCGGCAATCCCGCGAACGTGCCCACCACGGGATCGCTGCCGTCGTTGGTGATGATCGTAAATCCGTCGCCAGCGACCGGATTGAAGCCGCGCGAGATGGCCAACGTCGCGCCGCCCAGATTGACAGACCCCGCGACGTTCGTGCGATCGTACTGAGTGCCAGCCGTCAGGCCGTTGAGCTCGACGCTATAGATGCCGCCGGCAGCCAGGCTCAGATTCCCCGTGTTGATGATGCTGGGACTGCTGCCCGGCGCCAGCGTGCCGCCGCTGTTGACCGTTACGGTGCCCGTCGTTCCGCTGCCGCCCAGCGTTCCGCCGCTATTCACCGTGACCGCGCTTGCCGCGATACTGCCGCTGACCAAGAGCGTACCGCCGTTGACGGTTGTCGCGCCGCTATAGGTGTTAACGCCACTCAGAGTTAGCGATCCACCTGCGACTGTCAGCCCGACGGTCCTTGTTCCACCGGCAACCGAGTTTTGAATGATCCCCGCAAACGTCGATGAGCCGCCGTTAAAAGTCAAGATCGAATCAGACGCAGTGCTTCTGTTGACAACAAACTGCAAGTTGGCGGGCGAACCTGCATTCACGGAAAAGGTGTCGATTTCCTGATCGAATCCGGCCAGGTCAAAGATGCCCGTGCTGTTTGCCTGCCCCATCAACAGATCGACCGTGGCTGGCAAGGCGTTGTCGGCGCCGAGCCTGATCGTGCCGGAAACGGGCCTGATGCTAGCCAACGTGTTGCCGGTTGAACTGATGACTACATTGGCATTATTCGTGACGAAAATATGGCCAGTGGGAAGATTGATCGGACCCGAAATCGTGGTTGTGAAATTGACGTTATCGCGCGCGGCAAAGAAACTGCCGGTGTAGGCTGGTCCAACCAGTCCGCCGCTCAAGTTCAGGCTGGCGGTTGTGTTCGACGCGATATTGATGAGGCCCGTGCCATTCAACGTGATCGGGCCGCTCCACGTGTTGTTGCCGCTGTTGACAAATATGTTGGTGCGGATATCGCCAACGGTATTTGATGACAGAGAAAGCGAGTTATTGACGGTAATATTGCCCTGCACCGCGACACGCGCGCCCGAGGGGCCGCCGCCCCCTGTGGTGCTCGTGACGACGATTGGCCCCGTGCCGGCAGCTGTGTTGTTCGTCAGCGTGAGAATTGGCGTGAGCGCGCCGATGCCGGTGACGGCGGTGCCGCCGCTGTACGTATTAGCGCCGCTCAGCGTGGTGCTGTTGCCACCCTGCACGACCAGGCTGCCGCTGCCGCTGATGATGCCGCTGTACGTCGTAGTCGCAGTATTGGCCAGCGTCAAAGATCCGCTGCCGAGATTGACATTGCCGCCGGTGGTTCCGCCCCCGGCCAGCGAGCCAATGGTTTGGCTAAAGTTGTTCAGGTTCAAAATGGCGCTGGCGGCGTTGGCCAGGCTGACTGCCGACGTGGCCGGAATCGCATTCGCCACATTCGTCTGCAACGTGCCACCATTGACGACGGTCGTCCCGGTGTAGGTGTTGGCCGCGTTCATCAGCAGCGTCCCAGCGTTGACCGTCGTCGTTCCGATGTAGGTATTGGCGGCAGTCATCGTCAGCGTGCCAGCGCCCGACTTGGTCATGCTTCCCAGGCCGCTAATTCCGCCGATGCTGTTCGCGCCGCTCGAGTTGACGAAAATGCCGTCGAGTCCATTTGGGCGGACGAGCGTTCCGGTTGCGTCCGTGCCGATGGAGTTGTCGAGGATCACGTTGCCGCTGGTGCCGTTGACATGAATTCCGTGACCGCCAAAATTCTGCACCAACAGTCCCTTGATCGTGTTGCTGCCGGAATTGAGCAGCAGTCCAGTGCTAAAGCCCGCAAACTGCCCGTTCAAGACAATTTCCGGCCCCAGCGCATTGGTGTTGCCACCAAACGATATTTGACTTCCGCCGTCAATCGTCGTGTTGGGATGCGTCAGTGCCGGCAGCGCAGTCAACGACTGAATCACGAACACATCCTTGCCAGCGTCTCCGCCCGGCGCCGCGGCATCGGAATCGACAAAATCCGGATCGGTGTCCGGAATGTTGAATTGGATTGTCACGGGCAGGGCGCCCCCCAGCGCGTTGACGTCGCTCAACACTTGCCGCAGCGATCCCGGACCCGAATCGGCCGTGTTGGTGACGGTAGCGATGATCGTCGCCGGCGCTGCTGCATACAGGAGCGCCGTCGATGTGTTCCACGCGGGCTGATTTACATTCAGCCCCAGTTGACCGTCATTGTCGTTGTCCGAGGAATCGACCACGGTTAAGCCGCTGGCTTCGCCCAGACGGTAGTATCCCACTGGCTTTTGGCTCTGAACGATGGCGTTGTAATTTACATTTTGAGCGTTGAATTGGGCCGTGACTTCATCCGTCGTGAGCGTGCGGTTGAAGAAGGCCACTTCGTCCAACGAGCCCCCGAATCGCAAATAGTTGTCAATGGGCCTGCCGCTGATGCGCACGGCAACGGTCGCCGACCGCTGGGTGGGTGTGGTGCCCGGCCGCTGCGCAAGAGCTTGCTCCACACCGTTGATGTAGAGCTTGCACTGCGTGATGTCGCCGTTATTGAAGACGGCCGTCACATGTTTCCACTGGTTAGCGAGCCCAGTTGAGCTGATGCCGTAAATATCAGTCTGCCCGCTAGTGGTCGTATGGAATCCGAAATACCCGCCCTGCAAATAAAGGCCGTACGTTTGAAAGCCGACCGGCATCCGATAATCCGTGCCATTCCAGTTCATCCAGAACGATACCGTGTTGGTGCCGCCAGATGCCGTATTTAGCTGCGGGATTGTCAGCGCGACGGTCCCGCCCGGAGTGAACGTCGTTGCGGTATTCGAATCGCCACCGAGTGCCCCTGCTGCGCCTTGAGTCACGCCGTTCACGCTCGTTTCAATAACCCCGTGATTGGCGGGATTTGAAGTCGAGGAATCAAAGATCGTAGTGCCGCTGACCTCGCCCAGCCGGTAGTAGCCGACCGGAGTTTGGCCCTGGACGGTGCTGTTGTAATTGACATTTCGCGCGTCGTGCTGTGCTAAAATCTCGGCGGGCGTCAGCGCCCGGTTGAAGAATGCTACCTCGTCGAGCCCGCCACGGAAGTGCCAATAGGAATCGCCGGTCCAGCCGCTGATGCGGACGGCAGTTGAGATGTTGCGGTTGGTGACGGGCGTGCCTTGCCGCTGCGTGAGCGTTTGCTGTACTCCGTCGATGTACAACTGGCTGAGCGTCGAGTTTCCATTCCGGAAAATGGCGGATACGTGGACCCAGCGATCGTTCAAACCCGCCGAACTAATGCCGAAGACGTCGTTGCCGGTGCCGAGTGTGCTGAAACCAAAATGACCATTGATCAACATCAAGTTATAGGTGCTAAATCCGATGGGCATGACCCATTCTGTGCCGTCCCAATTCATCCAGAATGAAACGGTGTTGTCCGCGCCGCTGGTGGTGTTGAGCTGCGGAATGGTCGTCTGCACTTGTCCCCCGTCGAACTCGATCGCCGTATCGGGATCGCCACCCAGCGCCCCCGGCTCTCGCAGTAGCACGCCGAGCAGGCTGCCATCGTTGTCGTTGGCCGTCTGATCGGCGAAGGTAGTGCCGTTCCCCTCGTCAAACTTCCAATAGCCTCTTAGCCCGATTTCATTTCCGGTCAGCGGGGGACCATGCATCATGCCCTGAATCTCGGACTGCGTGAGGGCTCGGTGCCAGAGGCTATAGTTGTCGATCGAGCCTTGCAGCGGATGATCGGCATCGCCAAAACGCAGCGGCCCGTCCGTGTCGCGAATGCCCGACGCATCGTAACCGCCGCTGGCCACCAGGTCGCCATTGAGGTACAGGCCGAAGAAATTTGTATCGGCCGAGATGACCATCGCAAAGTTGTACCAACGGCTCGGCTGGATCACGCCCGCGCCGGTGCTAACATAAGTAGTGCTGGTGCCAATCCCGCTGACAGGGGTCGAGGCGGCGATAATCGAGCCATCTTTGTAGATGAATGTTGCATATTCGCGCTGGCTGCATCCGGCCTCCGAGCAATTGGGCCAATTGCCTTTGTAGAAGGGCGATTGGTATGTATTATCGAGGCTATCGAGCTTGAACCAACCGGCCACTGTTAGCTCACGGCTGGAATGCAGCGCATCGACCGTCTGGTCGCCAACCAATTGCGGGCCGCGATCGGGAATGGCCACCCAGTCGTTCACGCCGTCCATGCGCAGGGCGGAGCCAGCGGCATCCGGCGGCGGATTGACGATTGGAGCCGGCGCCGCGGCATTGACGATGACCGAGAATGTTGTTTCGTTGTAGTCGCCGGCAGTGTCGGTCACGCGAACGGTCGTGGTAAAGACGCCTGCCGCCGTTGGATCAAATAAAAAACTGCCTCCAGCAGTGACACTAGCGCCTGGTGCATCACTGCTGGTAAGACTGAAGGTCAGCGCCTGCGTCGGCAAATCTGGGTCCGTTGCGGCTGCCGCGAAGCTGACCAGGTCGGCTGAACCACTGGCGTCCAGCGTAACCGCCCGCGAACCAATCGTCGCCAGTACCGGCGGGTGATTCGGCGTATCAGTCAGCTTGGCCACGAAAGCGTCGTTGCCGCCAGCGTTGGTGGACCGAAACGCTGGCGAACTGAGCGGACTGGCTGTCGTCGTCGGAAAATCCGACGATGCGCTGAAGCCGGCTACATAGGCCGCACCAGAGCTATCGATGGCGATTGCCGTCGCCTGGTCGTTGGCACTCCCGCCCATGTACGTGGAGTAGAGCACCCCATTGCCGGCCGCATTCAATTTGGCGACAAACGCGTCGTTCGTATTCAGGCCCTGGGCATTGCCGATTAACGCCTGAGACGGACTGGCAACGGGAAAATTAACCGACGTGGTATGGCCCGCGATGAAGGCGTTCCCGGCCGCATCCACCGCGATGCCGTTGCCTCGATCGTCGCCAGTGCCCCCTAAACGCGTTGAATAGACGGCCGAACTGCCGGTGGCGTTGATCTTCGTAATGAATGCGTCATAGGAGCCCGCGCCAGCCGTTTGGAAGGCGTTGACCAGCGGAAAAGTGGTCGAACTCGTCCACGACAGACCGGTGACATAAGCGTTGCTGGATGAATCGACGGCGATCGCCTGGCCAAATTCGTCCGAGTTGCCGCCCACGAGCGTGGAATAGACCAAGGTAGCGATGCTGGTCAGCGTCGGATCAATTTTGGATACAAACGCGTCCCAGCTCCCGCGCTTCGTGGGTTGAAATGCCCCAGTGGTCGTTGGAAAGTTTCCCGATCCTAGAGCGCCAACACTGGAGAGTTCCATGCCGACCACGTAGGCCTTGCCCGAACCATCGACGGCAATCCCCGCGCCCCGGTCATCGCTCGTGCCGCCCAGATACGTCGAATAGTCAAACGCCGTGCCGGCCGCGTTAACGCGCGTCACAAATGCATCGCGGTTGCCCGAATCCGCTCCGTGGCTCGTTTGAAATCCGTTGACCACCGGAAAATTCGTGGAAATCGTCATGCCAGTCACCCAGGCATTCCCGGCGCCATCCAAGGCAATGCCACCGCCGCTAAGTCCGCTGAGCGGAGAAGCGTTCTCGTCCGCGCTGCCGCCCAAATAAGTTGAATAAATCAATCCATTGCCAGCCGCGTTGAGCTTGGTGACGAAAGCATCCACGCCGCCTCCCAATGTGGCTTGAGCCGGCAGCATCAAGGGAAAATTGGCAGACGCGGTTCGTCCCGTAAGGTAGGCATTGCCGGAAGCGTCCAGCGCAATTCCAAAGCCGCGGTCGTCGCCCGTGCTGCCGAGGTACGTAAAATACAGAATCTGATTGCCAGCCGGATTGAGCTTGGCCACGAAAACGTCGTTGCCGCCGTTGTTCCCGGAGTCGAACGCCGGCACGGTCGTCCAGCCGGCGTTTCCGCTGAAAGTGCCGTTTCCGGCGATGCCATTCAGCGAAAACGTGTTGGCGTCGATTACTGTGATCGTCCGCACTCCATTCGCGTTCGTGTTTCCTACCGCCCCGCTGATCGTGATCTGTGTGCCGGTTATCAATCCATGATTGGCGCTGGTGACTACGATCGGATTTGCGTTAGTTGCAGCCGTGATCATGCCCGAAATAGTGGGAAAGCTAGTCGAAGCCATCAAGCCGGTCAAATAAATGCCCGTGGCATCCACGGCCACGCCCAGCGCCTGGTCGTTGCCGCTGCCGCCCAAGTACGTCGAATAAGTCAGCGTCGGGTCAATCGTCAACGGGCGCGTCGTGTCGTACGGGCCGACTGCAAAGCCCACGTTGGTCGTGCCATGGAGCACGTAGTACCCGCTGACAGGCTGCTGCAACCCGCCGATCTCCTGATACAGCACCGGCGCGTGTTGCACCACGGTCTTGCTGCCGATGGCGATTTGCAGATTTCCCTCGGCGTCGATCGAGAGGTTGTCCGCGCCTGCAAATTGCATGTCGATCAACGCCGGGTCGGACCCCGGCGCAACCACGAAGTCATAACGTAGATTTCCGTCGGTGCCGTGGAAAATCTGGTCGATGCCCGGATAGACGTTGGCATATTTCACGCGGCCGTACACGTCGATATTCGTGAACCACTGCGACGGATCGCTCCCCACAAAATAATTGCTTTTGCCAGTGAGCAAATCGAGGCCGGCGGCTGCATCCGTAACATTTGCGCCAGCGAGCTGAACGCTTAGCACGGCTGCATCCGCGGGCTCGCTCGTTTCGTCATTGGTTGAATCGAAAGCCGCACTGCTCATTGACAACACGGCCGTACCGGGGGTCAGGAAGACCGCGTAACCTCGCCCACGAGAAACAAAGTCCACTTGCGAATCGACTTGCCCGGCGTTCACCTCAAACCCCAAAGGTAAATTGCCCAGGGTTTGCACGCTGGCCGTTAGCATTTGCCTCGGCTCCAGCAGTTCCAGCGCCAGCCGCAGATGCCGCTCGCGTTTGCGACGTGCTACGCGGCTTTTGTTTTGCTCGATCCGTCGCTGAAGTCGCAATCGTCGAGGTGCAGTAGCAAGCGAGGACCAAGCGCGATTCATAATCGGCTCCCCATTTGGAATAGGATCTGAGCCGGCCGATTGCGGTACTACCGACGCTCACACACTTCGCAGCAGATCACGACTGAACCGGACCTGACCGGCGCAGGGAAGCAATGGTGCGGCAGCAATGGAAGGCAGAACCGACCGGCAGACAAAAAATCTGGGAATGAACGGACAATTGCGCCCAGCACTGTTCCGAGTGCTTCGCGCTTGCCTCAGCTTGTGTCAACAGTTTGATCCGCGATCGTCCCCGCCCGCTGAACGGTCCGAGAACGGTGGCAATCCTTCGATTGCGAGCACCTAAAATCTACTCGCTGAAGCCGCCAAAAACAAGCATTTCTAGCGAATATCCGAAAGTTTCGCACGCTGATCGTGGCCGCGATTCAGAAGATTGCCCGATTCTGTGAGCTGGCCGAGCGAACAGCACAAGCTGGATGCGATGGTGTTCACATTCATCGGTTTGCCCTCTCCCTTTGACGGCGAACGTGACATCGTTTCTATCTATTCTGCCTTCGGCGGAGCAGAACAAGCCCGCAATCGACTTCCCTCGTTGATTCGATCGGAAAGCATTTTACGGCACCGAGAGATCGAACCGCATCTTGAGCAGCGACCTTCGCGAAGCGACTCCGAATGACCTATGAGCTGGCGTAGCGCCGATCGGGCAATGGCATGGCCCGACGAGTGATGTCAACCTACGATCGGCTGAGGCGAGGGTGCGCAACCGCCTGAAAACGACTGCCCACCGCATCGCGATCCCGAAATCTCAATCGTTTTCTCGGAACGCCAACAATCGACCGTATCGTGAACGGACAACGCTCGTGACCAACGCGCCATCATCATTGCGAATTGCCCCCGTAGCAGGCGATCAATTTGCGACCAACTTCAGGATGCAGTCCAAGGAGGAGTGGATCCGTGATGCCGGAGGAGATTGCCACCAGGGCACCTACGATCTTCTGCTCTTCTGCCTCTGGTCGAATTAACCCGCCAAGGTGTTTTTCGTGGTAGCTATCCCAGGCTGCTGCCACATTGCTCCATTTAGCGACTTCTCGCTCCGGATTCGTGTCCCGAATGAAGCCAATCTCGAACTGCTCCAACGTCGTGCCAAGGTACGG
>JANNTN010000293.1:0-7322 GCA_031394445.1 Anatilimnocola sp.
TCGATTTTATTCCGACGCCGATTTTACGCTCACCGCTCCGGACGGCACGAAGTATTTGCTGAGCGTCGATCGCGGTGTCGAGCAGCAGATTTTGCCGAGCGGCCAATCGTTGATTTTCACCGATAGCGGCATCGTCAGCTCAACCGGCGAGCGCGTGCAATTCATTCGCGACGCGGCTGGCCGCATGTCGTCGATACTAAGCCCTGATAGCACGCTGTTGCGCTACACCTACGACGATCAAGGCAATCTGGCTACGGTCCAAAACACCAGCACCGGCCAGTTTAGTCGCTTGGGATATACGGCCGACGAACCGCACCTGCTTACGTTGGTGACCACGCCCGGCGCTGTGCCAGGCGATGCTATTTTCTACAGCCCCACCGTGCAGGCGGTGCCACTTCGTGCCGATCTGGGAAGTGCCGATCAGTTTTTGACGAGCACGCTCCACACGTCGCTTTCCGGCGGGGCGACCAATCGTTTCGCGTTCAGCCTGCGGCCTTCGGAATTACGCTCCGCTAAATCGGGCACGGTTCTGATTGGCGTCGAGCTACGGGCGGAGCCAGGCAGTTCGTTCAATCCCGCTCCCGCCGTGCTGCCAGGATTTGCTCCTCTGGTGCAAAGAACTTCGGCCGGTAGCTCGTTCGCGCTGTTCGCGGTCGATCGAAATGGCTTGAGCATGCTGGAAGTCCACGGCGTCGATCTGGCCACATCGGGCGACTTTTCGTTGCGGTTATTTGTTGTCGGCGATGCGAATGCCGACGGCGCGGTGGACGGCGTCGATGGCGGCCTAGTCGCGGCAGCGCTGAGCAGCACATTTGGTCAGCCGGGCTATAGCGCCTTGGCCGACGGCAACCTGGATGGACTGATCGACGCGACGGACGTGCAACTGGTGGGTCGCAATCTGGGCTTCATGGCGAATCGTCCGCCGGTGACGCAGCCGGGGCAGGCCCTCACGCACACGAACCTGCCGCTGCAGTTCAATCTGTCGGCCCAAGCGAATGATCGCGAGGGGGACACCGTCTTCTTCCGCATCCTTAGCACCGACAACGGCACGGCGACGCTCAATGCCGATGGCCGCACCGTCACCTTCATCCCGACAGCCGGATATTCCGGCGCGGGCAGCTTCCAATTCATCGCCGATGACGGGTACGGCAAATCCGCCGCCACGACGGTCATCGTCGATATCAGCTCCGCGCCGCTGATCGGCTTGGATTTTCAGAAACGCAATCTCCGCCTGGGCGCTGGCCAGGCAGTTCAGACCGTCATGGTGGGAGACTTCGCCGATCAGCAAGACGTCGTGCTCCATCCGTCGTACGTCACTTTCAGCTCCACCAACACCACCGTTGCCGCGGCGTCTCCCACGGGCCGCATAGAGGCAATCGCCAATGGCACGAGCGTGCTGCTGGTATCGAGCCAGGGGCTGCAAGCCGCGACGGCCGTCACCGTCGGCGTTCCACAAGACACGCTGGGCAAAACGCTGTACGACGTGGGGATCGATCCCTATCCGCTGGCCGTTTCGCTGAATAGCAACGGCGGCGTTCGCCAATTCATGGTGCATCCCACCGGCGATTTTGACCTCGTCACCAACCTCAGCCCGGCCGACACCGGCACGCGCTATTTTGTCAGCCATCCCGGGATCGTCACGGTCGCTTCGGACGGCTTGATGACGGCTCAGACCGCCGGAACGGCGTTTGTCACCATCATCAACGGCTCGGCGGAAGCGGTGGTTCCCGTTCTGGTCGAAACGCCGCGCACCGGCCAGGTTACCGTTGGCGAAGAAGGTGCCGTGGTGCAAGGTTCCGACGGCTCGATCGTCGCGGTGCCACCCGGCGTGCTCAAGGAAGAGACAGAAGTCAGCATCGCCCCGGTGCCCCAAGCGAGCCTGCCGCTAAACCTGCCAGATTTTCATGCGTATGCGGGCTCCTTCGAGCTCGACATCGGCGAGGAGACGCTGGATGTGGGCGTGCAATTGGCCGTGCCGGTCGATCCGAGCATCCCCGCCGGCAGCCGCGTCTATTTTTATCGAGCCGGAAAGACGCTCGACGAAAATGGCCAGCCAATGCAGATTTGGTGGCAGACCGAATCGGGCATTGTGGGGGCGGATGGCTTCGCCCGGACGACCTCACCGCCGGAAACCGGCGTCCGCGACAAGGGAACCTACCTGGTTACTTATCCAAACGCGAACATTGTCTCGGAGCTGAGGGCCAAGATTCAGCTCGCGAATGCTTTTGCTAGTAAAGACGCGTTCGCGCTTATTGTTCGAGGCAGTAACCTCAACCCCGTCGCCGCGCACGGTGCGGTGTCGGCGATCGGTATCAACGCGACGATGGCTGTGCCCTCCGGGCCAACATCAACGCCATTGGCGATTCAGGCCATTCCAGCGATCGGCTTACCGACGATCATCAACACGGGCGTGCAAATCGAAATCGGCAAGATCAATCGTTTCACCACCACGATTGATCTGCCAGAAAACATACCAGCGTCCGCGCCGCGCATCACTCAGACCGAGTTCAACCTCCTGCCCGATGGGCAGCCCGAGGTGATCTTGCAAGGCAACAACTTCCTAGAGCCCAATCCCGGTTTTGATGCTCCGCCCGCCAACACGCTCCGAGTTCTGTTCACGCTTCCCAATGGACAGACCTACGAGGCGACGCCAACGCCAGACTCCGCCACGAACGAGGAACTGCACGTTCTGGTTCCGGCTGGAGTGACCTTGGGAGCCGTGAAGATCACGGTGAAACGGCCGGATAACGTTCGCGTCAGCACCGGCGTGAGCAAAAACGGATTTAAAGCACAGACGACCTATACCTACAGCAATGCAGCCCAACTCGACCCGCAGGGGAACTACGTGTTCGTCGCCTTGCCGGAGGGTCGATACGGCACGGAAATGTACGATCACGACGGCAACCCTCAGACCGATCCGATCTCGCGGTCGCGCATCGATGGTCTGCTCGGCGTGATCGACGGCTCCAATCCTGGCGCGCTCGATTCGTTGATTGCCAAAGTTCCGGTCGGCGCAACCTATCAATACGCCATGCCGCGCTCCGTAGCGGTCACGCCCGACAACACGCGGGCCTATGTGACGCTCCGCGGCGCTCCCGGCATTGCCGTGGTCGATGCGCTCACTTTGTCGCAGATCGATGTGGGCGCCGCGCCAACGTTGGGAGTCTCGGGTGGCTTGCCGCAAATTGACGTTCCGAAAGCAGGAGGCGTCGCCCTCGACCCCAGCCTGCGCTTCATGACGATCGCAAAGCCTACGGATATTTACGGCACCGTAAAAGTCATTGGCGCGAACTTGTGGAAGCTCGAGATCGCCCTCTACGGATCGAACGACTACACAACTTTGGGACTGGGTGGAAGCCAGACTGTTGAAAGCAAACTATTGGGGGTCGTCGATCCGACCGGTAAGGCCGACGGCACTTATCGGCTGCGGCTGAGCGCTTTGGACGGTGACCACGTCTTGTCCAAGTCGGAGGTTCTGGTCGAACTGCGCGGCAATAAACAAGTCAAAGAGATCAAACTGCCCACCGGCACGATGGCGTATAGCATTGTCATCGACGATGCGGGCCACTTCGCGTATGTCACCGAGCAGCCCGGCCGCTGCACGGCTTTCGACGGTTTCGGCAATTGCTCGGGCGAGCAGTACTCGTCCGTGTTTGTGATCGATGTCAATCCGGCTTCGCCCAGGTACAACCAGCTTGTCAATCAAATCAAAGTGACGACGGCAACTGCCGGCGGTGCGCAGACGGCGATGCCACTGATCGCGCCCACGGGACTACGGCAAATGGCCGTGTCGCCGGACGGCTCCCGCCTGTTCGTCGCCGCCCCGAATTTGAACTCAAATCCGGCCGGTTCGACTTTTTCTCATTTGAATGGCAACCTGGTCCAGATCGACCTGGCTCTCGACAAAAATGGCGTACCAATTGCCAACAGGTTCAAGGCCATTCCCGTCGGACCGGGCACATACGGCGTGGCTCGCGCACCGACGGAGGCTCGCAGCGACGATGTCGCCGTCACCAGTTCGGAATCCGACAATTTGGCGGTGTTCGTGACCGATTCGGCCAACGGACAGAAACGCAACATCCCGTTAAATCTCCAGTTTCCCAACGATCCCCAGGCGCGGAACATTGACCGTTATGTTCAGGTTCGAGCCGCCAACGGCATCGTCTTCAGCCCCGATGGGCGTTACGCATTTGTGGCCGGCAAGGCCGACATGATCAACGGCCGGTTCTTTACCGAACAAGATCTGACCCCCCGCTACACCGGCGGCAACATCGGCATCATCAAAGACCCGCTCGGCCCCAATCCACAATTAGTTGCCGCCACGCGACCGATCGTTTTCGGGCGGCCCAATGATCTGGCAATCTCGCCCGACGGCAAATACCTCTATGCCGGCTATCAGGGCATCCAGGTCAAGCTCCCACCGGTGATCGGCGACCCGCCCAAAATTCCGGACCCACAGAATCCGGGTCAGATGATCGATAACGTCATCGATCCGGGCGGGATCGTTTCGGGCGGCGTCATGGTCTTCGACGTTTCCGCCATGACCGCGCTCATCGACGAGGTTTTCAGGCAGGGCAGGCAGCTCGACCTCCACAAATTCCCCATCGATGATCTCATCCTGAACAACGGCGACTTGAAGTACTCCCCTGATGCGCCGAACGCCACCATCGATGTACGGGCCGACTATCGCCTCGACCCCGCGACTTTCGGTGTCACAAACACGTTCCGCGTGTTCGATCCGAATCGCGCGCCCATCGCCACGGGAGGGATGCCGGGCGGAATTGCCATGCAGCGTGGCGCGGTGCCAACAATCACCGTCAACCCTTGCTGCAGCACCGTGGGCCAGCCGGCGGACAGGACCATCCGCGTCACCAGCCGCGTGGATGTGAACAGCAATAAAATCTGGCGGGATGAAAGTGAAATTGACTTCACGCTGAAAACAGTCGGCAAGGCGAAAGTCACCTTGTTGATCGATGGAAAGCCGCTGAAAGAAGAAGTGGAAATCCGCAACGTAACGGCCGGCACGCCGGCTGTGACGGTGAAGTTGGATGGGCTTGAACTTGCGTCCGGAAACTACATTTTCAAACTCTCGGCCGAGATGGAGTCGTTGCGGGAGAGCGGAGCTTACCGGTTTGCGTTGCGAGCCGTGACCGCCGGGGGTGCCGCCGGCACCGCCGGGGGACAGCTCATTCACGACATCACTCGGACCGAAAATCTGCCGGTCGGCCATACCATGGTGCAAGGAGTGGACCTCTGGGACGGCCACCTGACGGCGTCCAGCCAGGATGTCATGGTGCCCGGTCGCGGCATGGCCTTGGATTTTAGTAGGACGTACTCCAGTAACGGTTCCTCCAGCGATGGACCGCTCGGTGCCGGCTGGTCGCACAGCTACGACATGACTTTGGTGCGCAATGGCAGCGGAGGATTCACGGTGCATGGGGGCGAAGGCTCTGGCAATACCTTCTCGGACCCGCAACCCAATTCTGCCCAGGCGCTGCAGTGGGGCCTGCCCGCCAATGCGCTCTTCTACACGCCGCAAATGGGCTATCACACGACGCTCGTGTGGCTCAATCCCACTGAGCCCGATCCGAGCAAGTTCGAATACGACTTTTTCACCAAAGCGCACGTGCGCTACCACTTTGTTTCCGATGAACATGGTTGCCAGACCCTGCAAACGATCGAGGAGCCCAACGGCAACAAGATCGAGCTATATTACGACAGAAATGATCCGCGCGCCAGCAGTCTGCCTGGCGAAGTGAGAGAAGCTCTGGACGATGACGCGACGACGCTGAATGTAATTTTGGATTCGTCGGGCCGGGCGTTACTCTTGAAGTATGAAGAGATTGTCCGCGCCATGCGAATCGTGGAAGTCACCGGTTACGACCCCGAAGGAACGAACCTCGAAGGTTTGAAGGTCACTTACAACTACGATGAAGATCAGTCCGACAAAGTCGGAAATCTCACCAGCGTGACACGCACGGGATCTGGCAATGTCTCACGAACCGAGAGATACAGATACACCGAAGGCAATGGCCCCGATGGCCACAACCTCACGGCGTACATCGACCCCAACGCGGTCGAGACCCGGTATGTCTTTGGCACCGACCCGACGCTGAGCTTCAACCTCCGCGGCAATCTGTCGGGAACCGATCCGGCTGTGAGCCACCTCTTCAAAATCACTCCGATTGAGATGGTGCAGCAGATCATTGTTCCCGGCGGCGCGAGCGATAGCTCCGATACCTCCTTGGTCCAATTCACCTACGAGTCCAACAACACTCGCAAGGTGAGCGATCCTCGCAATGTGGACGACAAAACGGTCTATACCCTGAACGACTACGGGGCCACGAAGCTGATCGTCGGCCTGCTCGGCGAGACAGTCGAATACAAGTGGGCAATGGACACACCGGACCCGCAAGCCGTGCTCAGCCGCTATCCCAATCATCCGGCGGGCTTCGATGTGGTGATGTTGTCGCAGATCGACACGATGGGAAGAAAAATCGAGTACAAGTACGACGAGCGGGGCAACGTGATCGAGCAGAAGCTGACCTTCTCCACGGGTGCCGGGCCGTTTTCGCTCGAACCCGTGACCGACGAGGATAGAAATCTCATTCCCTTCGTCATCAACAGCTCCACCTACGATCCGATCTTCAACAAAGTTCTGACGCAAACGGATGCGGATGAGAACACGACCACCTTCACCTACACCAGCACGGGAAATGTAGAGACGGTCACCAACGCGCTGGAGAATACCACTACGTATGCTTACGCCGCCAACGGCGATCTGCTCAGCGTCACCAATCCGACGTTGAAGACAACCACCTACTCCAATTACGACTCCTACGGCAACGCCAAGGTGACCACCGACGCGGCCGGCAATAAGACGGAGCTGACATTTGACACCCGCAGCCGGATGAAATCGCTCAGCTCTTACGGCGGAGGACAGTTGATGTCCCGCCAGGAAATCACCTATGACGATCTCGATCGCAAGACGTTGGAGGTCATAAAAGATATCTACGGCGGCAGCCCCAAACGGGAAACATCGTACACCTACAGGCCTGCGGGCCAGGTTGAGACGATGACCAACCCCCTGGGGCATCTCACCCGCTATGTGTATGAGCCGAGCACGAATCGCGTTAGCCAAAAGATCGAGGAGCGGGTCGAGCAGGGGGGGGCGAGTGGTGGAACCGAGGACATTGTCACCGAGTATCGCTACGACGAGGTCGGTAATATCGTGCAGGAATCGCAGACGTGGGAGGCGGATAAGCCGCGTGTTATCCGCTCTAGCACCCGCCCCTATCCATTTGATGAAGAACCACTCGGCG
>JANNTN010000295.1:0-9786 GCA_031394445.1 Anatilimnocola sp.
ACTCTTCGCCGTCTTTGTATCCGCCGTCCCCGACGACCAACGTCTTGCCGTCGGTGCTGAACACCAGACCGAGCGGGCCGATGTCATAGAACGGACCCTTGCCATAGACATCCTTGGGCGAGCCCGTGATCACATCTTCCAGCTTGCCACCATTCACGCGGCAAACTCGCCCGCGGGCACTGTCGGTCAAATAAATCTGGCCCGTGCCGGGCTGAACCGCTACGCCACAGGGGTTCGACAAGCCACCGGCAACTTCTTCGACTTTGACGCCTTGAGCGAACGAAGCCAAGCCAAAGCCGGCAACAGCGGCAAAGGCGAGTGCTGCGAGGGAAAATTTCATGAATAGTTATCCTAGTGAGTGGTGAATAGGTAAGTGGCGAGAATGGCTTAGGGCAGTTTCGGCGGGGTGATATCGGGATAGTCGGGGCTGGCTAAGCCTTCCTTCATGAACGTGACTAAGTCTGATTTTTCCACGGCGGTGAGCTTGAGCGGAAAGACCTCTTCGTCGAGTTGAGCATTGGGAATGCCACCTCGGTCGTAGTGTTCGATGACTTCTTCGAGAGTCTTCATGCTACCGTCGTGCATGTAAGGAGCGTGCCGGGCGACTTCTCGCAGCGTGGGAGTTTTGAAGGCTCCTTTGTCGCCGAGAACCTTGGTCACTTCAAAGCGCCCCAGGTCGGGCTTTTCGGCCTTCATGCCGACGCCGATGTTGTGGAATGAATCGTCGGAGAAGTTTGGTCCCGTGTGACAGGCCGAACAGTGGGCTTTGCCGAAAAACAGCTTCATTCCCCGCTCAGCCGCGGGCGAGAGAGCGTCTTTCTTACCCGCTTTGTAATGATCGTAAGGAGCATTACCGGAAAGCACCGTCCGCTCAAAGCTGGCAATCGCCTTCGCGATGTTTTCGGGTGTTACGTCGGTGCCAAAAACTTTTTGAAACTGCTCTTTGTAGCCGGGGATTTTGTTGAGCTTGGATACGCAGTCTTCGAGCTTGTGGTCCATCTCGATCGGGTTTTGAATTGGCCCCAGGGCCTGCCCTTCCAGCCGCAAGGCGCGGCCGTCCCAGAATTGGAGCTCGCTATATGCGGCGTTGATGATGGTGGGGGAACTGCGGCCGCCCACTTGGCTGCGCACACCCGTGGCGAAGGGGGTGCCGTTCGACCAGCCCTTCTTTGGATCGTGGCAACTCGCGCAGCTTACCGTCTCATCGCAGGAGAGGCGGGGATCGAAGTAAAGCTGCTTTCCCAGTTCGACTTTCTCGAGCGTAAGCGGATTATCCGCTGGCACCGGTACGGGCTTTAGGCCGAATGGAACTTTCAAGACGTCTTTATCAGCCGCCGACAGGGTCGGGGTGAAAGAGACAACAATTAGCAGAGTTAAACTTTGCAGAGTTAAACAAAGAGCAACGAATCGCATTGCAGATAGCTCGTTGAACGAAGCGGGGAAAGGTGGGACCGCAGTGCAGAAACGGCATTTTGGCCCACGCTGGCCTGAGGGGCAAGTAGCCGGAACGATCGCGTAGAATTCGTTTGGCGTCTCAGGTTGGACCTGGGCAAACCGCGGCTCTTGAAGTCAACTCGGACAGCAGTCGATGTCGCAAGGAAAAATTGCTTTGTCTCAAAGTGTCGTATCGCCGGCTTGGAAACGCTCGCTCGCGGCGAACCTGCTCAAATGGTTCGGCGTGGCGGCGCGCGATCTGCCGTGGCGACGAACACGCGACCTGTACGCAATTTGGGTGAGCGAGATCATGCTGCAGCAGACCCAGGTGGCGACGGTCATTCCTTATTGGCAGAGGTTTTTAGAGAAGTTTCCCGATCCGCACGCATTGGCCGCGGCGGAGGAGAGCGAGGTGCTGCGGCTGTGGGAAGGATTGGGCTACTATCGCCGCGCCCGCCAATTGCACACGGCCGCTCGCCAAATCAACGCCGTGCATGGCGGCTCATTTCCCACGAGCTATGACGAAGTGCTCTCTTTGCCAGGGATTGGTCGCTACACGGTGGGCGCGATCCTGTCGATTGGTCTCGATCAGCGGCTGCCTATTCTAGAGGCCAATACGATTCGCGTTCTCAGTCGGTTAACGGCTTATCAACAGAATGTGGATTCGGGCCAGGGGCAAAATTATCTCTGGTCGGTTGCCGAAGCGGTGTTGCCTTGCAAGAGTTGCGGCGCGTTTAACCAAGCGTTGATGGAGCTTGGTAGTCAGATTTGTACTGTTCGATCGCCGAACTGCGAAAATTGCCCGGTTGTGCGGTTGTGCCAAGCGCGGCGACTGGGACTTGTCGATGAGATTCCTCGTTCGGCCAAGCGAAAAAAATATGAGGATGTCACGGAATTGGCTGTCGTCATAGGTCGCGGTTTCCAGGTGCTCTTGAGGCATTGCCAGCCAGGCGACCGCTGGGCGGGACTGTGGGATTTTCCACGCTTTCGCGCGGCGAGCGAGACCACGACGGATCAAGCGATTGCCAGTGGCGTTCTCCAAGCGACGGGGCTGGATGTGAAAGTCGGGAAGCATCTAGCCACGATCAAACATTCGGTCACTCGGTTTCGAATCACGCTGGAATGTTATGAGGCTGAACTGTTATCACGCACGAGCGGCTCCAAACTTACCAGCAGCACGTTGCGGTGGGTTCCGATTAGCCGACTATTGGAATATCCGCTGAGTGCCAGCGGGCGAAAAATTAGCAATCTTGTCAATTCACTCGGCGTGAAGCGGCCTGCTCGCGGTAGCAAACAGTAGGCGGCATCGTTCTCCGATTCTCGGCTCTGCAGGAGCCTCGCCCTCCCATCCACTTACTCCGCGAATTGTCCCAGCTTTGGATCCTCGACTGCGAGGTAGTCGTCATAATTCAGGCTAATGGAAATAGCGTGGTCGCCGGCGTTGAAGTTGATTCGAGGTTGTTCGCCCAGCCGCTCGTCGCACCAGGTTGGCAGGCCAAACAGACTGCCGAAGGGCGGAATCGACCCTGGGGTCAGGCCGGTGAATTGTTCGACTTCCTCCCGAGTAGCAAACCGCAGGCTCTTGATGCCTCCCGAGCGTCGGACGGACTTACTGGCGAGTTTTTTGTCCGCGGGTAATACGATGATCAAAAATTGCTCGTCGGCCCGGCAGATGAGCGCCTTCGCACCGCTGGCCAAGGGTGTGCCACGAACCTCCGCGGCTTCTTCGCTAGTGAAAACGGGGCGGTGGTTTTGGACTGTGAACGGGACTGGCTTGGAGGAGAGCAGCGCCGATAGTCGGTCGAACACGCTCAATGCAGGATCTGAGTCCACGAGTTAAGCCCTCTCCAGCGTTGTTCTGGTCAAACGCACACGTCTAAAACTGTCGTAAAATGTTGTGGAATATCGCTTTACGGCGATCTGTCGATCTGCCTGTCATTGCAATTTTCCGCAGAATTCGTATTTTGAACGATTCACTGAGGAGGCAACCACTTTGCCAGCCTCAGTTTAGGTAGCGCGGGGCGAGCGCTGTGATGCCTCAACAAGCCGTAATGGCTGCGGCGAAAAAAGTCTTTCCATCCGAGGCGCATGAGCGAAATTCTGTTTCACTATCAGAAGATCAACCCGACGACATGGGTCTATTTGTCGTCGCTGCTCATGTTTGGTCTGTTCTTTCAGTTCAACCGCTTTTGGAGCGTGCGTAACCTCGATTTGGTTTTGCTGATTCTGCTCGCCCCCGGTTTACTGATGGTAAATCAGTCGCGCGAGTCTGGCGACACGGCATGGGTATATTCCGAAGCCAATGAATCGACCTCAGCGGATACTCCCACCGCCGCAAAGATAGACCGGCCTGCCGATGAACCCTCGCGGTCGGCTGCTGCAGATGTGACCGACGCACTCGCGGCTGATGCCAGCAGAGCAGAGGTTGATGAGCGTCGCCGGATGGCCTACGTCGGTTACTTGTGGCTGTTTGGGATTACTTTGGTTTGGTTGATTCGGATGTTGGCCGATCCGACGATGATTCGCCGGCCGCTGCTGGAGCCAAATGCGACCAAGGGTTGCCTCGTGTTTCTGGGGTGCTCGCTGTTTGTATTTTTGATGGCGAACGTCATTACCAGCGACCCCACCCAGGATGATACGCAGGCCGTAGTCGCGGCCAACTCCCTTTTGAAGGGTGAAGATAACGGCCAGAAAAGCGACAAGCCCGAGGAATATGGGCGGTTTGGGCCGGGCTATTACTTCCTCATGGCGCTGCCGAGCATTCCGACGTATCCGCTGATTCGGACGGACCAGCCGCAGTCGAACCGGGCCAATGAGCTGGTGGCCAAAACGATGGCAATTACCTCGCATTTGGCGGTTGTCGTCGCCTTGGTGGTGATCGGTTATTCCCATTTCGAAAACGTCAAAATGGGAATTGGCGCGGCACTGTTGTACTTGATGTTGCCCTATACGGCTCAAATGACCGGACATGTCGATCATGTGTTGCCTGCGGCCTTATTGTTGTGGGCGGTGGTGTTGTATCGCCGTCCTGCTCTGGCCGGCATTTTCATCGGCCTGGCAACATCGGTTGTGTATTATCCGATATTTCTGCTGCCGCTGTGGCTCAGTTTTTATCGGCAACGCGGGTTGGCGCGGTTCGTGGCGGGAACGCTCGGTGCCATCGGGGTCATGGTTTTTTCGCTGGTGTTTGTCTCGACCGATGTGTTGTCGTTCTGGTTGAAAGTACAGCAGATGTTTGCCTTGTGGCTGCCCAGGGTGGATGGCTTGCAGGGCATCTGGGCGCTGGGTTGGCATCCGTGGTTTCGGCTGCCGATCATTGTGGCCTGTGCTGTGATTGCCGTGTCCATGGCGTGGCTGCCTTCGCATAAAAATCTGGGCACGCTGCTGAGCTGTTCGGCGGCAATCATGGTTGCCGTGCAGTTTTGGCACGGCTTTGGTGACGGGGGCGGAATGTACATGGCGTGGTACTTGCCCCTACTCCTGATGACCGTTTTCCGGCCAAATCTGGAGGATCGCGTCGCGCTTTCCGTCCTCGGGGAAAGTTGGTTTTCGCGGCGTAAAGCCAGGCTGTCTCAACTGGGCCGGGCCGCCTAGCGACGCTCCTTTATCCCTTGCCGGCCCGTCGCGGCTCAAAATCGTTAGTTTTTGGGGTTCTGGGAGCCCCCTCAAACTCCATGTTTGCTGGCCACCGGTCACTCTTTGAGCTATAAACTCTCTGTCTGCCGAATGTTACGTCGCAGCGCGAGTCCGGAGAGGGGAGGCCAGTCGCTTGAATATCGTCTTCGCCAGCAGCGAAGTGGCCCCGTTTGCCAAAACCGGCGGCTTGGCTGACGTTTGCGGCGCGTTGCCCGGTGAATTGCAACGTGCAGGCCACAACGTCGCGGTCATCATGCCGGCCTATCGGCAAGTAAAGGCCTGTGGCGAGCCGATCGAGCCGCTGGGCGTGAAGTTCGATATTCCTATCGGCAATAAGATTGTGCGTGGGCGATTGCTCCGCAGCGTGTTGCCGGGCACCGATGTGCCGATCTTCTTTGTGGAGCAAGACGATTACTTCGATCGTCCAGAGCTCTATCGCCAGAAAGGCGAAGACTATCGAGACAACTGCGAGCGATTTGCGTTCTTCTGCCGCGCCGCATTGGAGTCGATTCGTCTGCTCCATTTGCAGGTCGATGTGATTCATTGCCACGACTGGCAAACGTCGCTGATTCCGGCATTTTTGCACATCGAATATGCCCACGCTCATGGCTACGAGAATGTCGCCTCACTGCTGACGATTCACAACTTGGCGTATCAAGGCATTTTCTGGCATTGGGATATGCTGCTGACGGGGCTGGACTGGAAATATTTCAACCTGCACCAGATGGAGTTTTATGGAAAACTCAATCTGCTCAAGACGGGCATCGCCTTCGCCGATTGGCTCACGACCGTCAGCCCGACCTATGCCCGCGAGATTCAGTCCGATGAGCTGGGCTGCGGTTTGGATGGCGTGTTGCGTCATCGCAGCGAGCAACTGACGGGCATCGCCAACGGTGTTGATTACGGAATCTGGAATCCGGAAACCGACCCTCACTTGCCACCCTGGCCGGGCACTACGGCCAACGAGCGGGCCAACTACGATGTAACGAGTTGGGAGCCCGGCAAGGCGGCCTGCAAAGCAGCGTTGCAACGCGAGTTGGGCCTGCCGGAATCGCCCCGCACGCCAATCATTGCCCTGGTCGGCCGGCTGGCCGACCAAAAGGGCTGGGATCTGGTGATCGAAGTCATGCGCCGCTGGACAACCGAAATGGATGTGCAGTGGGCGATTTTGGGCACCGGCGAGCCGCACTATCACGACATTCTCGGTGCTCTGAGCCGCGAATTTCCTAATCGCGTCGCTGCCCGGCTGGAGTTCAGCGATCCACTGGCCCACCGCATCGAAGCCGGGGCCGATCTGTTCCTAATGCCCAGCCGGTATGAGCCGTGCGGACTAAATCAGCTTTATAGTCTGAAATATGGCACGGTTCCGGTGGTGCGGGCGACGGGTGGACTCGTCGATACAGTGACGGATACCACGCCCGAAACGCTGTCTCAAGGGAAAGCAACCGGCTTTTCGTTCGAGGCACTGAACGGCAGCGTACTGGAATCGGCCCTTCGCCGGGCGGTTGATACCTATTGGCAAAATGCGGGGACTTGGCGACAACTGGTGAGTACGGGCATGCAGCAAGACTGGTCTTGGAAGGCCAGTGCGACCCGATATGTCGAGGCCTATGCCAGTGCCTCAGCGCGGCGGCAAGAGGAGCGGCAGCGTCTGATGCATCGGTAGGACATTCACCTCTCCCATGTCCGAATTTCGCCACGATCCGCTTTCTCGTCGCTGGGTCATCATCGGCGGCGAACGTAACGGACGACCTAACGAGTTCGTTGAAGCGGCCACGCGCGACTCCGGAATTTCCTGCCCGTTTTGTGCCGGGCACGAAACGGAAACGCCGCCCGCTATCGCATCGTATGGAGCCAATGGCAAAGGCACCTGGCTGGCCCGCGTGGTGCCGAACAAATATCCTGCCGTCGCGTCGTGTCCTGTTCCCGAAAAGCAGAGCGGTGGTGGCATTAACGGACACCCCGCATCGCTGCCCGGCTTTGGCGCGCACGAAGTCATCATCGAATCTCCCCGTCATGTCGCCAGTTTGAGTGAGTTGACCGATGCCGAACTGAAGGCCGTATTTACGGCATATCGCGACCGGCTGACACAGCTAAAAGCGCAGCGGCTGTACCGTTACGTCCAAATCTTTAAGAACGTAGGCCCGGCAGCCGGTGCATCGCTCGAACACGTTCATAGCCAACTGTTGGCACTAACCAGCGTGCCGGAAGTCGTCGAGCAAGAACTGGCATCCAGCGGCGATTACTTCTTGGAGTACAAAAAGTCGCTGCTTTTGGAGATGCTGGAGCGGGAAATTGCGGCCGACGAGCGGATTATCGCCACGACGGCCAACTTTGTCGCCTTTTGCCCGTATGCCAGCCGGTTTGGCTACGAGGTCTGGGTTGCCCCCCGCCGTCATCAGCCCCGCTTCGAAGATGTAGAAGCTGGCGAGCTTGGCGAACTTTCACTGCTTGTACGGGAGATTATCAGTCGTATCGAACGTGCCGTGGGCAAAGTTGCATATAACTACTTCTTGCACACGGAGCCCTTTGACATGCCAGCATACGACCACTATCACTGGCATATCGAGATTGTTCCGCGTCTGACGAAGGTTGCCGGCTTTGAGTGGAGCACGGGTTGTTTTATCAACCCGTATGCCCCCGAGGCCGCCGCCTCCCATCTTCGCTCAGCGCTCTAGGAACGCCTGCCTGGGGCGTTTCTAATGATTGTCGAAACGCGCTGCTGGCTGCCCTCTCTCAGAAAAAACTAAAGCCTAATCCCTTTAGTGAAGCGGCGTGGGTTATGCCGATAATTCCTGATATTTCGCACCTCATTGCCGCTGCTAGCTCGCGAATATGAACTCGATCCGCCTTTGCCTGGTTCTGCACAATCATCAACCTGTCGGCAACTTCGACGGCGTTTTCGAGCAGGCTTATCGCGACGCCTACGAGCCGTTTCTTGATGTCTTCGAGCAATACGATTTTCCCATCGCCCTGCACACCAGCGGGCCGCTGATGGAATGGTTCGACGAGCGCAAGCCAGAATATCTCGACCGGCTGGCTAGTCTCGTCGCCAACGGCCGAATTGAAATCATCGGCGGCCCCTTCTACGAGCCGATCCTGACGATGATTCCGCCGCGCGACCGCGTGGGGCAGATCACGTCCTATACCAATTGGCTCCAGTCGCGGCTGAACGCCACCGTCTCCGGCATGTGGATGCCTGAACGCGTTTGGGAGCAATCGCTCACCGCCGATCTGGTCCGCGCGGGGATCAGGTACACCGTCCTCGACGACTTTCATTTCAAAAACGCCGGCCTGACCGACGAGCAACTCCACGGCTACTACCTGACTGAAGACGATGGCCGCGTGCTTTCGATCTTTCCCGGCAGCGAGCCGCTGCGTTACACCATACCGTTCCAAGAGCCGCACGCCACGATCGACTACCTCCGCGGGATTGCCGAGAAGCGGGCCGGCGCGGTGGTGGTGTTCGGCGATGATGGCGAAAAACTTGGTGTTTGGCCCGATACCAAGCAACATGTGTATGACAACGGCTGGCTGCGTCGGTTTTTCGACGCGCTGTCGGCGAATCGTGAATGGATTCAGATGACCACGCTGGCCGAAACGGTCGAGAACGTGCCGCCGGTCGGAAAAATCTATCTGCCGGACGCTTCCTATCGCGAAATGACCGAATGGGCGCTGCCGGTCAGCCAGCAGATTGAGTATGACCATTTGGTGCATGAGCTGGAGCACGATGGCCGCTGGCCGCGGATCAAAAAGTTTTTCCAAGGCGGCTTCTGGCGGAATTTCAAAGTCAAATATCCCGAGGCGAACGAAATGTACGCCCGGATGATGATGGCGAGCCAGCGGTTGGCCGACGCGACGCCCGACACCGTCGCCGGAGTCGCGGCCAGCTTGTCGAGTGGTTCTTCGCCGGCGCTGGATTATGCTCGGCAGGCCCTGTATCGCGGCCAATGCAACTGCCCCTATTGGCACGGAGCGTTTGGCGGCATTTATCTGCCGCACCTGCGCAACGCGATCTACAACCAACTGATTGCTTGCGACAACTTGCTCGACCAGGCAACCAGCAAGACCGGCAGCTACGTCGAAGCAACTGTCGATGACTACAACTTTGATGCTCGCCAGGAAATTCGGCTGGCTAACGACAAACTAATCGCGCTCATCGCACCGGCGGCTGGCGGCATGATGTATGAGCTGGATGTCCGCTCGATTTGCCACAACTTGCTGGCGACGCTCGCTCGCCGTCCCGAATCGTATCACCGCAAGGTCTTGGCGGGCGCGAACAACGGGCAGGGCAACGTATCCAGCATTCACGATCGCGTCGTGTTCAAGCAAACCGGACTCGATCAGCGGCTGCAATACGATTCGGCCCCGCGCAAGAGCCTGCTCGATCACTTTTATGACTCGGGGGCCACGCTCCACGCGATTGCCCGCGGCGAAGCGACCGAGCACGGTGACTTCGTGCAGGGTGTCTATGAATCAAAAATTCGCCGCAATGCCGATCGCATTCAAGTGCAGCTCACGCGCCTGGGCCATGTCGCTGGCCGCGATGTTCGCGTGACCAAGGGCATCACGGCAATCGCTGGCAGTCCCACGCTCGAAATTGCGTATTTACTCGAAAATCTGCCTAGCGATCTGGCCATTCACTTCGCGATCGAACTCAACTTTGCCGGCTTGCCCTCGGGCGCTGATGACCGGTACTTCCATGATGGAAGTGGC
>JANNTN010000342.1:0-11640 GCA_031394445.1 Anatilimnocola sp.
CCGCCGGCTCTTGTTTTTAGATATGGCAGGTTCGCCCGGAACCAAATCCCTATAGTCGGACCGGCTGCACTGCATCAAGACCGGACGCTATGTCTAACTTCGGACACCATTCAGGTCCGGGCCGAATCTCGCTGTTCCATCAATTCGTTGGATGTGAGACCACGGGCCTCTCCTGATGCTTCTAGGTGCGGATCGAAGTCTAGGACCGTCCGCGGCGAGCTAGAGCCTCAGCGGGTCCGGTCGCAAAGGGAGTCTTGCCACATGAGTTATCATGGTCGATGTGAAGTGACCGATGGATGATTTTTGGTTTGAGGCCCTATCATGTTAACTCGGCTCGCCTTGGTTTTCGCGCTCTTCTCGCTACCCCTGAGTCCTCTGAGATCGTGGGGTCAGGACCAGCAGACGAGTGAACTCCAGCGACTGCAAAGGGAATTGCCACCGGTCCCATACTTCGATGAGTGGCTGAAAAGGACGGGCGAGACTCTTCCGGACTTCAGCAGCCTGCCGCTGTACCCTAATTCCCCACCGCTATTAACGGTCAAACGCGATGGCCAGCTCCAACACGTGACGGCCGGGGAATGGCCCACTCGGCGCGCGGTTTTGCGCGGGTTGGTGGAGAAATACATTCTGGGAGACGCTCCCCCGGCTCCCAACAACATTCGTGCCGTCATCGAGAGCAAGACGTCGGAGCCGACTCACGATGTCTGGACCGTCAGACTCGAGTTCGGACCCGGTCATGCAGCCATGTTGCCCTGCTCACTGTGGATTCCTCACCGACCGAAGGTCTCCCCGCTTCCGGTTTATATGCCGATGCACCGCGCACCGCTCAATTCGGCATGCCGGCACTGGAAGAGGGCAAATTGGCAATCTGTATTTACGGTGCCAGCGATCGTTCGGACGCGTCTAAGGCCTACAAAGACCTCTTCGGCAATTACGGCTGGGAAGACCTCCGCCGTCGCGGCTGGAGCGCCAGCCGAGCGGTTGACTGGTTAACCACGCTCGACTTTGTGAACCCTAAGCAAATCTACATCGGCGGACACTCGCGCAGCGCCAAGGCCTCGCTGGCGGCAGCGGCATTTGACGACCGCATTGCCGGTGTGATTGCGTCCAGCCCCGGCGGCGGCTCAATGAATTTCTGTTTCAGCGATCAGTACTATACGTACGCCTCCGCCGAGGGCCTCACGCGCGGCTTTCCCACGTGGCGGACGCCGCGGCTGCGGCTCTTCACCGGCCGGGAAAACCAGCTTCCGGCAGACAATCACATGATTTACGCGCTGGTGGCCCCGCGGCCCTTGATCATGAGTACGGCGCTGCATGATCCGGTCGAAAACACTTGGGGTATCGAGCGAGTTTTCGAGCAGGTTCAAGAAGTTTACAAACTGCTCGGGCAACACCAGAACATCGGCCTGCGATATCGCCCTGGGCCGCATGCTCCCGATGCCGGAGCTTATGCGGCCCACAACGAGTTCCTGCTACGCGCCAGCGAGGGAAAGAGCATCGCCGATTCGTTTCCCTATCAGCCGTATCATCCCTGGAACTACGCAGCGTGGGCGGCCAAGCAACCACACATGGAAGCGCCATCCAGGTTGCCCGTCGATGCCACTCGCGAGCAGATCGCCGCACAAATTCGGTGGCTGCTGGGTGACGCACCCCCAGTCAAAGTTCCACAAGCGGAAATCAAGCAGCCAAATCGAGCAGATGCCCCCGTTAAAGTCGTTTTCGGACAGGGTCTTTCGGCTGATGTCTATTATCCGGCTGCCGCGCAGCGTCCGAACGGCCTGAAGTTGCCAGCAGTACTCTGGCTGGGCTCTTTCAACACCTCGGCGGGATATAAAGTTGGTCCTGGCACACCCGGAGATTTAGCCCAAGACTTTTTTCCGCGTGCTGGCTTCGTGATGATGGGCTACGATCCGATCGGCACTCGGGATCGCCACGAAGAACGACGCGTCTTTTATGACAAGTACCCCAACTGAAGCCTGATGGGCCAGATGGTGCAGGATGCCCGCGATGCGCTGAGTGGGCTGGCAAGCTGCCCCGATGTCGATCCCGACCGCATCTTCGTCGTCGGTTATGGCATGGGAGGTATGACAACCTCCTTCTTGATGGCCCTGGACGAGCGACCGGCCGGTGCGGCGATCATCGCTGGCTTTACACCTTTTCGCTCTGACACCGACGCCCGCGGCACCGGCGGCGTGCGGCGCTGGAGCCATCTGTACGGCTGGCTTCCCCGGCTCGGCGGGTTTGTCGGCCGCGAAGCTGAAATTCCCATCGACTTCGATCAGGTTCTCGCCGCCGCGGTGCCCCGGCCGCTGCTGGTCATAGCGCCCACCCGCGACTGGCACGCGACTCACGCTGACGTCGTGACGGCTGTTTACACCGCACAGAAGGTCTATTCCCGTCGCGATGGCGCGGGCAAGCTGACCATCCACAGCCCCGATCACTGGCTTGAGTACACTCGCTCCATGCAGGCGCAGACCGTTGATTGGCTACGAAGTCAAGCAGCACCGTCCAATAAGCAGTAACCGCTCGGCTCATACCGCAAAGAAAATGCGTATGTAGCCGGTGGTGACAGCTGCTAATCGTCTTGGTGGCACCGGTGACGGGCACATTACCGTTACTGATGGCAGAATGACCTCAAGGAGAATCTTTGTGGACCATCTCCTCCGTAAATTGGGAATCGAGTTGCCGATCATACAGGCCCCCATGGCCGGAGTATCAACCGCGGAAATGGCGGCGGCGGTGTCGAACGCCGGTGGGCTGGGCTCGATTGGTGTTGGGTCCGTCGATGCTGACGCGACGCGTCAGATGATCGCCGCTGTCAGAGCAAAAACGAATCGCCCGTTCAATGTGAATGTATTCTGCCACCGGCAAGCTGTTGCGGATAATGCTCGCGAGGCAGCTTGGATCGCACGGCTAGATCCTGAATTCGCCCGATTTGGAGCGAAGGCACCCAAATGTTTGACAGAGATTTATTCGAGCTTCCTGGTCGACTATGCGAAGCTTGCCGTCCTCGTGGCGGAGCGACCGGCGATTGTGAGTTTTCACTTCGGATTGCCATCGCGTGAACAAATCGACGCTCTTCGGGCTGCAGGAATTGTGCTGATGGCAACGGCCACAAGTCTTGAGGAGGGTCGATCAATCGCCGCTGCCGGCTTCGATGCCGTTGTCGCGCAAGGCTATGAAGCAGGCGGCCATCGTGGGATTTTCGACCCCGCTGGACCTGACGATCAGTTGGGGGTGATTGAGCTGACACACCTGTTGGTGAAAGAACTCGACATCGCCGTGATTGCAGCCGGTGGGATCATGGATGGCGGGGGGATCGCGACAGCACTGGCGCATGGCGCGGCTGCCGCGCAGCTCGGAACGGCATTCATCGCTTGCCCTGAATCCTCTGCCGATGCGGGCTATCGGGCGGCGCTGTTGGGTCCGGCTGCGAGGCACACGGTGATGACAAGCGTGATTTCGGGCCGACCTGCCCGCTGCCTTGCCAACCGATTCACGGATTTCGGTACAAGCATCGATCGAGCAACAATTCCGGATTACCCAATCTGTTACGACGCGGGGAAGGCGCTGCACGCTATCGCAAAGGCGACCGGAGAGTTCGGCTATGGACCACAATGGGCCGGCCAAGGCGCGCCACGTGCCCGTTCACTGCCGGCGAGCGGGTTGATGCTGCAACTCAAAAGCGAGATGGAACAGGCGTTGACCGACCGACTTTCCGGGTGATTTTGCAAGACTCGTCCGCTGATATTCCACCAGACGTGGTCAACCAACACGGCAATTTTCCTAAGCAACTGTGTTTCACCTTTAGTGAGGTGGCTTTCAGCTCGGAGGTAGTACCTCGTGGGTGATCTGATTCCTCGCCATTTGCATGTTCGTCTCCGTGGGTTTTACCAGCGGCCGGCATGGGCGCCGCCATCGACGTGCAGGGTTTCGCCTGTGACGAAGGTAGCCGACTCCAGGTACAGGATGGCCTCTACGATCTCTCGCACCTCGCCCATACGCCCTAGCGGATGCAAACCGGCGAGGATGGCATGAGTCTCCGGCTTATGCATTGGCGTCTTGATGACGCCCGGTGCGACAGCATTCACGCGAATGCCCTGCTCCGCGAACTCGATAGCCAAGGATCTTGTGACAGCGTCAATTCCGCCTTTCGTCAGAGACGCCAGGGCCGAAGGCACGCCCCGCACGGGCTGACCGACGAGAGTTGTCGTCACATTCACAATGTGTCCGCCTCCCTGCGTGAGCATCTGCCGAATAGCGTATTGAGAGACATAGAAGAAGCCTGCCAAATTCAGCGAAATCTTGGCATTGAAGTCAGATTCGGTGTACTCGGTAAAAGGTTTGGTGATGAACATCCCAGCGTTATTGACCAATGTATCGACGCGGCCGAATTTTTCGACTGCACACCCGACCACCCTGCCGGCGACGACCGGATCGGCAATATCGCCGGCAATGGTGAGGACGTCTGTTGAATCGTCCGCCTGAATGGAGCGTGAGTTGGCGACGATGCGATAGCCGCGATCGAGAAATCCACGGACCAACCCAGCGCCGATTCCTTGCGAAGCACCCGTGATCACGTCAACTTTGTGTGGGCTATTCATGATGGCTCTCTGGGTCAAAGGTGTGAGAATTATTCAGCGAGACAAACTGGCGCGGCTTGCAAGCACTCGGTCAGCGCTCCAACTTAGACAATGTTGATTTCGACGGCGATGTTACCGCGCGTGGCTTTGGAGTAAGGGCATGTTTGGTGGGCCGCGTCCACCACCGCCCGGGGACTTCGGGCTCCAATCCCGGCAAGCTGATATTGAGACGAGCTCGTAGAACGTACCGTCTCTGGACATTTTGTCCGACGTCGTGAGACGATGCGAAAAACGTTATTCATTTTGACCGCCATCAATGCGATGAAACGCGGTCAGGTCGACGAACAGCCGTGGTTGACGTCAGTCCTACTCGATTATGCCTTACTTGGCAAAACCGGAGTTGTGAATCGCACTACCAAACGAGCCGCCACCCATGCCGCCCATGCCACTGCCTCCAAAGCCACCGAGGGCTGGACCACCTACGTCGACGTTTCGACGCTCATGGGCCGAGAACAGGAGCACATGGTCGTTCTCGCCTTTGGACAAAGCAAGGTCGCAACTGGTATCTGTCATTTCCCCGCGGGCCTGCGCAACCTCGTGAAAGAATGCCACCGCATCGTTCTGAGCAGCGACTTGTCCAGCGACTTCCTGTCCGTCTTCCGCGCCGCTGGCAGCGTCCAATGCATAGCTCTTCAGAAGCTTGGGCCACAGCTTTCGGAATAGTGGAGTGGACTCAAATACGTCCATCGATTCCATCTCGCCGTTGACGGCGACAATAACGCCCACGATGTTTTCCGTTTCCTCGATTGGTCTCTGAAGCTTTTCCAGATAGAGGGAGAGTCGCTCGGTCGAGTTGACATCCAAATAATTGCTGGCAAACGTGCCCGTCGGCGGTTGGACTCGATTCCTGCCGTTTTCGGTCGCAACTTCCTCCCAAACCTTTCCCTGGCCCTCTCCACTTTGCACGGCGATGCGGGCGGACTTATTGAGGCTGCCGATGCTGCCGACAAACTTTCCTGCATTGGCCAGTTCGGTGGTTTCGCTCACCACAAGGCTGAGGTTAGCGCTATTGGCGGTGATGGCAGTTGGCCCTCCCGTTGCTTCCAGTAATTGGGCATACGTCTGCTGGTCGCGTCCGCCCCAGCGGCCACTCTCGACACAATAGACGCCGATCGCCACGGGTTTGTTATCAGGCGCAATCACCAGTTCCTGACCGATGGTTCGGTCCTGGCTACCACCAACGACGATTTCACCCGGCATCAAATAAAGTGGCTTATCGGAATGGTTAATTACCACCAACTCATTGACGGCATTTGCGGCCACCGGGTCCCAGTCGTTACCCGGCGGGGTCCGCGGATCTTGAGGCGAATCGGCAAACGGATCGTCCGTTGCGAGCGAACGCGCGGTATCCGTTTCAATTCCAGTCGCGGGTGGTGCGCCGAATGGATCAGCCGCGGGAGGTGATGAGGGCTGGGCGAATGGATCGGTTTGCTCCGTTGTAGAACCCTGTGGCGGCGTGCCATAGGATGGTACGGCACCTCGTTCCACGATCTCGATCGTTCCTGCCTGGAGTCCTTCATCCAGCGTGATGAAACGATCCACATTTCGGGGCGTTTTCGACGTAATCGGAAAGATCGTGAGGTTCTGGAACGTCAGTGGCTCGCCGATCACGAAATCATCGGTCAACTGCGCCATTTGAGTATCGCGACGGGTCGGCCTTGATGCAGCCGAAAATACCAGGTAGGCAATACCGACAACGGCGGTTCCCACGAGGAGAAACAGACGGGTGCCCTTCATTGCAAACTCCACTCCGCGTCAAGAAGCCAGCATGCTCGTGGCCGGCACGGAGATTTGGCAGCGCCCCTGAACCATCATCCTAGGCGCGGCATGCATAGAAGGCAAACGACACTCCCCGACGTAATCATTTCTTGGCCCAGAAATCGAACTCGCCGTGTTATCAGCCGGTGCTTTGGGGGCGGGAGGTACGAAAAGAAATGTCCCGCGAAGATGGCCGACCGCATCCAAGCGGCCAGCTGGTACTTTTTTCTAACTATCAGAATTCACTGGCTCAGCTAGAATCCGACGAGATTGGCACAAAGCTGAGAATTGGTGATGACTGAACGACCAAAATCCAAAAACCCGCTGGAATTCGCAACGCTTGCGCTCAGAACCGCCAGCCGGTCGGGATGAACGGAAGTACGGTGGACGGAGCCTGGTTCGTCTACCTATTGCGGTGTGCGGACAGCACCCTCTACACCGGAATCACAAATAACTTGTGCCGTCGAGTTGAGCAACACAACGCTGGAACAGCATCACGCTACACCCGCAGCCGTCTGCCCGTGGTCTTGGTCTACCGGGAGGCACAGCCTAGCCGCAGTTTTGCCCTGAAAAGCGAGTTGGCGATTAAGGCTCTTTCACGAAAGCAAAAAGAGTCATTGATCCGGCAAACTGGACCGAGCACACGGCAAGTCAAGCGCAAATGATTATTCGTCTTTCCCAGAAGCTCTGCACCAAGATCAAGGCAGGTTCGCTGAAAACGATGCCGTTGGACGAGAATCCGTTTGCAGATTGGTCGGCTCATTTGTTCGTTGTTGATCGCACGCAGTACATCATCGTGAGCAACACGAAAGCGCTGTACTCGACCGTGATGTACTGCCAGGATCTCTCGGATGACAGCCGTTTCATCGAACGTGCCTTGAGCAACCTGCGAGATTTCATGGTGGACGATGGGCAGGCGTTCATTTACCGGCGCTTCATTGCCCCGGCGACCTCTTCAGTTCGTTTCGCTAAGGCGTTAGATCGAACTGTCACGGGCTCCATGAACGAACTGATAATCCATGCGACGGCCATGCTGGTCGAAGGCGAATTGTCACCTTACGACGTGGGTTTCAAGCTCAACGACGTGCTTTTGTCGGCAATTTCGCTGGAAGCTAACCGATACGGCAAACCACGGGAGGCGTTCAAGATGTTGGTAAGCAGGATCGAGCCATAGCAGCCAAAGCATTCTATCCAATGCGTCACGATCTCCTCGTCCAGCTCACGTTCCAAAGTCTGTGGGCCAGGAAATTGTCGGCCAGGGATGGCGGTGTGCTATCACCTGCCGCTTTGGCCCTAGAAGAGTTCCGCGATCGGCTCACCGGCCGGCAGGATCGAAATGGGGCGGTTAAGTTTGTCGGGCAGAGTGTGAAAGGGGTTGATCCCGAAGCGGCGGTAGATTGTCGCCAGGAGACAATTACTGTCCATGACACGATCGATGGGCTCTTCGGCTTTGGCACTCGTGGCACCAACGACCTGCCCCATTTTCAGGCCGCCGCCGGAGATGAAGATGCTCATCGCCCGGGACCAGTGATCGCGGCCGGGACGACCGCTGGTGTCTTGATGAGCGATTTTTGGCGTGCGGCCAAATTCGCCACAGAACAGGAATAGCACGCGTTGGTCGAGCCCGCGCTCGTGCATATCTTCGATCAGGGCGGAGATCGCGTGATCGAGCACGGGCAGTTTAATCTCATACGACTTGAAGATGTCCGAATTGACCGAGTGGTCGTCCCAGTTGCTAGTCCGACCGATCTCAGCCGGCAGTCGGAATTCGGCTTGGCACTGGACGAACCGCGCACCCGCTTCGATCAGACGGCGGCAGGTCAGCAGGCTTTGGCCCCAGTGCGTGTCACCGTAGCGGTCGCGCGTCGCTGGGCTTTCGTGTTCCAGTTCAAAGGCTCGCCGCATCCGTCCCCCGGCCAAGAGGGCCAGGGCCTGTTGTTGGAACGTATCAACTGCGGAGATCGTGCCGGTCTCATCCAGCCGCCGCGGCAATTGATCAAGGTCGCGGAGCAGGTTCGAGCGGCGATCGACCGTTAGCACACCGTCCTTGGTTATCGAGAGGTTGTCTTGCGATCCGGGTGTCCGATAGAGCGGAATCGGGTCGTAGGTGTTGTTTCCCGTGGACGAGAGCGGATTTGGGTTGGGCATAAATGGCGCACAGGTCGGCCCGAGGTAGGCCGGACCGCCGCCATAGAACTTGGTGTTGGCCACCAGCGGCGGCACCCCATCCGAGTTCCGGCCAATCACGTGCTTAGCCACCACAGAGCCGATCTCGGGAAACTCCGCGTCGTTGAGATTGGCGGCCTTCGAGGGATAGCCGCTCAAGAATCTGTGGGTGCCGCCGGAATGTTCGTTGCGCTCGTGGTGGAGGCTGCGGAGGAGGGTGTACTTGTCCGCCAGCTTTGAGAGTCGGGGCAGCAGCTCGTTGATCTCGATTCCCGGAACGTTGGTCGTTGTTGGCCGGAAAGGTCCGCGATATTCGGCTGGAGCCTCGGGTTTGAGATCGAACAGATCGATCTGGCTCGGTCCGCCATTGGCCCAAAATAGAATGACAGAAAACTGATCGCCTGCGCCGCCACTCGCTTCCGCCGCCAACAGGCTTGAGAGCCCTGGCAAGCCACCACTGGCTAAAGCGCCGAGGCTGATACCTCCGACCTTCAACCAACTCCGCCGGTCAAGTGGTCCACGACATGTTAGGGCAGCAGGTTTCATCCGCTTATCTTACCCGCCCACCAAATCGGGATGCCACTACGCTGGCGGCTCCAAACACTACTCCCGCTCATTACCGACCTTGTTGAAGTGGCAACTCACCGGTCTAGCCGTCACCCGTGACGTCACTTGATCATTGAAATGTCCTTGCGCACCTTGAGACGCCCGAGTTTGTGTTCGCCGATTAACCAGACTTGCAAAGTGCCCGCTTTCTTGAGCAAATTTGCTGGCACCGTGATGGACCCGTTTCGTCGCTCTTCATCCGAGAGAAACAGCGGATGGCGGCCGTAGCTATCTGCCTCGTTCCACAGGTACACCGCGATGATGCGGATGTTGTCAGACGTAAAATGAACCTGCCATTCTCGATCGAGCCGGATGCTCTCGGCCGGCAGACGGAGATCGAGATCGCACACGGCGAACTCAGAGGCCGGGCTCGTCGAGGCATCTGGTCGCACGACGTGGGCAGTGTAGTCGCCGGTCGTAAGAGTTTGTTCTCGCACGCCGGGGCGATCTAAGGGAATCTTGTTCACCACCTCGCCGCCACGCTGAATGACCAGGCTCTGCACGCCCAGTGCATCACGGTCCATCACGTGGAATTTGACAGCTTGTCCTTTCTGATAGGGAACCCAGTCGCCCAGATCAAGCAAGAGCGTGCGATTGATCTTTGGAATAACGGAATCGGCCTGATGGTTCGGGAAGAGGAACGATTCAGCCTGATTGCTGCCCCGCCAGGCGTCCAAATCGGTGATGCGGAATAGTTGCTTGTCTTTGGATGCCAGGTGCGCGTCAAAACTCGCGGCGTTGCGGTCCGTGGTTTTCGTGGTCGGCGGTCGGCTTTCCTCGACGCGCACGGATGTCACTCGGCCCGCGTGGTCCTTCTCCACCGCAGTCACGAGTTCAACGTGAGACCCCGATGTCAAAGTCAGATGAGGTGTGTAAACCACGTCGCCAACCTGGGCCGCCTGAGCCGACTGCGGGTCAACCAGCGTGATCCCTTGACTCACTTCGGGACCGTGGCGGCGGCTGACCTCCCAGATGCCGCATTGCAGGGCGTAGCTGGTGTATGCAGAGCAGACCGTGCCATAGTAAGGTGCCGCGTTCGAGACTTTCCCTCGCAGGTTCTCGGTGTACAGCACGCTTTGCGGGTTTTCGACGGCGGCCAGAAAGGTGCGCAGGGAGATGTCGAAGCCGATGTAACGCCCCACCGACCGCACGCTGGAATAGGGTACGCCCGTGTATTGCTTCCCTTTCTCGAAATAGCCCCCCTGGCGGTTCGGCATACTGTCGGCGACCGGCGTCCATTTGATCTGCGACAGGATGTCAGCATGATCCGCGGCACGCTCCTGCCAGCCTGGGGGCGTTTTGTCGGTCTTTTGCTGAACTGGTTCTTGCGCCCAGGCAATTAGCCCGTACAGAAACACCACGCAGGAAATCAAACGGTTCGTCATACATCGATCCTCGCTGGAAGCCTTGACTGTTTACCGTATGGGCCAATGGATTGTGCCCGGCGAGCCGCAGCCTTTTGTGTTCGCAATCGACTATTCACCAGAGTCGACAAGAGCTGTGGCAAGAGAAGGATTGGCTGCATTTGAGCCCGAGGAATCGGCGGGTGGAATGGCAGGTTCTGGGCCGGATGAGTGGGATCGGAAGTATCGAGCCACCGTCCCGCGTGGTCGATCCCGTCGTTAGGAAAGGAGTTGCTTGAATCTTGACGAAAAAAAGAACCAGGTGAGCACTTAGCGGTTTTTGCGACTTTTGTTCCACGGTGCTTTCGGATCGTTGACATATTCTGCATAGGCAGCGTCGAGCATTGCCGAATCGCGACAGCACTCGCCCTTCCGACACGATTCCACGGTTTCCCGAATGTATTGCTCCTTTGACACCGGTTGCTGCCGCGACTGCGGTTGTGGTGACGCCTTGGCGGTCTGTTGAGGCTGCGAGCGTGACATGACGATACTCCTCTCAGGCAACCGATCGCAATTTGCGTGCCCGTGGAAATTACTCTCCTGCCAATTCGTTTCTTAGCCGAACTTTCACTTCCTCGGACAACTCCCGGCAGTCCATTCCCATCAAGCCCGCCTCCAACGCCCACAATAAATTCAACGTCGCCTCTGGATGCCGTTGCTTCACCAGCCGGTAGGCGGCGACTGGGCCAAAGCGTTCCAGATCCACAATCGTGCGAATGCCGGCGTCCCGAAGCCATGAGGCAGTGGTGGAACCAAGGTTCGGCAAGTTGTCGATGGGCTCACCCAGATCGGTCTCGGTGTTGGAGAAGCCAACGTCAGCGAATAACGCTTCGAGTTCTTTCAGGTGCCGTCCGGTCGCTGTGTGAATGATCGCAGCTCTATTTCTGCCGGCACTCTGCACCTTTCGGACCCCGTGACCGAATCCTTTGAGCCGCCGACGGGCCTGGGACGCACCGAGATTCACAAATAGGTGGTGGCCTTTTGGATCGGGCATTGGTTGTATGCGATTGGGCCGAATTGCCGATGTTGCTAACTACTTTCTTTGCGATCCCAGCCACTCAGCC
>JANNTN010000344.1:0-20449 GCA_031394445.1 Anatilimnocola sp.
CCAGAGATCAGAGGTCGGAAGTCAGAGGTCAGAAAGTTGGCGCGCAGTTCGGGTATAGGCCCTCGCTGACGCTTCAGGTTGGTGTATGCGGAGGCAGTGGCCTCTAATAGCTACATTGCAATCTGCGCGAAAAACCGGGCCAGATTCTTGAAAATAGTTTTGGGCGGTGAGGGGCGGTGCCTGCGCAGGCGGTTCAAGGTTCCGCCCGGCGAGCGAAACCTACAGCGGGGAACCTGCTTTCGACGCCTCGACGGCGGGTTTGGCCATAAATACAATGCTGACATCACGATGGGGCGCGTCACGATGGGGGCGCGTCACGATGGGGGCGATAACGCTACAGATTGCCTGCCCTGCCTGGATTGACTTTGGTGGCCGATCGCGTTGTTCGGCCCGTACGATAGCCCAGCTAAGCCTTCATGTCGCGCCGCGTTGTAATCACCGGATTAGGCGTCATTTCTCCGCTCGGCAATTCGCCAGAGAAGGTTTGGGCTGCCCTCGCCGCCGGCCAAAGCGGTGTTCGCGAGCTGACATCGATTCCGGTCGAGGCGTTTCCCACCCGGTATGGCGGCGAGGCCCGCGATTTTACTGGTTCGATCGACGACTTTGGCCCGCTCGAAAAGGCCATGTCGCGGAACATCAAGAAGAACCTGAAGGTGATGTGCCGCGAGATGCAGATCGGCATCGCCGCCGCGCAACTGGCCCTCACCGACTGCAAACTGCCGCTGGGTTCGGTCAATCTCGATCGCGTCGGTTGCGTGTACGGCTCAGACTACATGCTCACGCTGCCGCAGGAATTCACGAGCGGCATCGGCAATTGCCTCGACGAGAAGGGGAAGTTCGACTTTACCAATTGGGCGGAAAAAGGGCTGCCGGCCGTCGAACCCTTGTGGCTGCTGAAATATTTGCCAAACTTGCCAGCGAGCCATATCAGTATTTTCAACGATCTGCGGGGGCCGAACAATTCACTGACGATGCGCGAGGCGTCGAGCAATCTGGCTGTCGGCGAGGCGTTTTACACGATCTCGCGCGGCCATGCGGACGCGATGCTGGCCGGCGCGACTGGCACCAAAGTGCATCCGGCCAGAACCATTCACGTTGTGACTCAGGAAGAAGTGTCTGTTCGCGACGGCGATCCGACCAAGTTGAGCCGACCGTTTGACAAGAATCGTGCCGGCGCGGTACTGGGGGAAGGGGCCGCCTGCGTGATGCTTGAGGAGTTGGAGTACGCCCAGGCGCGCGGGGCGACGATTTTGGGCGAAGTGATTGGCGTGGGAGCGTCGGCCGTTAGCGACCGCCGAGGTGTGGGCCAATATCAGACGGCGTTTCGCAATGTGCTGAAACAATCTCTTAAGAGCGCTGGGATTGCGCCCGACGAGGTGGGGCACGTAAACGCTCACGGCCTCAGCACTCGCCGCTGCGACTCGGAAGAAGCTCAGGCAATTGCCGAGGTGTTCGCCGGCCGCTCCTCGCCGGTTCCGGTGGTCGCGCCGAAGAGTTATTTCGGCAATTTGGGGGCGGCGAGCGGTCTGGTCGAATTGATCAGCAGCCTGCTCGCGCTCAAAGATGGGCGGCTGTTTCGCACGCTAAATTACGAAACGCCCGATGCCGAGTGCCCAATCAACGTCATTGCCGTCGATTCGATCCCGACCGGCGATACATTTATTAACTGCAATGTGACGCCGCAGGGGCAGGCGAGTGCGATCGTGGTGAAGCGGTTTGCGGCGTAGGGAATGTCTCGATGGTGGGCCGGCGCGAGCAAGTTCGCTGGTCCCACCTTACAGGTGCTGTCAGAGACTTGCACGTTACATCTTTGCTGGATTACCTAACCAGTACTCGCCGCACGGCTTGTTCAAGCCGCGTGTCTGGCAAATCCGATAGCACTTGTAGCGCGACCCTTGAGAAAAACTGCGTGTTTTTCCAGGGGTTATGACCTGGTGCGGAACGGCTTTCATGCGACGGCTAAGCAACCTGACATCGATGATATGGCTGTTGTCGGCGGCGTATCTGCTGTTGGCGACGAGTTTGTCGGCGACGAGCGCCGTGGCGCAGATTCCGCGCGATCCGGTGCTGTCGAACGCCGATGCTCATGCGCCACCTGCCGCCGCCGCGCCCGCCCAGCAGCCGCAGGCTTTTGTCACCAGGCAAAACGAAGTTGATATTCCGTTCAATGTGCGGGCCGGAGCCACGGCCGAGAGTCAACCGGCGAGCGTGCGCGTGTTCGTTTCGTGGGATCGCGGCAAGAGTTGGCATTTTTACGACGAACGGAAGCCGGAAGACTCGCGGTTCCGATTTCGAGCCAAGCAGGATGGGGAATTTTGGTTTGCCACGCAGATCATCGATCGTTCGGGCCGCCCGGCGGGGCCAGAGCCGCGGTCGCCGCAATTGCGATTGATCGTCGATACCCTGCGGCCGCAACTGTTGGTGCAGGCTCACGTCGATGCCAATGGGCAAGTGAATCTGGCTTGGAGCGCGGCGGATGCCACGCTGAAGCCTGCTTCGCTGAAGGTGGAGTATCAAGACACTGCCGGCAACGGCGGTCCGTGGCAAGCGGTGGAAACCGGCCAGAGCACCGGCAGCACGGTGACGACCACGGGCCAGGCCAGCTTCTTGCCGACCGTGTCGGGGAGCAGCATGAACCTGCGGGCCGAAGTGACCGACTCGGCCGGCAACATCGCTTACTTCAGCCAGCGCGTCTCGCTGATGCCGCCGAAGCCCAAGGCGAATGGCGGATTGGCCTATGCCCCCGCTGCTGATGCATCGGCCTTGAGGTGGCCCACGAATAAGCCAGCAACCACCGAGGGCTTCAATAGCGAAACAGCCTTGGCCGCCGTTCCCAAGACCAATGCGGCGGATGAGGCGGTGAAAATTCCCGGCACGATCGAAAATCCTTTCGCGGGGCCAGGCCGCCTGGCGAGCACGCGACCGGCCGAAGAGCGACTGCCGCTGCCCCAAGTGCCGAGTTCTCCAATGTCTGAATCGGCTTTGCCTAGCGGAGGCAGCTTCGATTCCTTGCCGCCGGCGACAGAAATTGCGCCGCCCCCCGCGACGCCGGAAATTGCACCGCTGCCCGCGAGCCCCGCCGAGGTGATGCCGACGCCTCAGCCGGCGGAATCGATCGATCCACCGACCGCCCAGCGGCCCCGATTGACCAATTCGCGGCGCTTCAGCCTGGACTACGACATTCAGAGCGTCGGGCCGGAAGGGGTGTCGTCGGTCGAATTGTGGGGCACCAACGACGACGGCCGCACTTGGAGTAAATGGGGCACTGATCCCGATAAAGCCAGCCCGTTCGACGTTGAGGTGAATCGCGAGGCAGTATATGGCTTTCGGATCGTGGTCGTGGGGAAGAACGGACTGGCGACCAGCACGCCGCAAGCGGGGGATTCCGCTGATATCTGGGTCGGCGTCGATTTGACTCGGCCGCGGGCGAAGCTCACGGGAGCGGTTTATGGGCAAGGCGAATCGGCCGGCAAGCTGGACATTTCGTGGCAAGTGGACGACGTGAACCTCGGCAACCGACCCATTACGCTGTCGATCAGCGATCGATCGGACGGCCGCTTCACGCCAATCGCTCAGGCAATTCCGAACACCGGTCATTTCCTGTGGGAATACGATCCTCGCAGCCCTCGGCAAATTTATCTGCGGCTGGAGGCACGCGACGACGCCGGCAATATTGCCATCGAGCAACTCACCGAGCCGATCAAAGTCGAAGGTTTGGAGCCCAAGGCCCAGATTCGCGGCTTCTCTCCCTCGCCGCCAACTGGCCCAGCGCCGCCGAGCAGCCGGAAGAGTTATCGTTCACCGATTCTGCAATAGGTCTGTAGAGCACCGCCTGAGTTTGTCATAATCACGCGATGGCGCGAATTCTTATTACGTCCGGTCCGACGCGCCAGTATTTGGACCCGGTGCGGTATCTCACGAATGGTTCGAGCGGCCGGATGGGGCGAGCGCTGGCGGCTGCGGCACTGGAGTTGGGACACGAAGTGCTGGTGGTCACGGGGCCGGTGGGCGTTGAGTATCCGGCTGGCGCGACGGTGCGGCCAATCGTGACGACGGACGAGCTGCTGCATGCGTGCCAGGAGCTGTTTCCTACGTGTGACGGCGTTATCGGCGCGGCGGCACCATGCGACTATCAGCCGGTGCATGTTGAGGAACACAAAATTGCAAAGACCGGCCAGCCGCTGCAATTGAATTTGATTGAGACAGCGGATGTGATGGCCACGCTGGGAGCCGCCAAACGTGCCGGACAATGGCTGGTCGGCTTCGCTCTGGAAACGGACGATCAACGCTTTCGCGCACTCACCAAACTGCAGAAAAAAAGCTGCGATCTGATGGTGCTGAATGGGCCCTCAGCGATGGATTCGGCCGACAATCAAGTGGAGATGCTGGACCGCAGCGGCGCGATCGTATCCACGTTTGCGGGAAGCAAGGAAGCCGTCGCTCGCGGCATTTTGCAGGTCATCGACCAGCGATTGATTGCGAAGTAATGGATTACCGGGAAGCTGACGCATCCCGCTCGCCTTAGGTTACGACGAGCAAGCTCTACCGCTCGGCACGAACCTCGAAGGCCTTCGGATTGCGAGAGACGACGCGCGTTCGCGGTTGCCGTTGGCTGAATTTTTTCAGTGCGGCAGACGAAAACGACATGTCCGCGATTTCAAGAGACTGAATCGCCGGCAGTTGGGCGATCGTGTCGAGGGCGGCATCGGTGAGCGGTGCGCGGTTCAAACTCAGCACGCAGAGTTCCGGCAAATCGCACAGCGGAGTCAGGCCGGCATCGCCACCGCGCCAGTTTTGATCGATTGTTAGCGACACACCGTACTCCTTGACCGGCATTTCTTTGGCCAGCAGAGGCGAGACATAGGCATCCGCAATCAGGACGGGAGCGTGGTGAATGGGCGCTTGGGCGACTGGCGGAGTTGCGTCGTCTGGCGGCAGATCGGGAGGGGGCGCTGGCAGCAAAATATCGGTGGGCTTGGCAGCAACCTCGACGGGCACCAGTGCCAAATCGCTGCTGAAACGCCCGCCGTGCGCGCGAATTTTTTCGAGGGCAACACTGCGGCGATGAGTGACGCGTTGTGCTTTGAGTTCGTTCGTCAACGCCGTCAATTTGTGATCTGCGACGTCACTCTGACGGCTCAAGGCGGTGATGATTTTTCCGTAAGTCTGGTCATCGCTGCTGAGTGCCATTTGTGTCAACACTCCGGTGGCTCGCCAGGCTGCTTCCGGGCGATTACCACGCATGCAGTCGATCAGAGGTTCGATCGCTGCTTCGCCGATGCCAGATAAATGCGTGGCCGCAGATTCGCGCGCGGCGAAATGCTCGCCGTCAAGCTGCTGAATCCACACGGCGATTTCATCCGCCGGTGGCGGAGCAGCCGCTGCGATTGTCGTTAAAACGAGCCACCCAAGAGCCCACGGCATCCTGCCGAGACGCGCATTCATAACCATTCTCGCTTTGCCCGCCGCCCACCATCACCGAAGCAACGGATTAATACTAATTTGCTTTCCTAACCACTGTCGATAGCAAAGTTTGCGCCAAACACCGGAATTGCCAAATCATCCTCCCTTGCCGGCCGCCATCTCCGACTACACCGGCGATTCAGCGACAAGATTGTCGGAGTCGGTGCGAACTGCCTTTCTGGCAATTAGCGGAGGAGAAGGGGGCCTGGCAAGCCTCAATTGACCGAAATCCGGAATCGCAATAAACTTTTATGGCTCTAGTGGTTGCGCTCAGAACCCGGTTGCCATTGGGCGGCTGGGAATGCTGATTGCATCCGCGACGGCAATTTCTTGTTTCGCTGGCCAGGATGGCCCCGCGAGCAAGCCAGCGCCGTGCAGCTTCTGCCGGGCGAAGGGTGATGAAGCCCGTCTTCGTCACAGTTTGCCCAACCGCCACTGCTTCCCAATTTGAGAGTTTAGTTTCCCATTTCGCGACGAAGCGGCCGCGTGGCGATCGACCTTTTTCATCTGAAACGAACGGTTTATGGACTTACTTGAGCGAGCCTGGGACGGCGTCGGTAACTTCATGGGAAGCCTGATGCACGGCTTCGAGCGGAGCGTCACCTCGGTCTTTGGCACTTCCAACGCCCGCTACATTCGCAAGTTGCAGACACGCGTCGAGGCGATCAACGCGTTGGAAGAACGCTACCAGTCGATGTCCGATGCGGAATTGCGCGCGCAAACCGTCAAGTTCCGTGAACGGCTGAAAGCGGGCGAAACACTCGACGACATCTTGGTCGAGGCATTTGCCGTTTGTCGCGAAGGTGGCCGACGCTTCCTGGGCATGCGGCACTACGATGTGCAAATGATTGGCGGCATGGTGCTGCACAGCGGCTCCATCGCCGAAATGGTGACAGGAGAAGGCAAGACGCTCGTCGCCACGCTGCCGGCCTATCTCAATGCTCTTTCCGGTCAAGGCGTTCACGTCGTCACGGTGAATGATTATCTGGCCCGCCGCGATATGGAATGGATGGGGCCGCTGTATTTGGGACTTGGGCTTTCTGTTGGCACGATCCAAAGCAACATGGAAGTGCTGGAGCGGCAAAAGGCGTATGACGCCGATATTACCTACGGGACGAACAACGAATTCGGCTTCGACTATCTGCGCGATAACATGCGCTCGGCCGCGCGCGGCGACAGCCGGTTTGACAAGGATCGCCAACAATCGCAAAAGCATTTGCATTTCGCGATCGTCGATGAAGTCGATAACATTCTGATCGACGAAGCCCGCACGCCGCTGATTATCTCCGGCCCGGCATTCGATAATCCGGCAAAATATTCCGACGCGGACCGCGTGGCCCGGCTGCTGAAGAAGGAGGAGCATTTCGTCGTCAGCGAAAAGGACCACACGGTCAACCTGACAGATGAAGGTGTGCGCGAAGCGGAACGGCTGGCTGGCGTGGAAAGCTTTTACACGGCCGGCAACATGGAATGGCCGCACCTCATGGACAACGCGCTGAAGGCGCACCATCTCTATCAACGCGACGTGCGTTATGTCGTTGAGGATGACTCGATCATCATCGTCGATGAATTCACGGGCCGCAAAATGGAAGGCCGCCAATGGAGCGATGGCCTGCATCAAGCCGTCGAGGCCAAAGAAGGCGTAAAAATCAAAGAAGAGACACAAACGCTGGCGACGATCACGCTGCAAAACTTCTTCAAGCTATACGACAAAATCTGCGGCATGACCGGCACGGCCATGACCGAGGCCTCGGAATTTTGGAAGATCTACAAGCTCGACGTCGTCGCGATTCCCACCAACCGCAAGATGCAGCGGATCGAAAATCCCGACGTCATCTATCGCAGCGAGCGGGAAAAGTTCATCGCCGCCGCCGACGAAATCGAGCGGATGAACCGCTATGACACGCTGTTCCTGAAAGACGGCAACGAACTGATCGGCACGCTGCACAAGGAAACGGATGATTCGGTCGAGTTTCAGAAGCACGAGAGCAAGCAGCGCGACGTCGTCGAGAAGAAAAAAATTCAATACATCGAACGCAAGGGCCGGCCGGTGCTCGTCGGCACCGTTTCGATCGAAAAAAGCGAGCGGCTCAGCGAGCTGCTCGAAAGGCGCGGCGTGAAACACGAAGTGCTCAACGCCAAGCATCACAAACGCGAGGCCGAGATCATCTCGCAAGCCGGGCGGCTCGGCGCGGTGACGATTGCCACGAACATGGCCGGCCGCGGCACGGACATCATCATGGGCGGCAACCCGGAGACGATGACCTGGGCCATTCTGCAAGAAAAATACGCCACGCGGCTGGACGTGCCACCTGCGGAGTGGGACGCGCTGGTTCGCGAGATTGAAACTCGCGAAGGGATGAAAGCCGAGGGCAAGGTTGTCCGCGAGCTGGGCGGCTTGCACGTGCTGGGCACGGAGCGTCACGAAGCCCGCCGTATCGACTTGCAGTTGCGCGGCCGCTGCGGTCGCCAAGGCGATCCTGGCAGCAGTCGTTTTTATCTTTCGCTCGAAGATGACCTGATGCGCATCTTCGCCGGACCGTGGGTCCGCACGATTCTGGAATCGCTGGGCATGAAGGAAGGGGAGAAGATCGAAAGCCGCATGGTCAGCCGTCGCATTGAGGCGGCTCAAAAGAAAGTGGAAGAGCGGCACTTCGAGGCGCGTAAAAACTTGCTCGAATATGACGAGGTGATGGACGAGCAACGGCGGCGGGTTTATGGCTTCCGTCAGCAAATTCTCGATGGCGGCAATTGCCGAGCCGTCATTCTCGAAATGCTGAACAAGCAGATCGATCAGCAGCTCGACGCTTTCTTGCAGCGAGACTATGGCGCAGGCGCATTTGCGGCTTTTGCCAGTCAACGCCTGGCGGCTGAGTACGAAGCGCGCGATTTTCGTGGCATGTCGTTTGACGAAGCCGATATGTTTTCTCGTAGCGAGGCTGAGCGAGCCGCCGAAGGGCACGTGCAGGACGCTCTCGATGAAAATCTGCCCGGCGACGAGCACGATGAAGCCGACCAGAGCGAGTGGAACTGGGAAGCGATGGCCAAAATGGCCAATGCTCGCTGGGGCCTGTCGCTTCGCGACCGCGACTTGAAGAAGCTCGGCCGCAATGATGTCAGCGAGTTCCTTCTCGAAAAAGCCCGCGAGTCGATAGCCAAGGTCGATCTTTCCGAGGGAAAGGACGCATTGGCGGAGGATTTTCCGCAGCGGACGATTCAAGGCTGGGCCCACGCTCGCTTCGGCGTCGATCTGCCGTTGGAAGAAATCAAAAAGCGTGATGCGGCTTCGCTGAAAAACTACATGAAGCAGCAGGTTCACGCGGCTTATGAGCAAAGAGAGGCCGAATATCCGGTGATGGCCGGCCTCTACCGCTATTCGAGCGGCGATGGACATACGGCTCGGCTAGACCGAGACGGCCTGGTCGCCTGGGCTCGCGAGCGGTTTGGCACCGACCTGGATGTGGAAAGCCTCAAGAGCAAGCAACGCGATGAAATTCGTGCTGTGTTGATCGAGCACAGTCGCCAAGGGCAGCGCAAAGCCGATACGGCAATCGCCGAAGCTCGCCAACGGCTCGACCGCTTGTTTGGCGATTCCGAAGCTGGCCGCACCGCCCGCGCCGTCTCTGGTGCCAATGGGCAGCTTGATTCCCTGTCGAGTTGGCTCGAGCAATCGTTCAACTACAAGCTGACGAGCGAAGAGATTGGCGAGTTGGATCGTGAGACGCTGGAGCAACGCTTGCTCTCCGCAATTGATGACCGCTATCGCCCCGAGATGCGGCGGATGGAGCGGATGTTGCTCCTGCAAATCGTCGATACGGCTTGGAAGGACCACCTGCTAGTGATGGATCGCCTGCGGAGCAGCGTCGGACTGATGGGCTACGCGCAGGTCGATCCCAAGGTTGAGTACAAGCGCGAAGGCATGCGGCTGTTCGAGCAGATGTGGCACTCGATCGGCGACCAGGCAACCGGCCTGATCTTCCGAATGGAGCAATTGAACGAGGAATTTGTTGGTTCCACTTGGGTCGAGACTGCTGCCATCCACGCGGAGGCACCGGGCGCGACGGAAGAGTTCTCCCGCAGCCAGCAACAGACTAATGCCGGTGCCGATGTCGATTCCAAGCCCGAACCGATTCGCAATCGAGGCAGCCGCGTCGGCCGTAACGATCCCTGCCCTTGCGGCAGCGGCAAAAAGCACAAGAACTGCTGCCTCCGAAAAGGCGGCATGATTTAAGCAGCCGTCACGCTCCGCGTGACGTGGCCCAAAATCACGCCCGAAGCGCACCGCCACTCGGCAAAGGACTGCCACATGGCCTACCTCCTAAACTTTGCCTATCTCGCGGCGATCGTTTTCGCCTTTCCGTGGCTGCTTTATCAGCGACTCCGTCACGGCAAGTATCGCGAGGGTTGGAACGCAAAATTCTGGGGCGATGTGCCCAAACGCCACGGAAAAAAGCCGTGTATCTGGCTGCACGCTGTCAGCGTTGGTGAGGTAAATCTACTGGAGCCGATCTTGAAGCGTTGGGACGCGATGCACCCCGATTGGGACTGCGTGATTTCGACGACAACGCAGACGGGCTACAAGCTTGCTCAAAAAAAATACGCTCCACGAACCGTCGTCTATTGCCCGCTCGATTTCACGTGGGCTGTCAGCCGGGCGATGCGCCGCATTCGCCCCACTCTGCTCGTCCTCACCGAACTGGAGCTGTGGCCAAATCTGGTCGCCGCAGCCAAACGTCAGGGCGCGAAGCTCGCCATCGTCAACGGCCGCCTCGGAGAGAAAAGCTTTCGAGGCTACCGCAGAATTGCCTGGCTCGTTGGTAGCGTTCTTCGGAAAATCGATCTGATCGCCGTGCAAAACGAGGACTATGCGGAGCGGTTTCGTGCTCTCGGCGCAACGGAAGACACCGTATGTATAACCGGCTCGATCAAATTCGACGGTGCCCGGTCCGAACGCAACTCGCCGCCAATGCAGCGCCTGGCGGAACTGGCCGGCATATGCCCCGACGACCTGGTCTTTCTGGCCGGCAGCACGCAAGAAACTGAAGAATCGCTCGCTGTATCGGTTTTCGAGCGGCTTTCCCCCGAATTCCCTCGCCTGAAGCTCGTTCTCGTTCCTCGCCACCCGGAACGCTTCGATGATGTTGCCGCGCTCCTCGACCGCAGCGGGGCAAAGTGGCAACGGCGGTCCCGTCTCGAAAGTAGGCCCCCGACGTCGTCGAGGCTGGACGCTGCGACGGTTTCTCCCCACTACGATTCGCAACGCGGTTCGGCAATGCATGTCCCTCACGGCGTGAGGGGACTACATTCATGCCCCATCACCCTCGTCGATGCCGTGGGTGAGTTGGGCTACTGGTGGGGCACGGCCCACATCGCATTTGTGGGCGGCAGCCTGACCAATCGTGGTGGCCAGAACATGATCGAGCCCGCGGCGTATGGAGTGGCCGTCTCGTTTGGCCCGAATACCTGGAATTTTCGCGACGTCGTGACGCAGTTTCTCGACGCCGAAGCCGCAGTGGTCGTTCGCAACCAGCACGAACTGGAAACCTTCGTACGCCGCTGCCTAACCGATGCGAACTATGCCGGCCAGCTCGGCTGCCGCGCGCAAGAACTGGTTATCCGGCAACAAGGCGCGACGGACCGCACGCTTGAGCTCATCGAACGGCTATTGCCCGGCGCTCGCCGGCAATCTTCCCACGACAGAGCCGCCTAAGCTCGAAGCTTTGTACCTTGAGCTCAGAACTCTGTCGCTCCTACCGCTTCAGCGGTTGCTGCTGCGGGGGAGGAGTCGCTCCCGGCTGCCCGCCCGCCATGCGAATCTTGTTCGTCGGAGCGCTGGCTGCAAACAGATTCGCGTCATCAACAATCCACGGCGTGCTCATGCTGCGTCCGTCGTCCATGTTGATGACGTTGAAGAAGAATGTTTGGAACGTGTGGGCTCGGTAGCCGTAGCACCAGTAGCTGCCGACGCAATCCTCCTTGGTCAGGTCATCAATCCCTGGCCGCAAGAAGAAATGTACCGCGCCGTCTGGCGTGTGTGAGATGCCCATCGTGATCCACTGTTCGGGCTGGAAGGTGAGCGAGGGCATGTCGCGGCCGCCGTTGTCGGCTCGAATCCAGGCGCGCACGAGCGGACCCTTTTTGCCGTCCGTCGGCTGACGTTCCATGTGCAGGAAGATGCCTGGCCAATATTCCTCATGCGCCATCAGGCCCGTGCGATAGCCAAAAGTCGCCCCGTCGCGTTTTTCCCAAAACTTGAAGGGTGGCACGCAGACGCGGCAGATGCAGTTCGGGCTCCATGTCACCGGAATCGTGCCCGCCATCGCCTGCGAATTGTGCAGAAGATCGTCTTGCTGTTGCTGGTTCGACAACCTGCCGGGAATCCCCGAATACAAAGACTGGAACAGCATGCAGCCTTTGCTGCCGTCAATTCCGCCGTCTGGTGTTGCGACGCGTTTCACGATATCGGGGGTGCCACGCTTCGCGCCTTCCGCCCACAGGCCATTCTTGGAATGACTGCCGGGCTCGCGGACGTTGTCATCGATGTTCCAACTGCTTTTGGGATGCTGCGGATAGTAGGCCCAATCCTCGGCTTCAAAGTCGTCCCCCGTCCGGGCCACGCGAATGCCACTTCCCGGAATTACCGGGGCGTATCTCTTTTGCCCCTGACCGAAAGCGGACTCGACCAGGCAGGTTGAACCCAAAGCCAGCGAAGCCAAGCCGAACTGTCGGCGTGAGAGATGTGATGACATGGTTGTCCGCAGGGGTAGAAGGCGGCGGGATATATGGCGTCAAGGTTTCGCTGGCCGGCAAAGTCAATTGCCACGCCTGGATTACCGGGCATACTCGACATCGGAAGTATCGGATTGGTCGTTACATCCGTTGCAATAATTCATTTCGACTCCTGCGTTCTTACCGCGCTGGTCATTCGCGAGGGGTCGCTCTCGCGGTAAACTGTGCGGGTTAGATAAATTTTCGCACCATTTCAATAGCCGGGAGCAAACCTGCTCCCGGTGTGTCTCGATAGGGCAGGCGATGAAACGACCGCAAGGCAGCAAACCCCAATCTTCCGCCGCTGCCCAAGACTCAGAAGGCACCCGCGGCGAGCGACTGCAAAAAGTGTTGGCCGCTGCTGGCGTTGGCAGTCGCCGACAGTGCGAAGAGTTCATTACTGCCGGTCGGGTGGAGGTCGATCGAAAAGTCGTCACCGAATTGGGGACGCGAGTCGATCCGACAGCGCAGGAAATTCGCGTCGATGGCGAAGCCATCCGCAAGACGCAGCGGCTTTATTTCGCCGTCAACAAGCCCGTCGGTGTCGTCACGACCAACTTCGATCCCGGTGGCCGGTCGCGTGTGATCGATCTGGTGCCAACCGAGGAGCGAGTGTTTGCCGTCGGCCGTCTCGATCGATCCAGCGAAGGCCTGATCCTGGTAACGAACGACGGCGAGTTCGCCAACCGACTGACCCATCCGCGGTATGGCGTCGAGAAGACGTACCTGGTCCGCATCGCCGGTTCGCCCGAGACGCGGGAATTAGAGCGGCTGAAAAAAGGAGTTCACCTGGCCGAAGGCTTTGCCCGGGCGCAATCGATCACGGTCAAACGGCAGCACGGCCAAAGCACCGATCTGATCATCGTGCTCAACGAGGGGCGCAACCGCGAAATTCGCCGCATCTTCGCTCGCGTGGGGCACAAAGTGCTGGCAATTAAGCGACTCTCGGTCGGAAATATCAAACTCGGCGATCTTCCCATCGGGTCATCGCGCCGCCTGATGCCAACCGAAGTCGATGGACTGTTGCACCTGGCCAAACAAAAACGCCGTGTGGACAAAAAGACCGCCCCGACAAACGCACCGGCAGGAAGTGCAGGTGAACGTAAGCCGCCAGCGAAGCCTGCGACCCCAACTCCTGCCCGCGACGGATATGTTCAAAAGCAAGCACTGCTTGCCCAGCCGCTCTCGCTCGACGACCTCTTGCGGGACGATCTGGATGAAGGACCGCTGCCTACACCGGGCTCAACCGATGTGATCACTGACGACAGCTCTGATACGCCAGATACCACAGGTGGCGTGATCGACTACGACGGCGACTTTTCTTTCTCGCCAAAGCCGGAAAAAACTCCGTCGCGAGCTAAACCTCCGCGTGCTCCGCGAACTGCTTCTCCGCGAGCCACGAGGCCCAAAGGTCGGGGCCAGCGCCCGAGTGGAGATGGCGGTGCTCGCCGGCCTCAAGAGGGCGATAAACGTGGCGATCTGCGTGGCAAAAACCGTGGTCAGCGGCCAACTGGCGAGAAGCGCGAGCCATTGGACTCGAAGCCGCGCGAGTCGTTTGGCAAGAAGCGCAGCGGCAAGCGTGTCTTTAGACCGATGGAAGGGGGTCGCAGTCGGACTGGCGAAAACTCCGGCAATTCTCGCTTCCGCCCCAAGAACAAGCAGAAAGACGAGCGGCCAACGGGCACTGACAATCAACGCCGCGGCAGCCACCGAAACAAACCGGGCAAACCGTTTGGCAAGCCAGGTGTAAAACGGAAAGGACGCTGATGAGCAGCCCGCTCCACGCCGCTTACTATGCCGACCAAGCCGCTCAGGTGAGCGTGCCGATTCTCGAAAATGTGCGGCTGGCGCGCGATACGTATCGGGTACGATTTCAATCGCCCGAAATTGCTCGCCGCGTTGTTCCCGGCCAGTTCCTCATGCTGCGCCTGGCTGGACTGAACGATCCGCTCATCGGCCGACCGCTCGCGCTTTATGACACGGTGCTTTCACCGAGTGGAGAACCCACAGCCGTCGATGTCGTGTATCTCGTCAAAGGCAAGTTCACTTCGCGGCTCCACACCGCCCGGCCGGGGCAAATGCTCGATGTGTGGGGACCGCTGGGAAATGGGTTTCAAGTTCAAGGTTTGAACTCGCATTTAATCATGGTCGCTGGCGGTATTGGTCAAACGCCGTTTTTGGCATTGGCCCAAGAGGCGCTCGGTCGCAAACAGTTCGGCGATCCGCCGCGTACACAGCCGCGTGCTGCTGGCGTCACGTTCTGCTACGGCGCTCGCTCGGCTGAATATTTCGCCGGGCTCGACGATTTTGAACGGCTGGGGATCGATATTCGATTGGCCACCGATGACGGCACACGCGGCCAGCATGGCTTTGTCACGGATTTGCTGAAGCAGGTCCTGGCTGAGCAGCCGCAAAACCCACAGATCGTGTGCTGCGGCCCGGAACCAATGATGGAGGCAGTTTCCAAGATTGCCTCGGAGGCAAATGTTCCTTGCCAGATATCGCTTGAAACCCCGATGGCCTGCGGGATTGGCATTTGTTTCACCTGTGTCGCCAAAATCCGCCAGGAGGACGGTTCTTGGGACTATAAACGGACCTGCGTTGAAGGGCCCGTGTTCGACGCTGCTCTAATCGAATGGTGAGGCCCTTTGGAGCAGGCTCCTGGCTAGTCCCCGCAAACCCCGTTTCCTCTCTGGCTTCTCTTTTTGCAATCTGCTAGACTTTCGGGTAGTCGGTTTGACGACCCAAGCGCAGCGTGAAGTTCTCTGAATTGATCTGCCGCACTGAATCGCCCGGCCTACTTGGCGGATCACCACGCTGATCCCTTTCGATTCGGCCCAGAAAGCGAAAATGGGCCTGCTAGTCTGTGTAAGGAATGTGCAGTGGGAACGCGTTTGTACGTTGGGAATTTGGCTTATGGCATCACCAGCCAAAGCCTAGAGCAGTTGTTTTCGGAATACGGTCAGGTGAAGGATGCCACGGTTGTTCAAGACCGCGACACCGGCCGCAGCAAGGGTTTTGGCTTTGTCGAAATGAGCGACAATGGCGCTGCCCAAGCTGCGATTCAGGGCATGAACCTGAAAGAGATCGACGGCCGTTGCTTGACGGTTAACGAAGCTCGGCCGCGTGAAGAGCGTGGCGGTGGCGGCGGTGGCGGCGGCGGTCGTGGCTACGGTGGTGGTGGCGGTGGCCGCGGCTACGGTGGTGGCGGCGGTGGCCGTGGCGGCGGAGGTGGCGGTTACGGTGGCGGCGGCGGTGGCGGCGGTGGCGGCCGCTGGTAGTCGTTCGCGATCAAACCTATCGAAAATTCTTGGCCCCGTACCTTGCTAGGTATCGGGGCCTTTTTGCTTCTTGGTTGATTGGGTCAGTGCAAGAGGGTCAATTCAATTTGGCGAACGGAGTGCGGCTAAAATGGCGTTAACAGGTGCGGAGGCATTGTCGCGATGAGTTGTGAGCAACTTACTGGGTTAAGTTAAGTTTTGCAGCGAAAGCTTGGTTCGAAGGGGCGACTCACAGTAACAGGGCAGTTAGAACTCTGTGCGGCAAGGTCTGCCGAAGTGGTTCGAAACAGCGCTGGCAGAGCGAGTGGCACTCCGCGGCACACGCCACCGGATGGGTGAATGCTAATCCGCTAACGGTTCGCGAGCTATTGGTAAATGAAAATCGATTCGGAATATCTGGAGGCCTATCAGCATCATCAGGCCGGGCGGCTTGAGGCAGCAGAAGAATGCTGTCGGCGAGTGCTGGATGCTGCTCCGAATCATGCCGATGCGGTGCATATCTTGGGGCTGATTGCGTTTCAACGGGGTGAGCAGGAGAGGGCCGTTGAGCTCGTTATGCGGGCTATCGAATCTGATCCGACGAGATTTTCATTCCATAATAACCTGGGAAACATTTTGAAAGTTTTGGGGAAACTGGAGGAGGCTTTTGCTGCGTATCGACGGGCCTTGGAACTGGCACCAGGCCATTCAGAAATCAACGCCAACCTGGGCTATGTACTCCTGCTTCAGGGGAAACTGGACGAAGCCGCCGTGCGTTTCCAAAAGAGCTTGGAACAGAAACCGGCTGACGTAGCGACCCATTTCGCTTTGGGTAATGTGCTGAAAGAGTTGGGAAGACTGGATGAGGCAGCCGCTTCGTACCGCCGGGCTTTGGAATTGTCGCCGGCGCGTGTGGGGACAAACACAAATCTGGGCATCGTATTGCAACTGCAAGGCAAATTGAGGGAAGCGCTCCGCTGTTTCCAAAGAGAAATAGAACTGAACCCCGAGGATGCAAACGGCTTGAATAACCTGGGAGCAGCGTTCCAGGACCAAGGAAAACTTGACGAGGCCATTCATTGCTATCGCGAAGCGCTCAAACTGAACCCACACTATTTGACCGCGCACAGCAACCTCCTGGTGGCAAGCCAGTATTGTTTCGGCATCACGTTGGAAGAATTAGCAACGACACACGCGGAATTTGAGCGGCTGCACGCCGCGCCATTACGATCAGAATGGAAGCCACACACTCTGGACCGCGATTTCAACCGACCCCTTACACTGGGCTTTATCTCACCTAATTTTTCGCAGCACCCGGTGGGACATTTCGTTATTCGGGCGCTGGAAAACCTGGACCGGGATCAATTCCAGGTGGTTTGCTACTCCGACCGGATCGGAGGAGATGATTGGACAAGGCGTTTTCAGCAGGCAAGCACGATTTGGCGCGAAACCAATCACCTGACCGATGCGCAATTGGCGAACCAAATCCGAGCGGATCAAATCGATATTCTATTCGACTTGGCAGGCCATACGGCTAGCAACCGGCTGCTGGTCTGCGCGAGAAAACCAGCCCCGATCCAGATCACTTGGGCCGACTATGTCGGCACAACAGGATTAGCAGCGATCGATTACCTCTTGGCCGACCGCTTCGAAACTCCTCCGGAAGCGGAGAGTTTCTACAGCGAGCGCATACTGCGGATGCCCAACGGATATGTGTGCTACGATCCGCCAGCGTATGCGCCAGCGGTTTTACCTTTGCCGGCCATCAGCCGGGGATTTGTCACTTTCAGCAGCTTTAATTACCGCCCGAAGATTTCACGTGAAATCGTCGATGTTTGGGCCAAAATCCTAAAGCGAGTTTCCGGTTCTCGCCTGTTGTTCAAGTATCGCGGAATGAACGAAGCTGTCGTGGCTGAACCTCTCCGGTCCGAATTTGCGAGCCGGGGGGTTGAGCCAAATCGGATTGAATTCCTCGGCTGGTCGGCGCATGCCGAATTGTTGGCTGAGTACCAGCGGGTTGATTTGGCCCTCGACTCGTTTCCTTACAATGGAGGGCTGACAACCTGTGAAGCGCTATGGATGGGAGTGCCCGTCATCACCTGCCCCGGTGAAACCTTTGCCAGCCGGCATGGACTGAGCCACGTGTCAAACGTCGGGCTGACAGAAACAATCGCTCACAACTTGGACGACTATGCCGATGTGGCCGTATCACTCGCCACCGATTTGCCGCGGCTGGCTGCGATTCGCAGCGGACTGCGTGCCCGTTTGGCCGCCTCACCGCTGTGCGACGGGCCACGTTTCGCTCACGATTTGATGCGCATGCTACGGGAAATTTGGTGGCAACGGTGCCAACAGCCTTGAACATGCGTAACCGACTGCCGATCGAAGGTTAGCCGATCTAATACTCGCCACTGATGGACGAGCCAACAGTGGCACCAGGCGCAACGGCGTCCAGTCGATCTGCCGAGGGTCGGGGGGCTATTGGAGGCGTTGGAAGCTGAGGCCGGGGTCGTTGGGGGGAGCGCCGTTGATGACGAACTGCCACTTGTCGGGACCGATGGATTTTACGCGGCCGATCATCGAGCCTTGTTCCTGGGTTTCCAGCTCGAGCATGTGGCTGGAGGCGTTTAGATCCCCCTTGAGCTCGATCGCTGGCTTGCCCGATTGCGTGGCTTTCCAGGTGAATTGCGAGTCTTCGCCGATGGTCAGGTCGATCGAAGAATCACCCGATTTTGCCTGCCAGGAGCCGACGAGGTCGGTCTGAGGGGCATTGGAATCGGCAACGGCGGAGCTGGATGGTGGCGGTGGTGGAGCGTCGGTCGTGGCGGGTGCCGGCACGGATGGCGCGAGCGAATCGAGCATGCGCTTGGCGGTGGCGTCTTTGGGTTGTTCGCGAACGACGACGCGGAGGGCTTTGATGGCGGATTCCTGGCTGCCGGTCACCAAATAGTGATAGGCGAGCACAAAAAAGGCGGGGGCATCTTTCGGGTTCGACTTGCAGTGTTGCTCGAGCGCGCGAAGCTGCGTGGTGTAGTCGTCGATATTGCCGTAGAGGCTGGCCATGGTTGTCCAGTCCATGCCGGGAGCGCTGGCCAGCAAAGAATTGAGGCTGGCACCGGCGGGCTTGTAATCTCCGACGGCGAAGAGGGCGAGGGCCCGCACCTCGTGAACGACGGGATCGCCGGGCAAATCTTTGAGGGCGGAATCGAATCTCTGGACGGCTTGCTTGTAGTTGCCCAGCTTGAAATTCTCCAAGCCGCGGTCGAAATTGGCGAGCGCCGCCGCGTTTTCGGGCGGCTGCGACGCGGGTGCTTGGGGCGCTGCGGCTTGTTCCGCGCCGGCGGGGACCGTGGCATCGGAGGAGATGTAGTTGGCCACGACGACAGGCTGAGAGTAGTCGTAAGGCATGGCCGCGGACGCGTCGTAATACGGGTTGTAGTACGAGCTGCCGCCGTATCCCGTGCCGTACCAAGAACCGAGGCCCCAACCAACCGCTCCCCAAGCAACGGGAGCATACCAGCCGGAACCCCAGTGGTTATTCCAGCAGCCGTGATACCAATTGTGGTGGTTGTTAATGCAGTTGTTGTTCCAGTTGTTGTTCCAATGATCCCAATTGTGGTTGTGGCCCCAATTGCCGGGTCGGTTGTTGTTTCCCCAGCCGGGACGATTGTTGATGCCCCAGTTACCGACGTTATTTCCGATGTTGTTGCCGCCACCGATGATGATGTTGTTGTTGTTATTGTTATTGCCGCCGGGATTCCAGGGACGGTTGTTGTTGTTGTTGTTGCCGCCGCCGCCGATGATGGGGCGATCGGGACGGTTTGGCCTGTTATCGCCGGGCCGATCAGGTCTTATTCCACCCCCGCCGGGCCGATCACCGCCGATTCCGGGCCGGTCACCTCCGATTCCGGGCCGGTCACCGCCGCCCGGTCGATTGCCGCCACCGATTCCGCCGCCAGCACCTGGACCGCTGCCGCCACCGGGCCATTGAATTCCGCCACCACCGCTGCCGGGGCGCGAGATATTGCCGAGCGAGGGGCGATCTCCGCCGGAGCCTGGACGGTTGATTCCACCGCCGGCACCGGGACGGTCTATTCCACCGCCGATACCTGGTCCGCCCCCTGTGCCTGGACGGTTGATTCCGCCGATTCCGCCGCCGGGAGAGGGACGCGTGGGCGGGTTTGACGCGATGGGGGGCTGAATGCTGGGCCGCTGGGGAGTATTGGGAAGGGAAGGTCGAGTGGCTGCACCTCCGCCGCCCGGTCGAGTGGCTCCACTCACGCCACCTAAAGAGGGGCGAGAAATGTTGGGTGGTGTCGGGCGCGAAATATTGTGCGAGCCGCCAGCGGCATTGCCGAGCGATGGCCGGTTGATGTTTGGCGCGCTGGGGCGGGAAGCTCCACCGCCGGGGCGGGAGGCGTTGTAGTTAGGCCGCGATGCGCCACCGGAGGGACGGGACATACCGCCGCCACCCGAGGGCCGAGACATTCCACCGCTGGGTCGGGACATTCCACCACTGGGGCGAGACATGCCACCGCTGGGTCGGGCACCGCCGCCGCCAAAGCCTCCGCCGCCCCGGCTGCCGCCACCACCACCGCGGTTGCCACCGCCTCCGCGACTGGGAGCACCGTCAACACTGGGCGCGATTGCGAATACCAGAGCCATAAAACAGGCCAGTAGGCATCGGGCATTGATCCGCATGGGAAAGTTCCTTGTATCTGGCGCTGGGGCAAATCGAACGTGAGGAAGAGCGGATGGTTACTTGCCGGGTACAGGTGCGGGACGGACGACGGTGACGTCGAAATCGTCGTCGCGGGCGTCGCCGACGATTCGTTCGGTCCCCTTCATCGTGAAGCTGTTGCTGTCTTTGGGGGTCATGGTGATGGTGGCCGATCCGGTTTGGCCGTCGGGCATGACGGCGGTCGATTTGATGACCCAGGCGTCTTCGACGAGCGACC
>JANNTN010000353.1:0-10884 GCA_031394445.1 Anatilimnocola sp.
GGTACTGCTTTCCATGTTCGGCGGCCTCCTCGGCTTCCTCCTCGGCTGCGGCCTCTCCGTCGGCCTCACCATGCTCATCAACACCTTCACCAGCGGCACCAAATGGCCCATCGTCATCTCGATGCCCGCCGCCATCATCGCCATCATCTTCGCCGCCGCCGTCGGCGTCTTCTTCGGCTTCTACCCCGCCCGCCGCGCCAGCATGCTCGACCCAATTGAGGCGCTACGGTACGAGTGACGTTTTGCCAACGTGCGGTCGAGACTTTGGGCCACTACGGCACTACGGTTACATCACCAAACTGCCGAAAATGCTCATCGAGCGCCGTCGCCGTCTTGATGCCCAAATCGTCGATCACAATCTTGCTCGTGCAATCCGTAAAGCTCCAACCCGAGTCTGCTCGCAACTGGAACAAAATCCAAGCGCGATGGATTTGACCCTGCGTCACGAAATGAATATCCGCGATGTCGGTGTGAAAAAATGCTCGGCCGGCTTGCAGCGCAAGCGATGGTCGTTTTCGAGCCAAAAACAACGTCAACGTCTCATCGATACAGTAGTCCGTCGTGATGAGTGCCTCATCGGTTTGGTCCAAACACGCTTTGATGCGCGTATGATCTGGATCACTCGGAAGAAACTTGGCAAACCATGCACTTGTATCCACGAAGACCATTACGGCTCTCCATACAAAGCCTTGTCGTGGTCTCTCCCACTGAAATCGTCTCCGGGATTCTCGTCAGGCAGTGCCGCTATCGCATCCATAATGGCATTCCGTCGGCGCAACTCATCTTCCGATAGCCGCTCGCGTCGGGGCGATGGCGGTGCAGACACCGCTTGCACAAACACCGTCACCGCCGCCCCCTCCGGCAAGTTGGGACAGCCATCGAAAACTACCATCCCGTTATGAATTTTTCCGTGTAGGGTCATAAGGCTTCTCCGTACAACTTAAATACTTCCAACAGCTATTCTACGCAGACTCGGGCGTTGGAGCAGCTAAAGCAAATAATATTCCACCACCTTCTCCCGCGCCGCCGGCGAATACATCTCCTCCACCGTCGCCCGCCCACCAACGACAATCCGCTCATACAGTCCCGCTTCGCCGCGCAGCCTTCCAATTATCTCCACGGCTTCCTCATTCGTCTCGAACAAAAACCCGTTCTCACCGCTTCGAATTTCGCGCACATAGCCACCGCGCTCATGAGTCACCACCGGCAAGCCGCTCGCCATCGCTTCAAAAATCACCCGCCCAAACGCCTCCAGCCACTCCGGACTCGTGCGATACACAAAACCATCGAGCGTCTGTAAAAAACTGGCCGGCGGCTCACTCCCCGCCGGTATCAACTCCACTCCGCCCGGCACCGCTCCCTGCGCCGCCAAATCCATCCCGCCCATGATTCGCACGCGATAGCCCTGCTCCACCAACCGCCGATACAGCGCCAAATCATCTGGATGATGCTTCCGCGGGTCATCGCGGCTCAATCGCCCCACCACAAACGGCCGTTGCGATCGTCCCGCATCCGGCGGCTTTGGCGGAAACTGCGCCAAATCGATCGGCGAATACTCCACAATCCCCTTCAGCTTCGTCTGTTCCTTCAAAAGCTGCGAGGCATACACCACCTCAACATTCTGCATCCCCGCCGCGAACAGCCGCCGCATGAAAACCACTAAATCCTGCGGCTGAAAAATGTTATAGACCACGATCGCTCGCCGCGGCTTCACCAGATCGACCCAATCTCCCGGCTGATGATAGACACCGATAAACACGATCGTGCCGCCGCGCGGATACTGCCCCGCGGCCACATCGATCCGCTCAATCGGCAGCGTTGCCGCCAGCATCGCGTCCGGGTTTACATCCGTCCAAATACGCACGGTGGCATGCTCCGACAACTCGCGATACAGCTCTACCGTTCGCCACGAACTGCCTCCCTTCGCGGCCCACAGCGGATTCACCAGATGAATTTCACGCTTCACGACATTGCTCGTTGCCAGCCGGCCCTATCGCAGCTTCGTCTCGCCCGTCAGCCGCTGCACATAATAGGGCGTCAGATTTTTAACATCCTGGTCGCCCGGCTGATATTGAAATTCCCGCGCATCGATCGGCTTCCGCGACACATTGAACAGTTCCAGCGTCAACAGCTCGCGCGGCTGGGGCACAGCACCTTCCTTCACATTCTTCTCCACCGGCGGCGTCCGAAAATAACTGATCCGATACGGAAACAGCGGCAGCACCTGATCGGTTCGTCCCAAGACCAGTTCTACGCGATCTGGCAACTGCTCGGGCAACCCGCCCGCCTTCCCCGGCTCCTGTTCCGTCAACGCCGCCAATCGTTCCGGCTTCCATTGACCGCTCACCGTCCAAATCGGCAACTTTACCACCGATTTCCCATCCGCGGCCGTGAATTGTATCTCGTCCGCCTTCGGTTCCTGAAAGGCAAAGTTCTGATCCAGTGCTGCCATGAGCCTTCCCAATCCGCCCAGCATGATCCAATCGTCTTGCGGCATTACACCCGCGGCCGCCACTGCATTGGCCGTCGCCGCCGATTTGCGAAGCTGCCGCAAATCGACATACCCCAGCGTCGCGGGAATCGGCGGCACATCCCGCCGCACCCAATACGCCTCCGCGCCCCGAATCTCCTGCACCGTCGCCAGCTTATCACCCACTTGCAGCTTCAGATCCAGCCGCACCAGCTTTTCCTGCTCCAGACCAAACTGCAAATAGTTTCCCGTCCCTACCAACTGGTGCCCAAACGCATCGACTCGATATCGCATCTCCGCCGAAATCGCCGGCTCCGCCGCCACGCGCTTCGCGGCATCGCCCACAATCTTGCTCCCCGCTCCCTCGGCCCCCTCAGCGACAGTCCCCGTGCCGGGCATCGCCGTCCCCAGTGCCATCACCAGGGCGATAGCAGCCAGCAAATCCGTCCGTGTCAATCTGCGCAAAATGTGCTTCATAAGTCGGTCGTGTCGATTTTGCCAAAGAATCCCAAGATGACGGGCCGAACATACACCTAGATGGACCCGCGCCAGGGCGGCGATGTCGTTCCGCGCCGGCAACTTTGCCGGCCGAGGCGACATCTTATGCGGCCCCCACGGCTCAGGTCCACGGCAAACGTCGCCGTCACGCTCGGCGTGATGTGACCCAGCACGAGCGTGACACACCACTAGCGAGTGTCACGCCAACATCGGCCGCTAGCACTTTTCGAGCTGCACGTACAAACAGCCGGTATGAGGGGGAACCATGAAAATTCGTCTGTCGCTTGTGAGCATCGCGCTCGCCCTTGGGCTGACGGCGCTGGGATGTGCATTCCCGCATCATCAGCATAATTTGCCGCCCGCCGCCCAGCTCATGGAGCCGGGGCCAGGCGTCGGTGGCCCGGGACCGGGCGTTTTGCCCCCTTCCCTGCCACCGCAGATGATGCCGATGCCCATGCCCAGCGTACAGGTTCTGTTCGCTCGGCCCGAGGGCATGCAAATCCGCTGGGATGTCAGCGGCTACACGCCGTTTGACAGCACTCCGCTCATCGTGCCAGGCCGGCAGAACTTTCCGCAAAACGGCCTGTACCGCATGAAGCTGACCAACATCGCGGGCCGCGAAGGCACCGAGCTGTATCCCACCGTGGAAATCGGCCCGACCACTCCGCGCACCGAGGCCTTCCTCGCCCACAACGCCATTCCCATCCAATTCACCGAAGAAGATTTCGACCAGGTGCTCGCCGGAAACTTCGTCACGAAGGTGATCTACCTGCCCGATCCTGAGTTCCAAGAGCTCGCTCTCGCCGGTGTTGAAACACTCGTGAGCACTCGCCTCGAACCCGGCGTCGATCCAATTACGGAAGCCGACCGCCGCGGTTCCATCCTCGCCGTCATTCGCCTCGGCAACAAAGACGTCGAGTTGGGCGGTGGCGATTTGTCCCAAGCCGGATTCGGTGGCTTCGGTGCGCCGTGCTTCGGCCCCATGGGAATGGGCATGGGCGGCGGCCCCATCCCGATGAGCAGCACGGGCCTGGTGCCAAACTACGTCTCGGGCGTCACCGCGCCGCAGTACGGCATGCCCAGTGTCGGCACGCCGATCGGCCTGCCTGGTCCGCCCCACATTCCGCTGGGCGTTCCCGCCGGTTTGCAGCGGCACGTCATGAAGAACCACACCCACTACGACATTCCGCAGCCGGCCAATTCGTTCCGCGTGCACGTGAAGCAACGCCCTGGCTTCAGCTATCCGAAACCGGCGACGCACATGTTCATCAAAGAACAGATGATTCACCCCAGCTTACCGTTTGAGCAACCGCACTACGACAAGCACGAGCGAATCCCCGGCGGAGCGCCAAACGGTTATAACGCCGCCGCGAACTATCTGCCGCCCACCGACGGCAGCTACTGTCCGCCCGGTGCTCCTGGCTACGTGCCGCCGGCTCAACAATAACCTGAGGCGGGCCCTGGCCTGCCGCCCATGAAACCAATTTGCCGGGAGCAAACTTTGCTCCCGGCATCCGTTTAGTAAGTTCTCATTCGACTTGACACTTGCGAGCGCTGAATATGTCGCATCTCGGCCGCTCACTTGTCATAATCATCGCCTGGCTCGCGCTCACCGCGGCCACTTTCGCCCAAGGCCCAGTGCATTATCTCAACAAGTCCGATTCGCCACCGGGACTCATCGGCCAACGCCAACTTGAGCGCGGCGGCCCGCTTGCCGGCTATTTCCAACCCGTCGAGATCACTGCCCCCGCGGGCACGCTGATTTCCATTCCTTGCAACGGCGCATTCACCGAGCCCAAGCCGGCCAAATTGCAGGCCGGCATGTTGATCGGCCAGGTCTATCGCCTCAAGGTCGCCAACATTCGCAACTTCGAGGGGCAGGAAGTCTTCCCGACCATCGAAGTCATCGACCGCCTCTATCCACCACCAGGCCAGGCCGCTCGCTTTCCCATTCCCATCGAATTGACCGAAGAAGAACTCCGCTACGCCCTCGATGGCCGTTACGTGCTGCGAGTCATCTACCTCGAAGACGTCCAATCCGCGCCCCCCATTCGCCAGGAACCGGGCGAACAACGCTTCAACGACATTCCGCCCGGTCACGACGCCATGCAAGCCGCCGACCGCGTCGGTCGCCCCATGGCCATTCTCCGCATGGGCTCGCGCGTCCCGCTCGCAGATGAAGATCAAGCGCAATTCCTGTATCAGCAGCCCCCGGTGGTGCTCTACGAGCCGCCCCCCGTCATCGACCGCAAGCAAGGGCTCGAGCCGCCGCTCGCAGCACCCATGCGAATGGGCAAAGCGTCAAACAACTTTGAGAGATTGCGTTAATGGCCAGTCAACAGCGGACCGCGCACTTCACGTCCGGTTCATTTCGGCTCCTCTTCGCCGTCACCGGTGTCGCTGCGCTGTCGTTCTGTTCCTGCCAAAGCCTCCCGCGTGAAACGAGCGCGCCGCCAGCGGCATCGCGCAGCGTTGCCGTCCCACCCGGTCAACTATCCGCCGATCCCAGGCAGCCCCCGCAGTTCCAGCGGCCCGCCGCGATCCAGCCCTCCTATCCCGTTCAGCCCGCCGGCTTTCACGGTCACAAACACACCGGCCACGGTGCCTCCTGCCCCTGTTGCGGTCCCAGCACACTCCCCGCTTTTGTTTTTTCCGGCGCGGCCACCGCCGATCCCGAAGCCCCTTGGAAGCCCGACGGCATCAAAGGCCCCTGGCCGCGCGACGAATATTTGTGCGACGGCGGCGATTTAAACCACGACGTCAACGTCAAGCGCGATTGGACCGTCGTCGGCCTCGATCAAGAAGACACCATCGCCCACTTCGACACGCTCGACGGCCAGCGCCTCGTCGCCGCCAGCAACTGCGTCTGCATCTATGCACCGCGCTTCGCGGCCATCCGCCAGGTTTCCACTCCGGTGATCTACGAAGGCCACGAACGCATGGCCGGCATCGAAAAACCGGTCCGCGTCAACATCCACGAAGAAACTCTCGGCCCCAAGACCGCCCTGCAACCCGAGCAACTCATCGCCCAGATCGGCCTCGACCAGGTCCAGCGCTTCCGCGAACGCACCCAAGGCCTCCTCGTCGATCAGGCCACGCGATTGGAACTCGCCGCCGACGCCTTCCTGCCCCGCGAAGAACTCCTCTTCATCCAGCGTGGCGAGTTCGACGCCAGCGAAAAAGCCCGCCTCACCGAGCTCGTCGTCGCCGCCCAAATCTGGACCCTGCAACAAGCTCCCGAGGTGTTGATCGACGGCCGCGCCGCCGTCGAAGTCCGCAACACCACCACGCCGCAGGTCACCTACACCTATGAAACTTTTGGCAAGCCCTGCCTCCGCCTCTGCAAAATCGCCGATCGCAGCGAAGCCACACCCGGCCAAATCGTCACCTTCACGCTGCGGTTCGACAACCTCGGCGAGCAATCCATCGGCAACGTGACCGTCATCGACAACCTCGTCCCTCGACTCGAATACGTCGCCGGTAGCGCAGAAAGCAGCCTCAAGGCCAACTTCACCACGCAAGAGCAACTCCCCGGCGAGTCCCTCGTCCTCCGCTGGGAAATCGACGAACCCCTCCCCGTCAACGCCGGCGGCGTCGTCCGCTTCCAAGCCCGCGTGAAGTAAGCCGACAACCGTATCCGAATTCGTACTACAAACGCTGCGTTTCTCCGCGTCCTGCGCAAATTTCTGAGTTCACACTTCGTTGCCTTTGTTTCCTTCTGTTCAAAAAATCCGCGTCATCCGTGTTCATCCGCGGCCAACTTCTTTCTGATTCGACTCATTCGTTCGATTCGTGGTTTCTTCCTTCTGTTGGTTTCGGATTCGCAGGGCTGTGAGAGTTCGTGTTGTTACAGCGAGGGGAATTCTCACGAATTCCGCCACAACCACGGCTCACGTCTAATAATTCCTCATCACCCGATTTCCACCCACGCGCCGAATCATCCGCCGCATCTCCAGCACACTGAGCGTCGAAAGCACGTTCGGAACCGGCAAACCGCTCGCCGCAATCACGTCATCGATCGCCATCGGCTCATCGTTGATCGCGGCCAGCACCGCCTTCTCCGGCTCATTCAGATTCAACTCCGCCGGATGCCGCACCGGCGCGGCCGCTTCATCGCCAGCAATCGGTGTCGGCGACGCCAGCGGCCCCAATTCCTCCAAAACATCATCCACCGTCTCCACCAGCTTCGCACCATCGCGCAACAGCCGATGACACCCGCGCGACGCCCGGCTGTCCACTCTCCCCGGCAACGCAAACACTTCGCGCCCTTGCTCCATCGCGTGTCGCGCCGAAATGAGCGCCCCCGACCGTTCCGAAGCCTCCACCACAATCACACCCAGACTCAGCCCCGTGATAATCCGGTTGCGCTGCGGAAACGCGCCCGAAAGCGGCGGCGACCGCGGCGGATTCTCACTCACAAGAGCGCCATTTTTCACAATCTCCTCCGCCAGCGAAATATGCTCCGGCGGATAAATCTCGAGCACGCCGCTCCCCAGCACCGCGATGGTCCGCCCGCCCGCCTTGATCGCTCCCCGATGAGCCGCTGCGTCAATTCCTCGCGCCAACCCGCTCACAATCACATACCCGCAGCGCACCAGCCCACTCGCCAGGCGTTCCGCTTGCGCCAGCCCATACTGCGTGGCATGCCGTGTCCCCACAATCGCCACGGCAATCGCATCCGTCGGCCGAATCTCCCCCCGCACAAACAACACACCCGGTGGATCGGGAATCGTCCGAATCGACTCCGGATAACCTGGCTGCGATTCCACCAGGATGTGTACGCCGTTATCACGACAATCTTGGATCTCCGCCTCGACATCGACCTCCTGACGACTCGTGATAATGCTCCGGCTGAGCTTCTGCCCAATTCCCGGCACCGCCCGCAAATCGCTGGGCGCTGCGTTCACCACAGCCGCAGCCGAGCCAAAGTGTTCGAGCAGCGACTTGCGCAAGCGCGGCCCAATGCCCGGCGTGAGCGCGAGCAGCAGCTCAGCCGAAATTCCATCCAGCGACGTTTGCGATGCGGCGGCCATAAACGCTAGTCAAATCGGTTCGAGCCCAGCGGAGCCATTCGGTCACGCTACCTGGGCATTTTGACCGATCAACCGGCGCGATTCCACCAGCCACAATGTTTTGCGCCTACGCCGGGCTTCTTACGCCGGACACTCCGTCTTCAAAAAGCCCGACACAATCGCCAATCGCACCAAATCGGGCATCGATGTCGCCTGCATCTTCTTCATGATGTTGGACCGCCGCAATTCCACCGTCCGCAGCCCAAGATCCAGATCGACCGCAATTCGCTTGTTGGCATGTCCCGCCAACAAGCGGCCAAAGACATCTAACTCGTCTTCCGTCAACGACTCCAGCCGCGCTTTCACAATCACAAACTGCCGCCGCTGAGCGAATTGCGCTTCCTCCATTTCCAGCGCCAGCGCAATCGCCTGCCACAACTCCTCGTTCCGGCAAGGCTTTTCCAGAAAGGTAACCGCACCCTCCTGCATCGCCTTCACGGCCAAGGAAACATCCGCGTCGCTGGTGATCACCACGACCGGAATCGAACCCTTCGGCAACCGCAGCTTTTCCAATAGCTCCAGCCCAGACATCCCCGCCATGCGAATATCAACGACCACACAACCCTTCACTGCCGGGTCATATTGCGCCAAAAACTCCTCGGCTGACGAAAATCCTTCTGCTTGCAGTCCTTTTTCTCTGGCCAGCCCCAGCAGCGCTTCGCGAGCGGCTGACTCATTATCGACGACGAAAACTCTACTCTCGGTACCCATAACAGACACTGTCCCACCTGGGTGCCTTCGGATGCATCAACGATGCCAAGACGACGACGTAACCCCCCGAAAGGCGACCGTGAACGCAACTATTACCAATCATCATTTACTTATGTATGCCCCGGCATGCCAAGGGCACACCCCATGCGGATTGCCGCAAAATGTTGTTGCAAAACCACTTATGACAAACTGTAGCCATCGCCTAAGTCCATTCTGGGCGCGCGACACTCCCTCAAACTCCAATACCCAATATTTTAGAAAACCAACCGTGACCGCGAAAGTAGCATTTTAGGGGCGTGTGTTAAATGTAACCTAACTGCTTTTCTGGCAGCCAATTTACAGATGGTTGGCAGCTAACACTTCGCGGACCAGCCCCAGGTCCACATCAGCCACCGTCTCCACATGCCCCATCCGGCTCGGCAACACAAACCGCAGCCGCCCACTCTCCGTCTTCTTATCGTGCCGCATCGCCGCCAATAAGGCATCATCGTCCAGCGCCCCAATCGCAATCGGCAGCTCCAGCTTTTTCAGCAACTCCACTTGCCGCTTCGTGATCTCCGCCGGAATGCGGCCCATCTTTTCCGCCAATTGCGAAGCGCAAACCATCCCAATCGCTACGGCCTCGCCATGCAGCAGGGCCCCATACCCGCCCACTTGCTCGATCGCGTGCCCAAACGTGTGCCCGTAGTTCAAAATCGCCCGTATTCCCGTCTCTTCGCGCTCGTCCTGCGTCACCACTAGCGCTTTCAAACGGCAACATTGGGCCACCACATATTCCAGCACCTCGCCGTCCCGCGCGATCAACCCTTCCACATTTCGTTCCAAATATTCAAAGAACGCCGCGTCCATAATCACACCGTACTTCACCACCTCCGCCAAGCCCGAACGATATTCCCGCTCCGGCAGCGTCTTGAGCACATCCAGATCAATCAACACACCCACCGGCTGCCAAAATGCCCCCACGATATTCTTCGCCGCCGGCAGATTGATTCCCACTTTCCCGCCCACGCTGCTATCCACCTGCGCGAGCAGCGTCGTCGGAATCTGAAAAAATCCCAGCCCCCGTGCGTATGTAGCAGCCAGGAAGCCAGCCAGGTCGCCAACCACTCCCCCGCCAATCGCCACCACCACCGTCTTGCGGTCGGCGTTACACTTCGCCATTTCGTGCCACAAATGCTCCGCCTCTGCCACGCATTTGCTCGTCTCCCCCGCCGGCACAATCAACAAATCCACCCGCACTCCCTCGCCGGCTAACGCTTCCACCAATCGCTGGCCATGGAGCGGCCCCACCGTGGAATCGCTGACCACCACCACATGCTTGATCGGCCGTCGCTGCCGCAAGAACGACGCCGCCTCACCCAGCGTCCCCCGCCCAATCTCAATCTCGTAGCCGCGCTCACCCAGCGCCACAGGAATCGTTGTTGCCATACCTTATCGTTGCCACAAAGCTGCGCAGCCGCGTCAAAATTTCTCAACCACTCAACCGCTGCACATCCCCTTCGGTCACCGTGATCTGCCGGCAAAAACCCGTGTGCGTCCGCACATAGTCCAGATGCTTACAAGCCTGCGGGTTCGCGTGCAGCTTCTCTTCCAAGCGCAGCTTCTCACCCACTGGCAAATCCGCCAACTCGGCGGGCCAAACTGTGATCGTTTCCATCACCAGTGCTTCGCGATAGGCATCAAACGTATCGGCCACGGGCTCGGTGCTCCAGAATCGATTTACTAAAGACGCAACTTTCCGCCAAGTATAACATTTGCCCGCTCCCGCGAAATGCACCTCCCTCCGATGAACCCCGACGTTTCTACCTCGGCAACTATTTAGCCGAATGGAGCGACCCAGGAAAAACCACTGATTTCGCGGATAACGTGGATTGAGCGAATACTTGGCAATGTGTGGTCCGTCTGCATTTCATCCGCGAAATTCCGTTTCATCCGCGATTCCCAATTCCTTCGCTGCTTCGTACCGCTGAAGAGTTGCCTACACCGCATCTTCGTCAGGAGGACTGCAAAGTCAGGTTTTGAAGAGGATTGCTAGCCCTTGGGCGGGGCCCCACTGAATTTGGTCGGCTTGGGCGCGGAGGGGTTCGTGCGGATCGGAGCGGAAGATGCGCAGGACGGTGGTGGCAGCGGTCG
>JANNTN010000413.1:0-2807 GCA_031394445.1 Anatilimnocola sp.
CCAGAGAAGTCGATCCGACGAACGGACGGCAAACCGAAGCACCGACCCTTCCTGGCCAATCCTGCACCGCCCACTGCAAGTCTTTAACAATCATGGAGTTACAACTTTCTCCCGGCGGCGCGCGCTTCAGTCGGATGAACCAAATTACTTGTCTAATCGTGAAAAGTAATTGCCAGGCAACCAATTCGAAGAGCGTTTGACAGTCTCCAAATTGTTGAGAATCGATTGATTTGATTGTTCAGGTTGCTTACGATTTGGATTAGCTCTCTGGGGGATTTTGGATTGCACCGTTGGGGGCCCGCGATTGATCGTGGGGGGCTGGGGCTTGGTGCAGGCATAATTTGCAACTGTGAATGCGCGCATGGATTGTGATCGATTTTTCGCCGTCGCTTATTGGCGTTGGTTGTCGTTCGTGTTGATTGTTTTGCTCAGCGGCGCTTGCAATCGATCGACATTGAAGCTGCACCCCGTGAAGGGCAATGTGACGTACAAGGACAAGCCGACGGAAGGCGCGAGCGTTGTTTTTCAGCCGGTGAATGGCGTCTCGGCCGAGCACCCGATGGCCTATGCCGATGTGAAAGCCGACGGCACTTTTCAACTTCGTACTGAGCCGCACGGCGAAGGGGCCGTAGCGGGGGATTACAACGTTCTGGTCATGTGGTTTGGCAGCGCAACTGGCGAGGCGCTCGATGCGAAAACCAAATTGCCCGCGAAATTTGCGGACCCTGCCAATCCGATACTGAAGGCGACGGTCAAAGAAGGGTCGAACGAGCTCGAACCATTTGCACTGCAATAATTGGCGGCACCACTAATAATCGGCCGGTGTGGGCCGAACAGGAGATCATCATCATGTTCCGTCGAAATCGAGTCGCGCCAGGCTTTACGCTGGTCGAGCTGCTGGTTGTCATTGCCATTATCGGCGTGCTCGTGGCGCTGCTATTGCCTGCCGTGCAATCGGCCCGCGAGGCGGCGCGCCGCATGCAATGCACCAACAACCTCAAACAGTTGGGCTTGGCGCTGCACAATTTTCATGATATCAGGCTGGCTTTTCCGGCCGCACTTGACGAGCTTGGAAATTCTCCGGCTGTCGGCAACTTGTGGGTCGCTTCCTGGACGCCACACGTCCTGCCGTACATTGAGCAGCAAGGGTTGTTTGCCCAGTACCGCTTCGACCAACATTGGCAGGATGCAGCCACGAATGACGCCGCGAATGGTCCCGTGAAGCAAAACGTAAAGGGGTTTACCTGCCCCTCAGCACCCACCCGCAGCACCAGGCCGGCCAATGCGAACCGGGGCAATATCGACTATGCCGCCACGTCCGAGCGGCAATATCCCAACCCTTTTCTGAACGCGGCCCAGTCGAGCGCGGTTTCCGAGGCTGACCCGAATTACATCGGCGTGCTGGGACGCAATGTGCTGTTATCCGTGAGTCCCGTGGCGCACCGCCCGGCTAATCGCCGAATGGCACAAATCACCGACGGCACATCGAACACCTTTCTGCTCGCCGAATGCGCGGGCCGCAATTCGTTTTATTGGATGGGCAAACTACAGCCGACAACCATTTCCAACGGCCCGTGGGGGGCTCCGGCTGCTCGCCTGCAGATTGGCGGCTGCGACTCAAACAATCCGGCTTATCCCGCCAGCACCAACAACGTGGCCGGCCCCCGAGCGCTGAATTGCATCAATCACAAAGAGATTTACGCATTTCATCCCAGCGGCGCGAACGTGGTCATGTGCGACGGGGCAGTCCGCCATTTGTCCGCCAACATGGATCTCAACACGGTTTATGCGTTGTTGACGCGCGAGCGCGGCGAAACGGTTTCAGATTTTTGAGCCCTCGGCGTGGCCTGCGCTGTCCAATCATTACACGACAGCACAAAGATTTTGCCATCGCCCATGCGTCCTGTGTGGGCGATTTTTGTAATCTGGTCGATGACTTCCGCCGCGCGGGAGTCGTCCACCCAGGCTTCGATCTCGACCTTTGGCAAGAAGGCCAGGGCGTAGTCGGATTGGCCGTATTCGTGCAGATAGCTCTTTTGCCGGCCGTAGCCTTTGACTTCGCGGACTGAGAGAGCTTCCAGGGGGGCGCGACTCAACGTCTCCACGATCTTTTCGGCTAGATACGGTTTGACGACGGCGATGATTTGTTTCATGACAATTGTCAGTGGACAGGTGATAGTCCATCGAGCGGACAACTGCCTAGAGCCCACTGCCTACGAAAAGAAATTATCGCCGAAGAGGTTGATTTCGGGACCGGTTTCGACCTCAATGTCGCCGTGGACCGTGGTGCAGCAGGCCAGCCGCATGGTGTCTTCGTGGCCGATGTAGGCGAGCGGCGGAATCGGATCGGGAGTGAGCGGAACCTTGAACTTGAGGTATTCGCGCATCGTCAGCTTGTTGGTGTTTTCCATGCCCTTGGTGACGAGAACACGGCACGTTCCGCACATTCCACCGACCAAACCGAAGCTCATTGCATTGCAATTGCAATATTGGTTGAGCGAGGCACCGATGCCATTCAATCCCTGATTCGCATTGACTCCCGCCTTGACCGCCTCCGCCCGCAGATTAGCCCCTTCCGCAACCTCGATCTCCTTTTTTTCCTTTACAAACTTGATGATGGGCATGGGGCTCTCGCTCGCGGAAGATAAAAAACCGGCAATCGAATTGCGTGTAATTTACCGCAAGATGCGAATGGCGCTAACCGGGGAAATTGGAAGGATTTTTCGAGGCTGTTTAGCCGTAGGAGTGAGTTAAGGAATTAGGAACCGCGGATGACGCGGAATTTCGCGGATGAAATGCAGGCAGAC
>JANNTN010000446.1:0-3940 GCA_031394445.1 Anatilimnocola sp.
TGTACTCGGCCCACGTGACTTCGTAGGTACTCATCCAGAAGGGATCAATCGTGACTTCGATTTGCGGGCCTTCGTCGGGTTTACGGCCGGGCTCGCTGTCGGGGCTGCCGAGCAAAATTTTTCCGCCGGGGATGGGCTGCATCTTGAATTTGGCATCCGTGCCGGGAATCGATTGCTCGTAGGGCACCATGTAGCCTTGGTCGGTTTTGACATACCGGCCGGCGGCCGGCTGGTCTTTGACGATGCCGAGCGGGAGTGCGTCTGCGGCCTGGGCGGAGGCGGTGAGTAGCGCGATTGCGACGAGAAAGGTCGATCCGGAAGCAAAAGAGAGGTTCATGGGAGCGGAGTTGCGGAGGAGCAGGTGAAGTAGCAGCGACGAGAGAAATTGTAATCCGCGGTGGGAGGGGAGCGAAGTCGGGCAAAGTGAGTAAGCAATTGGCTGAGTGATAGCGGGCTTTTGCCAGCGAATAAGGCGAAGGGTAGTGGAGATGGGAGAAGTTTACGGGTGGGGATGTCGATAATTGGATGCAGCGCAGGTTGGTCAAAGGCGATCAATGGCGGGCAGAGCCTGCCTTACTTTGTTCATGAGCGGACAAGACTCCATGACGGCTGGTGGATCGGCACAAGCCGCAAATTCGGGCGGCGATATGGAGCTTGCGCATCGTTTAGCGCAATTGCCGGCGTACTCGCGTAGTTTGCTACGCATTCAAGTGCCGGTGGTTGTGACCCTCGCGATGACACGGCAGCCGATAAGTCGTGTTATCGATTTGGCACCGGGGACGATCCTTCACTTCAGCAAGGCGTGTGATGAACCGTTGGAGGTTTCCGTTGGCGGGTGCGACGTTGCGGTGGGCGAGGCGGTAAAAGTGGGCGACAAATTTGGCTTGCGGGTGACGTCGATGGTGATGCCGGAAGAGAAATTTGAGGCGGTGAAGCCTCAAACGAGCCGGCGGGGATCGTAGGTCTCTTAGCCGAGGCTAGGGAGCGGTCGCTGGCTGAATCGCCAAGCGACGGATGAGAACTTCGCCGTAGTCATCGGGTGAGTCCCCCTGCTTCACGTTGGATTGAGTGTAGCACCCGGCTTTGAAATAGCAGCCGCAGCGAGCGATGGGCCAATCGAGATTTTGTGTGTTGTTGTAAGAGACACGGACGTGGCCGCCGCTGGCTTCGATCTTGAGATTGAATGCCGTGCCGAGTTGATAGTTTTTATCGAGCTCGACGTCTTTATCGCCGTTGCGCTCGACGATCAGTTTTTTGCCTTCTAATCGGACCATCAGCAGATCGTCGTTGGCATCGTGAATTTGGGCGCAAACGACATGCGGCTTTACGGCGGGCACGTGAGTGATGGCTAGCGTGGCGAGTAGGGAGTGAACGGTATCGTCCGTCGTATTCCAGGCGATTTCGTCTTTTCCGCCGGGACGCATCTCACGCAGTTCGCAACGTGGATAGCCCGAGCCACTCGTTGTGAAGCCGCCGCAAGGGGCGCGAAAGAGGAAGCCGGTGGCATCGTCAGTGGTTTAGAATATGCCGGGGGAAACAAAAGTGGCGAGGGCCGGTGCGACAATTTCGTCGGGCCGGCCGGGATGTGATGTGTCGATGGGGAGCGTGAGCTTCCAGAGGCTGAGGTCGAGGGTTTTTGCGGGAGGATCGGCGGCATAGCTGAACGCCGAAGAGAGGATGATTGCGGTGAAGACGGAGGCTGCAATTCGCATGGAATGATTTAGCGAGCGGATGGAGAGGGGTGAAAGAGCCAATCGACGCGGCCGGAGTAGGCGAAGGTTTCGTGAATGAGGGAGTGGAGATCGGGGTCGTATGCCTTTAAGGCTTCGCGAGTGAGGATGGGATGGTCAGCTCCGGTGGGGGCGGCGTCTTGGCCGCGGGCGTCGAAGTAGGCAAGGAGGCCGGCGGCCCAGTAGGCGACGCGGTTGTGGCTGGCGGATGTGCCGCGCCATTTTTGGTTGGCGATGGCTTGGTCGTGAAGTTGCTTGAGGCGTTCGTCGAAGCGAGTGTCGAGACGCTGGAGGCGCAGTTCGTACTGCTGCCAAACATTGCGGGGCCGGCTTTCCCAATTTGGATCGACGGGGCGAGTGCCCGCGACTTGATGAATGGCTTTGGCCATCACGCGAAGCAATTGGTTATCGCCGATGGTCGGCTGACGAGGGTCGGCGAGCACATTTTCTTCGGCGACGACGAGTAGCTTGGCGGTGGGATGGTAATCGAGCGTTCGCGCGAGCAGGTCGAGCGAGGATTGATCGGTCAAATTGCGAAGTTCCGGTAGGTCGGCGAGTTTTTCGTCACGGCCGAGGACGACTAGCTTTACACCGTCTGCTATCAGGGCTTTCAGGATGTCGTGACGGTAGGCAAAGAGTTTGCGGATGGTGTCGTTGGCTTTGAGAAGAGCCTCGTCGCTGGCTCCGTGGCCGAGAACGATGAATTCGCGAGCCCAAGTGAATTTGGTGTAGTGGGGATCGATTTTGAACCGGGCCGGCGGGGCGATGACGCTGGGCTGTGGTTGCAGGTAGGTGTATCGCCATTCTTGCTCGGGGCTGAGGCGAAACGTGGTGCGGACAAGTTCGTACCCGACCGGGTCGTAGTCGCGCAATTGCTCGCGCGTGCCGATGGGGCCGTGATTCCAGTTGTTGACGCGGTTGCAATCAAAATAGGCCTGGCAAATTTCGGCCCAATACTCGCCCTGATTGGAAGCGGCGTAGCTGTTTTCGTAGAGGCCGAGGCGGCGGGCGTTTTGATAGGTCGCGTTGCGGCGCTCGGTCCAGGTTGGGTCGAGGTTGCGCAGCGCGCCGTCGATGGTGTGGCAGAATTCGTGGACGCCGATGCTCTCGTCGTCGTAGCGATCGAGCGGCAGGCTGAGCACATTCTCTTCGCCAAAACTGGTGGGCTTGCCCCCCGTGCCGCGAACGCGTTCGTTTTGAAAGGCCGGATTGGGATGGTTCCGGTATTCGGGCATGTCGGTATAGACCTGATCCTTGCCGATGATGATCAGATACATGCCGGTGGATGCCATGCCTTGCAGAATGTCGGGGCGGCCGGCGAGGAGGTGGCCGACAATTTCTCGCGTTCGCTCCAGCGCTTTGTCGGCTACTTCAGCGGAGGCGACGATGGGGAGGCCGGAGACGTCGAGATATTTTTTGTAGAACTGACGGGCAACCGCGCGGTCCGATTCGCGAACGATAGAGAAGAACGAATCGGGCGGTGCTGTGACCGAGGCGGCGGGTGTTTGGCCGAAGGCAGCACCGATGTTCAATAGGACGGCGAGGATGCAAACGGCGACGAGCGGATGGATGCGGATCATGGTGGTGATGGCTGGTCGGCTCATGAATGGGATTTGCCGGTTTGGACCCAGTGCTTCTGGTTGAACTGTTCCGAACCGCCTTTGGGAATGGTCAGCGTGTTCCAGTTATCACCGGCGTGGAGCCGGGCGAGTTGCACGATCTGGCCGATGTGGTAGCAGGTGTGTCCCAAAGAACGGGCGAGAGCCAGCGGCACGGAATGAGGCTCGCCACGAATCGTAACGGTTTTTTCCAGGTCAGAGGGAGTTAAGCCGCTGATTGTCTGAAACAGAGTGGACCAGCCGCGTTCCCAATGTTCGAGGATGCTCGCGCGGGAGTCGAACGAATCGACGAATTCGGCGTCGCGATTTCGCGAAGGCTTCTCGCCGTCGGTGGTGAGGAAATCGGTCCAGCGCGATAGAAGATTGCCGCCGACATGCTTCATGATTACGGCGATGGAATTGGTGTCTTGGTCGAGCGGGAGGCGGAGCTTGTCGTCGGGGAGTTGCTCAATGGCGCGATCGGCTAGGCGCTTGTTGGCTTGAAAGGCGTCAGTGATGGCTCTGAGGAATTCCGAGTTGTCGTTCATTTGGGAATCCTGATTGTTGTGCTGGGGAATGCGAGTTTAGGGTTTGTGTAGGGTTGTTGGGGGG
>JANNTN010000447.1:0-4804 GCA_031394445.1 Anatilimnocola sp.
ATGGCACGCGCCAACCCGCCCCTCTCCGGCGCGTTCTTGGCAGAGTTGACCCGCCACTTGCAGGGGCAGAATCCCAACTTCGCCTTCGCCAATAGCTGGCTCGAGCATCGCCTGGCCGACCAAGGACTGACGACCGAGCAATTGGTGCGCGCCGAAGGACAGTCCCAGGCCGCCGACCAGGTTTCGATCGGCAACAGCATCAATAGCCTGCGGTTTTTGAATTCCAACGATTGGCGGGAATTTGTCGGACAGCACAGCCTGGTGGAGCAGACACTGGCAGGAGATCCTGCGGGCATTTATGCCGAGATGGATTTTGCAACGCGCGACCGCTACCGGCACGCAGTCGAAGGCATTGCCCGACGCAGCCAACTAACCGAATACGACGTGGCCCTCAAAGCAGTGCAATTGGCAGAGAATCACTCCCGCAAATGTCCCGCCGAACGCGCGGCACACGTGGGCTATTACCTTGTCGATCGCGGCCGCCCGGTGCTGGAGAGCGTAGTAGAAATGCGGCTCTCCCCCGCAGTCGTTCTCGACAGGCTGCGACGGAAGTTTCCGCTGACCTGCTACTTCTCCGTCATAGCATCCGTGACGCTTACGGCCACGTTGCTTCTTCTAGGCGGGTCGCAAGCGTATTCGGTGGGATGGCTGCCGCTGGTGCTCCTGGCCATGCCTGTGCTGATCAGTGCTTCTAACTTGGGAGTGGGGCTCGCCAACTGGCTGGCGACGCAATTACTCAGCCCTCAATCTTTGCCGCGTCTGGATTTTGAGCAAGGCATTCCTCCGGATAGCCGAACGCTGGTCGTAGTGCCCACCATGCTCGGGAGTGCCGCTGGCATCGAACACATGCTGGAAGGGCTCGAAGTGCGGTACCTGGCAAATCGCGATCCGTGCCTGCATTTTGCCCTGCTTACGGACTTTATCGACGCCACGGCAGAGACAATGCCCGGTGACGCGGAATTGGTGCGATTGGCGCGCGAAGGCATTGAGCATTTGAACCAGAAGTATGCGAAGATTCATGCCGGTATCTTTCATCTCTTTCATCGCGCACGCCGCTGGAACGATCAGGAAGGCGTTTGGATGGGCTGCGAGCGCAAACGTGGCAAATTGGCCGATCTAAACGCCATGTTGCGCGGAGCACAAGACCGTTTCGCCGAAATTGTTGGCCAGACTGCGATCCTGCAAAGCGTGCAGTACGTCATTACGCTCGATACGGACACGCAATTGCCGCGCGACGCAGCGCGACTGATGGTGGGCACGCTCGCACATCGTCTCAATCGGCCGGTCTTCGATGGACGAAGCGGTCGCGTCAGCGAGGGCTATACCATTTTGCAGCCGCGAGTCGGCGTCAGCCTGCCCAGCGCACAGCGCTCACGTTTCGTGCAATTGTACGCGGGCGATCCGGGCGTCGATCCTTACACTCGCGTCGTGTCGGACGTCTATCAAGATCTGTTTGGCGAGGGCTCGTTCATCGGTAAAGGGATTTACGACGTCGATTCGTTCGAGCATTGTTGTGGCAACTTTCCCGACAATGCCATTCTCAGCCACGACTTGATCGAAGGCGCATATTCCCGTTCGGGCCTGCTCAGCGACGTGACTTTGTACGAGGAGCATCCTTCTCGCTACCTGGCGGACATCGCACGCCGACATCGTTGGATGCGTGGCGACTGGCAAATCGCTATGTGGCTGCTGCCTTGGGTGCGTGGCCGGTCAGGCCAACGCGTCCGCAACCCGATTTCTGCCTTATCGCGGTGGAAGATTTTTGACAATCTGCGTCGCAGTGTGGTGCCTGTGGCGATGTTGCTGGTGTTGTTTGTCTCGTGGTTCGTCTCACCGGCTACTGCCGCGGCTTCGCTCCTATTCTTAGCGAGTGTGGCCCTGCTGCCGACACTGTTCGACGCGGTGGCGCAACTATTGCGCAAGCCGGTCGATTTACCTCTGGGCATGCATCTGCGGGCGACATTGCAATCGCTGGGGAGGCCCTTGGCCCACGGCGTGCTCGTGTTCGTCTTCTTACCCTACGAAGCATATATCAGCGCTGATGCAATCGCGCGGACGCTCATTCGCGTGAGTTGGACCAAGCGATGGCTACTCGAATGGAAGACGGCGAGCGATTCGGAACGGGGCAACGACGGCCACTTATGGGATACGTTTCGCTTGATGGCTTTTGCACCCGCCTTAGGAGTCACAGTATTTTTGGTGCTGGCTATTTATGAACGCGCGATATTGCCCTGGGCCGGGCTCTTGCTCGTTGCGTGGATTGGTTCGCCACTATTCGCGTGGTGGCTGAGTCAGCCAATTCCCAAGCCGGAGTTGCGGCTCTCTGAAAATCAACGACATTTTCTCGAAAAACTGTCGCGGAAGACCTGGCGGTACTTCGAGGAATTCGTAACAGCGGAACACAACTGGCTGCCACCCGACAACATCCAACAAATTCCCGACTTGGTGGTTGCGCCGCGTACCAGTCCTACCAACATCGGTATGGGGCTCATTGCGGACTTAGCGGCCTACGATTTCGGCTACTGCTCAACCGCAAATTTGTTGACCCGCACGCAGCGCACTTTGTTGACGCTCTCGCGCATGGAGCGTTACCGGGGACATTTCTTCAATTGGTATGACACGCAATCACTCGCGCCGCTGCACCCTCGGTACGTTTCGACGGTCGATAGCGGCAATTTGGCGGCGAATTTGCTGGTACTGGGCAGCGGCTGCGCCGAACTGAGTGATGCGCCCATTTTGCAGTCGCGAATGTTCGGCGGATTGCAAGACACTCTTCGCGTGCTGCTGGACGTAGCCCGCGGCACGGATCGGGCACGGGTTGACGCTGATGTCTTGCGAAAAATCGAACGTCAAATCGAAGATAACAATCAAGCTCCTGCAACGCTTGCTGCTGCAAATGTTCTGTTATCGCGACTGACCGTCGTCGCCGCCGAACTGACTGCGGCTGCGGGCAACGATGCTGAGGTTTCCTTGTGGGCGAGAGCCTACCAGCGTTGCTGTAACGACCATCAAACCGACCTGCAGCATCTGGCGATTTGGCTCACCTTACCTGCGCCCCCAGCAGATATTTGGGAACGCGGCTCCGGAGAGAAAATCGAGCGACTGGGTAAATTGCGGGCGATCCTCAAACGCCTGGACACCGCGGCCACGTTGCGGGATGTCGCGGAAGTGAAACGAGTGACACTTCCGTTGATCGAAGCTGCGCAAGAACAGGCTTCCGCTGAGACGAAATGCTGGCTGATGCAGTTGAGTACCGCGCTGGCTCTTGCTTCGGAGTATGCCAGCACGCGGATTCAAGTCTGCGATGAAGTTGCAGCACAGTGCCGGGATCTGGCCGATATGGATTTCGGCCTGCTGTATGACGCCACGCGCACCTTGTTCGCCATCGGCTACAACGTCAGCGAACGCCGGCTCGACGCGAGCTTTTACGACTTGCTGGCCTCCGAAGCGCGCCTCGCCAGCTTCGTCGTCATCGCGCAGGGCAATTTCGGCCAAGAGCATTGGTTTGCCCTGGGCCGACTGCTGACGAGCGCGGGGAGTGAGCCTGCGCTACTGAGCTGGAGCGGCTCGATGTTCGAGTACTTAATGCCGCTGCTAGTGATGCCCAACTATGAGAACACGCTGCTCGACCGCACCTATCACGCCGTGGTCCGTCGGCAGATCGAGTATGGCCGGCAACGTGGCGTACCGTGGGGAATTTCTGAATCGGGCTACAACGCGATCGATCTGCACAAGACGTATCAATACCGGGCGTTTGGTGTGCCTGGGCTGGGCCTAAAACGCGGCTTGGCCGAAGACTTGGTAATTGCACCTTATGCCAGCGCCTTGGCGTTGATGGTGGCCCCCGAGGCCGCCTGCCGCAATCTCGAGCGCCTCGAGACTGATGGCCAGCAAGGCTGCTACGGCTTCTATGAAGCAATCGATTACACGCCGTCGCGAGTGCCACCGGGTGCGAGTAGCGTTACCGTGAAGCAATTCATGGCGCACCACGAAGGCATGAGCCTGCTATCGCTGGCCTACCTGCTGCTCGACAAACCGATGCAGCGCCGTTTTCTGGCCGATCCCATGCTGCGGGCTGCCGATCTGCTGCTTCAAGAACGCGTTCCCAAAGCAACCGCGCCAGTCTTTCCACACGCCAGCGAAGCCAGCGCCACACGCCTCGTTTCCGCGGAAGAAACGGGCAGCATGCGGGTGTTCACGGATCCAAATACGACGGCCGTGGAGGCTCACCTGCTTTCCAACGGTCGTTATCACGTGGCCGTGACAACCGCGGGGGGCGGATATAGCCGGTGGCGAGATTCGGCCGTGACACGTTGGCGTGAGGATGCCACGCGCGACTGCTATGGCAGCTTCTGCTATCTCCGCGATAGGGACAGCGGCGCGCTGTGGTCCAACGCCTGGCAGCCAACAACAAAAGCAACCAAAAACTATGAGGCGATCTTCACGCAAGCGCGGGCAGAATTCCGTCGGACGGACGATCAGGTCGAAACGTACACCCAGATCAGCGTCTCACCCGAAGATGACATTGAGATACGGCGAGTGACGCTGACCAACCGTTCTGAGGTGGAACGCACGATTGAGGTCACCAGCTATGCCGAGGTCGTGCTGGCAACGCAAGCCCAGGACGAGTCGCATCCCGCGTTCAGCAACTTGTTTGTGCAAACCGAGTTGATTCGTAGTTGTCAAGCGATCTATTGCACGCGCCGGCCGCGTTCGGCCGAAGAGCGTCCTCCTTGGATGACTCACATGATGGCGGTTCGGGGAACCACGATTGGCGAGCCCTCTTACGAGACCGATCGAATGC
>JANNTN010000507.1:0-6915 GCA_031394445.1 Anatilimnocola sp.
TGTACTCATCGCACAAATTCGACACCGGCACCTTCTCCACCAGATGCCGCTTGAGAATCGCCACTTTTTCTGAATCCTGAAACTTCCGCCGCGCTGACTTTGACATAAAAACCTCCGCTTGGGTCAAAATAACCCAACACCAACGGCTGTCCAGATTCGACTGGAGCAAAACAAAAACATTAGCTCCGAGAGCACGTCCGCATTGGAAAGTACATGAGGTTCAATTCCAAGGTGCTTCTCCACCCAAGCGGCCCGCGAACCCTCTTGGATGGCAAGTAGAAAAGATTTGGCCAATGCGCTGAATTCACGCTCTAATTCTTCAAAATCGCAAGTGCCCACCAACAACCCTTCTGTTGGTGATGGATAAACATTATCTGAGATGATTGCGCCGCAGAGACAAACTAATTTGCTCATGAGTTGATTCCGGTTTTCCAAGCGGCATTAGCCCGCTGGTTCCATCAGATTAACACATTACCGACGCTCGCCATCTGACGGAATTGCCCTAAACTGGCAGGGTTGGCATGGGGGCGGATAGGATTGCGCATCACTTCTTACGAAACACTTTTCACTCATGGCAAAACGACAACCACAACCCAAACAGTCAATCAGAGCCCTGCGACTTGAGTTGATTAGCATCAACAACCACCTCAAAGCGGTCATCGACACCAAAGTAAAGAACGCCGCTGCCAAGGAAAAGCTGAAGTCGTTAACTCTCGCCGTTTATCACGCCATCAATGAATTGGAATAATCAGCGGCACATGCCGATCGACTTTCGGCTATAGCTCTGTCCAAACAAACTCCACCCCGCCCCTACACAAAGCCCCAAATAGATCCACTTTTCCAGAAATAGTTGCAAGCCCTCTAGCCGCAAACCCTTGCGCCGACGCCGAATGGTAATTTTGTCCACTACGAGCCAGTTTCACCAAAACCCTCGTGTATAATCCGCCTCGCATCGCGCAGGGACGCAAGCTCCGCGCGGGCCGCTACGTCTCTTTGACAATTCGCAACATTTCACCCGCCTGAAGCGGATGGCGCTGGGCAACGACGCTCGCGATCTCGAAACGCGCCTCAAGCAGAAACGCGGTTCAGCCAAACAGCTCACCCCGCTAACCGCTCAATAACTGCTCAAGTTGAGCGTTTCGCCGCCGACCCAATTTCCCTTACTGCTTGCCATGCAACAACTTCCGAAAATCTCCCTCCCTCGTGCTCTTCCCAGTTGAGCGCTTGACTGTCTCTACTCGCCGGGCAACGCGAGCTTGTTCGCTCCCGGCTGATGGCGTGGAATGGTGGCCGACTATTTTGGCAAAGTGATTTCGCGGCCTTCGGAGTCGCGGCATTCGATTTCGAGGTGCTCGGGAAAGTGGGATTCGCTGCCGAGAATTTGGACGAGCATATGGGCTTCGTCTTCGAGCTGCATGATCTCGCGGCGTTTTTTGTTGTTGAGATAGGTGGAGACTTCGTCGTTGACGCGGACGGTGACGCGGGAGATTTTGGGCTGCTGGCTGGCGAGGGCGAGCATGCGAACGACCTCGATCGACATGCTTTCGGGCGTTTTGGTGACGCCGCGGCCGCTGCAACAAGGGCAGTCGCCATAGACGCTGCGCTTGAGGCTGGGGCGAATCCGCTGCCGGGTCATTTCGATCAGGCCAAAGGGACTGGTGCGGAGGATTTTGGTGCGGGCACGGTCGCGGCGCATGGCGTCGTGCAATGCGCGTTCGAGACCGCGGCGATGCCGGTCGCGGCGCATGTCGATGAAGTCGTTGACGATCACGCCGCCGAGGTCGCGCAGGCGGAGCTGCCGGGCGATCTCTTTGGCGGCGGCGATGTTGAGCTGGAAGGCGGTTTCTTCGGCGTCGTTGTCGTGCCGGAAGCTGCCGCTATTTACGTCGATGGCGACAAGGGCCTCGGTTTGGTCGATGACGATCGAGCCGCCGGCCTTGAGCGGAACCTTGCGCTGATAGATCGAGGCGATTTCGTTTTCGAGCTTGTATTTGTGGAACAGCGGCTCACGACCTTCGTAAAGTTGGAGGCGATTCACGAAGCGCGGCATCACGAGGGTCAAAAATTCCTTCGCCCGCTCGAAGGCCTTGGGCTCATCGATGAAGATCGCGTCGATCTCTTGTGTGAAGATATCGCGGATCGTGCGGATGATCATATCGCTTTCTTCGTAGATCCCGCCTGGACCTTCGCTCTTTTTCAGCCGGCGAACAATGACCTTCCAGAGACGGAGCAAATACGCCAAGTCACGTGAGAGCTCTTTCTTCGTGCGGTCTTGGCCGGCGGTGCGGACGATGAACCCCAGCCCCTTGGGCGGATTCAACTCCAACATGATGTCGCGGAGGACGCGGCGCTGGTGATCGTCTTCGATTTTGCGCGAGACACCGACGCGGCCGAGCGCCGGCATGAGAACCAGATAGCGGCCGGGAATGCTGATGTAGGTGCTGAGCGTCGGACCTTTGGTGCCGATGCCTTCTTTAATCACTTGGACGAGCACTTCATCGCCGCGGCGAAAAATCTCTTGGATGGGCGGCTTGATGCGGGGGCGACCGCCGCGCGGGGGACCGCGAAAGCGGCCACGCGGGCCGCCACGGTCTGGAGGTCCACCGCGATCCTGAGGGCCGCGACCCCGCGGTCCTTCCTCCCGGCCCGGACCACCTTCTTCGTCGCCACCATTGCCCGCCTCGTCCTCGCCGACATCGATATCAGCCATGCGGCCAAAGCCGAGCGACTCGCCGGGATCGAAACCGCCCTGGCGAAAGTATTGCGGCTCGACATCGCTGATGTGCAAAAAGCCGTTGCGGCCGACGCCGAAATCGACGAAGGCAGCCTGGATGCTGGGCTCCAGATTGACGATGCGTCCTTTGTAGATGTTGCCGACGTAGTTATCCGCGCTAGCGCGTTCGATGTAGAGCTCTTCGAGCAGACCGTCCTCAACAATGGCGATCCGGCATTCCTCCGGCTGCGACACGTTGATCAGCATTTCGCTTTTCATGCCAGGCTATTCTTTCTTGTACGTGAGGGTGAGGCCGCGGCGCGGCAGCGCGGTCGCAAATGGCGACGCGAATCTGGCGCTGGGGGGCCGGCAATTCTCGATCGGAAGCGACGTGGCGCAATCGTGACAAGCGCATCCATGACAAAGCGCTGGCCGGGCACAACGCTGCGCTGTTTGAACGCAGGGGGCGACGGCGAAGCGTGGGGGCGCTGACGCGAACGATCGAGACGCCAGACAGAGGCGGAGAGTGATGCTCACCGCGGCATAAACGAAAAAATACGGTGGATTGAACAGGCCAACGAAGCCGGGTGCCCAAGCGGGGGTAGGCGTCGAGAATCAAGTTTGACCCTCCGGGGCGGGCATTTCGCCAAAGCCTTGTTCGATCAGTTTGGCCAGGGCCTCCACGGCCGATTCGGAGTCGGGACCACTGGCACGTAATGTCAGTGTCGTACCGTTTCCAGCCCCCAGCGTCAACAAGTCGAGGATGCTTTTACCGTTAATCACCTCGTTCCCTTTGACAATTTCCACCTGACAGGTGAACGTGGCGGCCAATTTCACGAATAAATGCGCGGGGCGAGCGTGAAATCCTTGCGGATTGACGACGATGACTGAACGTGAGTGGGTGGAGGACAAGGGAAGGGAGTAGAAATAGCCAGTAGGGATAGGGAAGTTGGTAATCGGCAGGCCGGGGAGAGGGCGGCTGCCCAAGGGATATGCGGCCGAGAGGAGTGGTTGGCCCGGCCCCGGGCGTTAGCTGACGAATTGGTTGTTGTCCGCCTCTTCGAGCAGTTGCTGGATGTCTTGAGCCGTGCGGGCCTGCTTGAGGAAGCGGCAAAATGTCTCGTCGCGAAGCTGGCGGGAGATGTTTTCGAGGGCACGCAGGTGGTCGCCGGGGCGATCGGGCGGAGAGACAAGCAGGAAGAGGAGATGCACTTTATCGCCATCGAGGCTGTTGAAATCGACCCCTTCGACACTGATGCCGACGGTGCCCACGAGGCGTTCGACGCTGGCGTGCTTGGTGTGCGGCACGGCAACACCGCGGCCAATGCCGGTGCTGCCCAGGTCTTCGCGCTTCATGATGGCGGCGACGATGCCTTCCACCTGGTCGGCGGCGAGGGCACCGGATTGCGACAGCGATACCACCAGCTCACGAATGACGGACGATTTTTCAAAAGTCCCGATGTCGGACTTGATCGAGGCGACGTTGATAAAGTCTGCAAATTTCATGGTTCAGTTCCGCTGCCCGACATCGTTTCGCGTCGGTGGTCGCGCTTATCTAATCGCACATGCATCCATTATTCAGACGCGACGGGGGGTGTGGGGGGTTCCAGGTGCTTGTGACCGACGGCGCGGTGCTCTTTCAAACGTTCCTTGAATCGCCGCAATTGGCCTTCCATTTTCTCGATGGCCAAATCGAGGGCGGCAAAGGTGGATTCGGCTTCGGCAACCGCGACGAATTCGTCGTGATGCTCTGCTCGAACCCGCAATTCCACGTTGGGCCGCTCGCGATGTTCCAGATCGACCGTGACACCGATCGCGGTAATTCGATCAAAGAACTTTCTTACTACTTCGACCTTCTCGGTAATTTTCTCTTGCGATGCCGGGCTGAGGTGACCGTGGCGGGCGGAAATAGTTGTCTGCACCTCTGCTACTCCAAGGGGCTGATCGACTGATGTTTATCTAAACCGAAACTAGTCAACGCGTTCCGCCTCAAGACGGTCAGCACGCGAAAGATTGAAATTCTAACGAACTTGCGATGAGGCGTACACGGCAGCGCCCGGCGCGCTGTGCGTAAAATTGCCATGCAATTGCAGTCTTTTTACTAATCTAGCCGATCCGGGGAGGAGCGGAAGGGAGCCGTAACATGGCGTGAAGAGCTAGGATTGCCCACGAGAGCAGCGGGATGGCTAGAAGGATCGGTTTGGGCGGATCGGGCTCGACGCAGGCGAGCCAGGCAATGCCGCCGACGAGCGTTGCGAACAGAGGAGCGAGGGGTGACAACGCGAGATCGGGGGCCTTTGATCGAAAACGGAGGGCAATTGAAATTCCCGTAAGGGCTGCGGCGAACAAGGCAGCGAGCTGGGCGTGGCGGGTGCTGTAGATTGCGCCGATGGCGAGCGTGTTTAGGATGCTAATCGCGAGGAGTAGATAGAGAGATTGACGATTGTAAGAGTGTGGCGGTGATTGTTGGAGCGGAAAGCCGACAGCTAGCAGGTAAATGCTGAGGAAAACGGCGAGGGGAATGCGGCTGAAGCCGTAAACGGACCAGATGGGTGAAAGTGCCACGGCGGAGAGGGTCGCGAGGATGGTCAGGAGAATTACACGGATGGAAAGCTTGGTGGTGGGCGGGGGCGATGCCGCTGTAATGGCCGCGAGGAGCCCTAGATAGGGCAGCCAGGCCCAGGCTTGGCCGGTTTGGGGCGAGAATGTGGCGAAGGCGCGCGGCAGGGTGGCGTAGCCGGAGAAATAGGCGATAGAGACCGCGCAGGGTAGGACGAATCGATTGGCTGGGCCGGCGGGGAGCAACCGCTGGCCGAGCCAGGTTAGGCCGAGGGCTGTCGCCAGCGCGAAGAAAGCCGCGATGCCAAAGATCTCGATAACTTGACCGATCGCTTGTGCCACGAGATTACGGCTTTGCGCCGATGGTTACCGTGAGGGCGACTTTGTCCTCAACCTTTTTGGGGTCGAAGGTCATGCCGAAGTCGAGACGGCTGATGGTGAACTCGCTGGAGAGGTGGAGGCCGGCGTCGGTGATTTCGACGTGGGCGGGGATGGTGATTTCCTTGGTCACGCCGTGGAGGGTGAGCTTGCCGGTGATTTGGCTGGTGCCGCTGGCGGGCTCGATTTTGGTCGATTCGAATTTGGCCGTGGGGAAGCGGCGGACCTCGAAGAAGTCGGGGCTTTTGAGGTGGGTGGTGAGCTTGTCGAAGTCGGTTTGCAGCGAGTTCGTATCGATATCAATGACGATAGATTTGAGGGACTTGGTCGCGGGATCGATTTGGGCCTTGCCCGTGAGTTTGCTGAAGCTGCCTTTGCGTGGGTCCGGTTTCGGACCGACGTGGGCACAGACGAATTGTAGTTTGGTGTTTTGGGCGTCGAGCGCGGTAGCGCCGCCTTGCACGGGTACAGCAGCAGCGTTTTCACCGCGAGCCGCTGGTTGAACCAGCAGCAGGGCGCTGGCGGAGAGGAACAGGCCGGCCAGAAGAGTTCGGATATTCATGGATCGGTACCTAGCGACTAATAAGGAGCTGTGAATGCGACGGAAATTCCAGTTCTCAGCGTGACATTTGGATTCGAGATGCGTCCATTTATGTAGGGCATGACCACGGGCGCGTTCAAGTGGTCGTACACCTTCCTATCTGGTTGAACATTCGAGTTCGAGCGGCGGCTGGCCGCGAATCGCCCATTTTTTCCAACCCGTTCGGGTATGGGGCAGGCAAATGTACGGGGGAGTGAGTCATGCAATCACGGCAAAAAGCAAAGTTTTTGAAGCGGCTGCGGATTGAGACGTTGGAGTCGCGGTCGATGCTAGCGTCACTGACGGGGGAGAGTCCGTGGCAGAACCCATTGGACGGCGCTGATTTGAATTGTGATGGAGCGTTGTCGGCGGCGGACGCATTGGTGGCGATCAATGCGATCAACGTTGGCGTGTCTGGCGATTTGCAAGGCAAGGTGGCGCCGGCGGCGTTGCTTGGTCGGGTGGAGGGGGCGGCGAGTGATTATTTCGATGCAGATGGCGACGGACAGTTGACGGCGATTGACCCGCTGATGGTGATCAACGCGATCAATAGCGGCCGGTCGTTTGGGTGGTGGGGCGTTCCGGCCGAGGATGCGCAGCCGGAGGTGGTGGGAAGCGGCGCGCAGAGCCTGGATTTGTCGCGCGGGTTTGCGAAGGTGCGGTCGGCGATCAACGTGGATGGCGA
>JANNTN010000565.1:0-8335 GCA_031394445.1 Anatilimnocola sp.
TGAAGAGGACGGCCCAGGCACCGATCATGAAAACGATCTTGGTCCAGTCGCCGAAAATGTGCATGTACATTTCGGCGAGGGTTACGATCATTTGCGGACCTTTGGGGGTTGTGATCAGGCCTTCCTTGATTTGCCGATGCAAAACGGCGGCCCCGAGGAAATAAAACGCGACGGTGGCGACGGTGAAGACGAGCATGCTGACCCAGGCATCGAGGTTCATGACGCGGAGCCAGCCGCGAGCCCGCTCGGCCCAGGCTGGGTCATCGCTGCGGCGGCCAGTGGAGCGACCGTAGCCTTTTTCGAGGCACCAATAGGGATAGGCGTAGAGTTCGCTGGCCCCGACGCCGGTGATGCCGAAGGCGGCGAAGGCGGCAGCGATGGCGGTCGCCGGCAGGGAAAAAACGCCGAGCGAAAAGCCTTCTTGAATGTCTGACGGGCGGATGTAGTACGGGGTGCTGGCGAGAAGGGCCACGCTGCCGACTGTGACCGTCGTAACCAGGGCCACCAGGGCCGTCGTGATCCACTCGAGGCGTTTGTAGCCGCCGGAAAGCAACAGCAAGATTGCCGCGAGGGCTGTCATGATCGACCAGGGATGTTCGGGCCGCGCGCGGATGGCTTCGGCCAAGGGGGACGAGATATTGCCGACGGCGTTGGCGATGGCGGGGGAGACAGCAGGAAAGGCCATGACGAGGGCTTGCCCCACGAGGCCGACCATCGCGCCAAGCTGGAACACGGTGGCGAGCAGCATGAAGAACCACCACCAAACGAGCCAATGTGCTCCCAGCCGCGGGCCGGGGAGCGAGTCGAGAGCGGTGAGCGTCGGCTGGCCGGACGAGATGGCATAGCGGCCGAGCTCGATCTGGACGAAGACTTTGATGACGCAGCTAAACAAGATGAGCCAAAGGAAGACGAAGCCCCAATCGGCACCGAGCGATGTCGTGAGAATCAGCTCGCCGGAACCGACGATGCTGCCGGCGAGGATGATGCCGGGGCCGATCTTGGTGAGTGCCGCGAGCAGGCTTTTCGGGGGTGGCTGAATCGCCGAGTCGTCGAGTGCATACGCGTCCTCGGTTTTCGTGTCCGCCATGTGTGATTCCCCTGGAGAACCCAAATTTATGGTTGAGGTGTCGTGAGATTCAATACATCGCAGAGATACAAAAATTGAGGCTTCACCGTGTTGCCCCTCACCCCCAGCCCCTCTCCCCTGAGTACAGGGGCGAGGGGAGCCGGTGTTTGGATGCACTGTCCGTAATCGAATCTATGAGAATAAGGTTTGCCAGAATACGGAATTCTCACGAATTCCGCTACAAGTCTGAGCACCTTGGATTGGCTCTCAGCTTAGCGAGATTTGAGAAGTCTCTGGGCTTCGCCGAGGAGGAACTTGGTGTCCATGAAGGGTTCGGGGCCGATGTCTTGCCAGCGGACGAGGCCGGTGGCGTCGATGACGAAGGTTCCGTGGAGCGGCTGCTCTTCGAAATCGTCGTAGCAGCGGTAGGATTTGAAGGCGGTGAGATTGCTATCGGACAACAGCGGGAAGGGAATCGCCGCGCCTTGATAGTTCTTGAGCGATATCTTGAGGCCTTCGGCGTCGTCGCTGCTGATGGCGACGACTTCGAAGCCGGCCGCGCGAAAATCGTTTTGTGCTTCGCCGAAGGCTTGCAACTGCTTGGCACAGTGCAGACAGCCGTAACCGAGATAAAACAGGACGATGACGGGCTTGCCGTGGTAGTCGCCGAGGGAGTGATCGCCGCCAGAGGCATCGCGGAGCGTCCAGGCGGGGGCGGTGGCGGGACGCCAGTGGAGCGGGCCGAGCCAATCGAGCGGGGGACGGATGCCGGTGTCGGGGAGCGGCGGCTTGGCGACTTTCCACTTTTCCGAGAAGCCGAGTTCCTTGGCGATGGCTCCGATGCGGGCATAAAGCGGCGCGGTTTCGTCAATCGAACTCGACAAATCGCGGAGCTGCTCCAACGATTTCTTGGCGTCGTCCTTTTTCTCCGCCAGCCATTGCAGTTCCACCAGCCGGGCCAGGGGAATGACTTCGTTTTTGCGGGAACGGACGGCAGCCGCGGCTGTCTTGAGGGCTTTTTCGGTGTCGCCGGATTTGAGTTCGACCCAGGCCAAGTAATCCTGATCGAGGCCGGTGTCTTTGAAGTGGTCGAGGGCGGCTTTGAATTCGCGGGCGGCGACTGCCTTGTGGCCCTTGAGTTCGCTAGCCATTTTCTTCAAATCGTTGACCTTGGATTCGGTCGGCTTTTTGGCTTCGGTTTTGGCCTTCTCGATCTCCTTTTCGTCTTTTTTTGCTTCCTTGGCTTTTTCTTCTGCCTCGGCAACGGCTTTGTCTTGTGCCGCTTGCTGCTCGGTTAGCTTCTCCTCTAATGCGGCGAGCTGAATGTCTCCCTTGGCTGCGTCTCCACGACGATAGTAAGCCGCGCCGAGTACACGGAGGCGAGTATTTTGCTCGGCTTCGCTGTCGGTCGGCTCCAGATAGGGGGTGTCGGACAGGGCAATTAGCTCGTCCCAGGCTTCGAACCGGTTGAGCACTTCGGTCAGGCGTTGCCGGCCGAACTTTGCGCTGCCTTTGGTCAGCGTGTTGTACTTGGGATGGCGAGGCAGCTCGCACATGTTTTTGGCGAGGGCGACGGAGTCTCGCAGGCGGCCGACGAAGACCATGTCGCGAATCAGCCATTCGTTGTTGTGGGCATAGTTGTGAATCTGGTCGGGCATGACACGGTCGCGGAGCATGTGTGCGTGATCGACGCGGGCGGAGGCCTCTTGCTGCCAGCAGGCGTCTTGATACCGCTTGGTCTTGGAGTAGATGTGACCCGGCATGTGCCACATGTGGGCGATGCCCGGGGAGGTTTGTCCGCACAACGCGGCTGAACTGAGGCCGCTATCGGCTCGCTCGGCGTCCCAGAGGTGAATCCGGTAGTGATGGGCCGGGTGCTTCGGGTTGGCCTGAAAGACCTGGTCTTGCAAGGCGTTGATCGCGAGATAGCTGTTGATCGCGGGGCCTTCGTCGCGCTGCTTCCAGAGTTGGAGGGCGAAAAAAGCCTTGGCCTCGACATCGTCGGGAAATTTGTAGAGCAGCTTCTCGAGGGCCTTGGTGTACGCTTCGTTGCGTTCCTTCTTTTTATTCTTGTCGGCCTTGAAATAAGCCTCGGTGGCGTCGATGTACATCCGCTCGCGCTCGGAGGCGGCCGCTTTGTGCTTGATGCACTCTGTCATGAATTTGGTGGCGCGGGCGGCGTTGTCGATGTTGGCTTGAGCCATGCCCCAGTAGGCCATGGCACAGTCTTTGTCGAGCGACGCGGCCTGCCGGAACGACCGCTCGGCCTCGTAGTACCAGAAGCCATGGAGTTGGCCGACGCCTTGTTCGATGAAGGCCTGAGCCTCGGCTGATTTGGTCGTTACCGGAAAGTGGATCTTGGGCATCCCGGTCATGAGATAGGCTTTTTGCCGCGGACCTTCGTCGAAGACTTCGCCGTGATAAGAGTGGCCGGGGAGCGGGCCGGCTGGCGTCGTCGCGGGTTCGGCGGGTTTTGCTTCCGCGGATTTTTCAGCGGTGGGGGTGGAACTCGGGCTGGGTTCTGCTGATTGCACCGGCGCGGGCTCTTGCGCTGCGACATCGCGCAGGCAAATGGCGGCGAGCAGAACGATCGAACGCAACAGGAGAGTGCGAGTGGTCATATAAGAACGGTGGGAATGGGAGGGAGTGCTGCGGCAGCTGTTGCCATCATAATTCATTGGGGCGGGCCAGATAGACGCGGCGGCGACTTCGCGGCGGCAGCGAGGCATTTATCAAAATGCAGATACGCCAAACACATCAGTGCCGAAGACCCGAGCCAACCCAAGATGAACAACGCAGCCCCCGTCGTGGGCGTGGCATCATCCAAGAATTCTAAACTTAAGTAATCCGCGATCCCCACAGCCGCCACGCCCGTCAAAGGGGCCATCGCCAAACTCACCACCAAGTAGCCGCGGGCCAGCGCCGTTGTCTCGGCAAGTTGCCGTTCAGCGCTGGGAGAAATCGAGGAACTGCTGGTCCGCGGCAGAGCGAGGCGGCTGAGCTGTGCAGCGATGATTTTCATCGCGCTGGCCTGATGCACGGCGAGCACTTCCACAGTCACGTCGTCTGCATGTCCGACAGTCCGCGCGGCAATTCCCTTATTAGCGAGCGCGTCGCTTGAGCGCTGGGGGTCCAGCCCCCAATTTGTCGAGGCAACCACAACCCAGGCGCTCCGTTCGATTCGCGCCAAGAGCGGCCCGGCTGCGGGTTTCTCCCCGCCCCCAGCAGCGAAGGATTGCAGTGCTGCGCGGATCAAGCTTTCATCCTTGGCGGGCTTGCCAGCGAGCGGCAACGATTCATCCGCAATGACCAAGCCAGCTCGCGAACTTACTTCGCCATTGCCAGTCGCATCATCGCCAGCGTTCCAGTGCCCTTCGCCATAAAGTGAAATCAAAAAGCGATACAGCCGCGAGCGGAGCCGTGTCATCCACGCTAGCCGCGAGACTTCCTCCGGTTCTACGCCCTCAGCCTCGGCTAAGTGGTGACGCCAATCCGCGATGAGTTGCTCACGAGTGGTAGCCATTGCCACCTCAATGCCTCGGCCGCTGTCAAAAGTTTGACTTATGGTTTCTTCTTGCTACCTGCGTCAGTTTCTACCAATTCACGAATCGCGGATAAAATCGTCTCCGCCTCTGCCATTCGGCCAGCACCGACCTGGCGGCAGCTTAGCCAGCCGGAGCCGGGATCGATAAATTGAACGCCGTCGGCGCGGAGTTGCGTGATATTGCGTTGGACGGCCGGCTTCTCCCACATGGCCGTGTTCATTGCCGGTGCCAGCAGCACCTGTCCGCTAAATGCTAAGTAGAGCGTGGTGAGCAGGTCGTCGGCCAGGCCATTCGCCGCTTTGGCCAGAAAATCGGCCGAGGCCGGGGCGACAACGAGCAACTTGGCTCGCTCCGCCAGCGTGATGTGCGCTCCGAGCGGATACTGAGCGTCGTCGAACACCTGGCGGGCCACTGGCCGGCCGGTGAGCGCGGCAAACGTGGGCGCGCCGATGAAGCGCTCGGCCGCGGCGGTCATGACGACCGTTACGCCGGCTCCGCCTTGCACAAGCTGGCTCACGAGCGCCGCCGTCTTGAACGCGGCAATGCCGCCAGTGACGCCGACGATGATTTCGTGGCCGTTCATGCGTGTTTTGGGAGGGCGAGGCACACGGCGTGTGCCTACAAATGGCTTACAGATCGCCTTGCCTACAAATCACCCAAGTCGAGCTCCATCGCTTCGCCCGTGCCTTGAAATTCACCGGCAACGCGAACCTGCTGGCTGGAATCCAGATAAATCTTGTCTTGAATGATCTCTTGCAGCACGATCGCCATTTTGTCTTGCGTGCTTTGATCCACCAGCGGGCGGCTGCCGGCGTTGAGTTGCACCAGCCGCTTTTGAATCAGCGTGCTGAGCTTAAACCGGCCACCGACTTTGTTAACAATCGATTCTTCCTTCAGGGCATCAAGCATGGCGGCTCCAGAATGATTCACGAAACGCGAGCGTGTCGCAGCAAAATATCATTTACCTCGCGAACAGCCTCGGCGACGTCGCGATTGATTACTTCGTATCGATAGCGGCTTTTTTGAGCAAGTTCGCGGCGAGCAGTGGCCAGCCGGCGGGCCAGCGCTTCTTCGGTCTCCGTATTGCGGGCCCGGAGACGGCGCTCCAGCTCTTCGATCGAGCCGCTGTGAACGAAAATCGTGAGGGCCTCAGGGTGCCGCTCCAGCACGGCCAAAGTCCCCTCCACGTCAATCTCTAAGAGTACCCGTTTTCCGCCTTCAAGTCCAGCCGTGACTTGACTTTGCAGCGTTCCGTACCAGTTTCCGGCGTACTCCTTGCACTCCAAAAAATCACCGGTTTGGCGGCAGGCGGCAAACTGCTCGGGCGACAAAAAGAAGTAGTCCTGGCCGTTCTGCTCGCCCCGTCGCGGCTGTCGCGTGGTCGCCGAAACGCTCATCACCAGTTGCAGGGGGCAAGTCGCCAAGAGCTCGCGCACAACCGTCGATTTGCCGGCCCCGGAAGGGCCGGAAATGATCACCAGATGCTCGTAATTGGCAGCAGACATGGCCTGGGGCCAGAGAAAATTTATTATTCGACGTTCTGGATCATTTCGCGCATCCGTTCGATGGCGGTTTTGATCTCGATGACATGGCGGGCAATTTCCGCGTCGTTGGCTTTGGAGCCGATCGTGTTCGTCTCGCGGAACATTTCCTGCGTCAGAAATTCTAGCTTCCGCCCTTGCGAATCCTCGGCCGCCATCACCGTGCTGAATTGCTCCAAGTGGCTCTTCAGCCGGACGATCTCTTCCGAGATGTCCGCCCGCTCGGCAAATAGCCCCACCTCGCGAACGATCTCGCCGAGCTGGGCTTGAACGCCCACTTCGGCCAGCAGCTTGCTCAGCTTCTCGTGCAGCCGGCCGCGATAGCTATCCACCACCAGCGGCGCTCGCGTTTCAATTTTGGCCAGTTCGCTGGCAATCGCTCGAGCGTTGGCAGTCAAATCGGCCGCCATCGAGCGGCCTTCGTCAATGCGCATCTTGCTCAGCTCTTGCAGCGCCGTCGTGACAACCCGCTCGATCCGAGGCCACTGCGATTCTAGCTCTTCGAATTCGGCGGTCGATTCATGAACCACGCCCGGCAGCGTCAACAGCGGGGCCAATTGGGCCACATCGCGGCCGATCGATGCCCCCAGTGCCGTTTCCAACTGCTTCAAATAACCGATCAACACGGCCTGGTTCAAGCGATAGTCGTCGGGTCGCGGCTCTCGGTCGATTTGCACGGAGGCTTGAATTGTGCCCCGGCGAATGTGCTGCCGAATCAGTGCTTCGGTGTTTGATTCGAGCGGGGCGTAACCGTCGGACAGTCGGAGATTCAGCTTGAAATAACGGTTGTTAACCGTGCGCACCTCCACGACGATTGACAGCCCCTCTTCATGGCAGTGGGCTTCGCCGTGGCCGGTCATGCTAAGCAGCAAAACGACAAACTCCGTAAAGATCGAGGGCCGTGGCTCTCGCGAGGGAAAGAAACTTAGGGCTTTGCCTCGTCTGCTGATTTGGCGTCGGCTGATTTAGTGCCCGCATCGCTCGGAGCGGGGGTGGCCGCAGGTTCCGAGGCAGGTGTAGCAGGCGTTGTCACTGCCGCGGGTGCCGCAGCGCCATCGGCCTTGCCCTCTGTTTTCGCCGGGGCCGCATCATCGGGTGCTTTTTCAGCCGGAGCATCACCAGTCGCAGGGCTGCTCGGTGTGGTTGCATTCGGTGCGCCAGGGTTAACCGGTGCCGTCGTGCGTTGGCCACGTTCACTCGCGTTCAGGTTTGCCGTGGCACTGCGTTGGTTCAAAACCTTCAGCGACGCCATCGACAATACGACCCAAATCGCAGCCACCACAATCGTGATCCGCGTGAACAAATCGCCGGCCTTCGTGCCGAAGGCGCTTTGCCCGCCCATACCGCCGAGTGCGCCCGTCAAACCGCCGCCGCGACCGCGCTGGACCAAAATCACCAGCACTAAAAACACCGACAGCAGCGCCAGCGGGATCATGAACAAGTAATGCAGGAAATCAACGACAGCAAGCAGCATGGCAAAATCTTATTGTTCAGGGTTTAGCGAGCGGCGGCCGAAATGATCGCCAAAAAGCCGTCGGCTTTTAGCGCTGCACCGCCCACCAGGGCACCGTCGATGTTCGGCTGACTAAGCAGGCTCGCCGCATTTTCGGCGTTGACGCTGCCCCCGTACTGAATCCGGACATTCGCCGCAACTTCGGGAGTGTAACGGGTTTCGAGCAATTTGCGAAGGTCAGCATGCACCTCCTCCGCCTGCTCCGGCGTCGCAACCACGCCCGTCCCAATCGCCCAAATTGGCTCATAGGCAATCGCCAATTTGAGCATCTGATCGACCGATAGCCCAGCCAGCGAGCCCTCAATCTGCTCTCGCACGACTTGCGCCGTCTGCCCAGATTGCCGTTGTTCCAACGATTCGCCGACGCACACGATCGGCGTCAGCCCCACGCCCAGCGCCGCCAATGTCTTGCGGTTCACATCCTGATTCGACTCTTTGAAAATCTGCCGCCGCTCGCTATGTCCGAGGATGACATACTTGCAGCCGATATCGACCAGCATCTGCGGGCTGATTTCGCCCGTGAACGCTCCCTTTGCCTCGTGATAGCAATTCTGAGCGCCTAACCCGACCGCGGAATCGGCAATCGCCTCGCGCACCGCTTCGAGATAGACAAACGGGGGACAAACCGCGACCTCCACTTCGTCTGCCTTGTCGATTGCAATGGCAATCG
>JANNTN010000056.1:0-4824 GCA_031394445.1 Anatilimnocola sp.
TGGTTCAGGCACAACGCATCGCGTGCGGGATGACGGGAGTAATCGAGTTCCGTCGTATCTTGCACGATCAGCACGACCGCGTGTTCACGCATCCGTCGGAGCGTGGCCCACCGATGCGGCTGCAAGATTTGCTCGGGCGTCACGCGGGCATTGTCGAAAAATCGGTACGCCGCCTGCGTGTCGCTCCAGCCGTCCATCGTCGCATTGACGCTCGCTTCTGGATTGGCAGCCAACGCCTCAATCACGTTCCGACTCCGCTTGTTCAGCCGCTCATCCCCAAAATCGACCTCCGCCAATTCGTCCGCAATCCGTTGAGACATCTCTCACTCCTGCAAATTCGTGATTGAAATTTGCAGGAGCCAATGCGCAAATCGCGTGCCGCTCTGTTGTGAAATTGCGGACAGTTGTGTGTAAATGACAGCGGTACTCCGAAGGGCGTGCTGAAGCGCCGCCATCAATTAGTGTGTCCCCGGCGGCATCGTACACAACTCCACATAATGCCCATCCGGATCAATCACATACATTTGCAGCGCCCCATCCGGCCGCGTCCGACGCGGAGCCATCTCCACTTTATTATCGATCAAATACTGCTCCCACGCATCAAAATCATCGACCATCAGCGCGAAGTGATCTCCCCGATTGTGTGAAATCACCTCCCGCGTCCGCTCGCCAATCAGATGCAGCTCTTGATCGACCCCCAGCTTGAACCACGCCCCGGGAAACGTAAACGCCGGCCGCGCCATCGGCTCCAGCTTCAGCACATCCCGATAAAAAACGACGCTCCGCTCAATATCCGCCACATGCAACGCCACATGATTAAGCTGTAAAAATCGCATCGCCGTGGGGTAGGCTTCCGGCCTGCCATTTATTAACACTCGTGCTAGATGACCGTCCCTAGTCTTACACAAGCCCGATACGCAAGCGAGGGGACCGGCAACCAATAAACCGACCCGCCGCCTAACCCCTTTGCGCCCTTCGCGCTCCTTCGCGCCTTTGCGTTAACCAGAGTGCGGCCCGACTCACCAACCCGCTAAATTCGCAGGCGCTATACCGCCACAAACGCTCGATCCTCTCCTTAAATCCTCTCCGTGCCTCTGTGCCTCCGTGTCTCTGTGTTAATCACAAGAACGGTGACACCAAGGTAGCTACGCCGCCGCCACAGCCACCACCAAATGCTGCACCAGCGATTTCCCCGGCGCCGCCAGCTTCAGCACCGGTGCAAACTCCGTAAACTCCAAATCGATCTTCGCAAACACCTCTTCCGGCGTCCCGTTCCCGCCAGCCAGCTTCTCAAACGCCGCCAAAAACTTCGGCCGCTCAAACCAATCGTTGTCGTGCGCCGCGGGCAACAGCGCCGACAGCGCCACGGCCACCTTCCCCTTCTCCTTGCAGCCTTCAACCAAAAATTTATCGAGCTGCGTATGCGCCTCGATCAACTGAGCAAACTCTTCGGGCAAGCTCCACTGCCGCGCCATGAATCCCGCCGCCTCAGCATGCGTCCAACCAAACTCCGCCCGCTCCAAATCGCTCAGCCGCGATTCCCCCTCGCGACGCGACGATAGCAGCGTCAAATATTTCGCCGGCTGCTCCTTCGCCAAGAGCGGAATCGCCATATCTTGTAGCAGCGCCCCAGCAAACAAATCCTCCGCGTCCTTCAAACCCGTCAGCTTGCCAAACGCCCGCGCGAACAACGCCCGCCGCAGCGAATCCTGCCACAGCGACTTCAGATCGAACGGCCCGCACTTCGGGTTCGGCATCAAGCTGAACACCGCGCTCCACAGCGAAAAATTCTTGATCGTCCGAATCCCCACCAGCGTGATCGCCAGCTTCACGCTCGAAATCTCGCGCGAGAATCCGAAGTACGACGAGTTCACGAACTTTAAAACCTGCCCCGTCAAACCCGGATCCGATTCAATCGGCACCGCAAACTCCGCCGGCCCGTTGTCCGGATTCTGCGAAAGTTCCAGCAGCCGAATCGCACTCTGCGGCAACGCCGGCAACTGAGCGCTCGACAACAATTCCTTCAAACCCGGGGTTGGCTTAGCGCTCGACATCTCTGGGCGACCCTTGTAGCGAGGGGCAAATAGGCACGGACGATGCACCGCCGCGCCCCACGAAAGACTTCCACAAACCGTTGAAAACCTACGGCGCGGAACCGCATCGAGCAAATCAATACTCCCTCTCCCCCTGGGAGAGGGTTGGGGTGAGGGTTTTTAATCTCCCAACCCTATCAACTCTACCGGTCATACCGATCGCACCGCCATTTAGCTCCTTCGCATTTCCTGCTTCGCATCACCAACACACTCTCTCCGCAAACTTCCGCCACCCACCCTCCCTCTTTGCTTCCTTTGTTCCCTTCTGTTCAAAAAATCCGTGTCATCCGCGTTCATCCGCGGCCAAATTCTGCTTGTTCACATTTGCCTCTCCGTTTTCTCTGTTTGCTCCTGTTCAAGTTATTTGGTTCCAGCCCTGTCTCCTCCCCGCCACACGTCGCCTTCCCACCACATCGCCCTCTCCATAACGTCGCCAAATCACCACACTCCCCGCCCCCTAAAAATCCCTCCCCAGCCGCATCCCCTTTCCCCACAACCCCTTACGCCAATCACCACCGCACCGCGATCAATCCGGCATCCTCCTTGCCATTTCCTACCCGGCAATGAGACTCGCCGCCCCCCTCATCTTCTGCTCAGTCGCCCTTCTCGCCCTAGCCTTCGGCCTTTCCGCCCAATTCCTCCTCACCGCTCCCGCCTCCACCACACCCATCAACACCACCACCGACGACTGGCGTCGCACCGCCACCGGCTGGGAACGCACCCACTCCTGGCCCATCAACCACGCCCCCGTGGGCCACTCCTCCAGCCCTCCACACCAACCCGACGCGTCAGCGAGGCTCTCCTCACACCAACCCGACGCGCAAGCGAGGCCCTCTGCCTCCGATCCTTCACTCCCCACTCCCCACTCCGCACTCCGCGCTCCCTCCCCCCGCCTCGACACCCACCCCGCCGTTCTCGCCCTCCTCCAAATCACCGGCTCCCTCCTCGCCCTCGCCTTCTTCGCCTACCGCCCCCACCCCAACTCCCACCACACTCCCCTCTCCACCCTCATCTCCAACTCCTTCCGCGCCTCCCCCTTCGGCTAATGCTCTTCCGAATTCTCACGGAGAATTCCGGCACTTCGACTCTGTGCCTCTGTGTGAGAATTTCCTCTCCCTCTGGGAGAGCGGGGCGAGGCTTTAGGGATCAGCTTCCAACTAGGTCAGCAATTCATCAAACATCCCGCAGTGATCCCTCAGCCCCGCCGCTTGCGCCGACGTAAGAATCAGCCGCCACCCGATGCCGTGAATTTAGCGATCGACCAGCTACAATACCCCATGCGATACCGCCTCCGCACGCTGCTGATCGTTGTCACACGAGTCATTCTCTGTGGTCTAGTGACTGGTGGTGTGTGGACAGCGCTATCGGCAATCCTCCTTGCTCTGATTGGCGGAGAATTTCTGGCGGCGATTCCGAGCGGCCCTTCATCTGTCCATCAAAACGGAGTGCCGTTTACGTTCATTGCAAATCTCACGGCGGGTATTTGGGCCATTTGGCTGTATTCAACCATCCGCCCGCGTTATGCCTCCGCAACCGTAGCCGCTATCGTGACGGGGCTCGCTTGGTGGTTTATCGTCAGTTTGCAATCAGCTAAATGGGTGGCGTTGCTTTCCATTCCTGGCCACACGGTCGCGGCCCCGCTGGTGGCAACGCTCCCGGCGATTATCTTGGCGACGATGGTGGGCGCTTGGTTTTATGAGGAACGAATATCGCCAGCGCTTTAGCGGTGATCCGTCCTATGTTCCGATTCACGATCCGCGACGTGCTGGCGGGTGTCTCAATTTGAAATTAGGACACTACCTGGACGTGGGATGCGCATAGGCCCAAATACGTGACGCCAAAAGTCATACTGGGCGAGGAAGGTATGGAGCTGCTGGAGGGACTCTCGATACCTAGCTCCGCCTCCCGGCCAACCACAACCTCCCCGCCAGCTCCCAAGTAACCACCCCCGCCTCCACCAATCGCTGCACCCACCCATAGCACGCCTTGCAGACGCCACGGATAGAATCGGGGGCATGCGATACCGCCCAGACGTTGTACTGCTCGCTGTCTCGTTGGGACTGCTGGGGTTAATTGTCGTTGCGTTCTTTTTGATAGGCGTCGGCATTATTCCTGGCGGCATTCTAATGCTTGATCTAGTGGCCTTGCCTGCCGCCAGTGTCGTCTCAGTGGCGTTAGTCCTCGCAGTCGCGGCGGCAAGTGTCTATTGCGCGGATCGCAACATATCGCGGCGAATCAAAAAATAGCTGTGCCTAATTACCGCGCACCGTTTTTTTGTTTTGAGTAGGCAAAAAGCATCACGACCCTACCTTGCGGTCTCCCGCATTCTCGCCCGGTTTTTTCAGCCGTTTGCAATCTATCTATAGGACCGCTGACTCCTGCCTCCTGTCCCCTGATTCCTGGTCCCCAAACCCTAAACTTCCCTCTCAACCCTAAACATTAGCGCACCATTCCCAACCAACTATCAACTCACAAATCCATTCCCACCAACCACTTACAACCCAACTTAAGGCTTTCAACCACCACCAAAAAACACCCCCGCCCCTCAACGCTAAACCCTAAACAATCACCCACCCACTGCACAATCAAAACCATTCCCATCAGATTTTTGCACGCCGAGACCCCTGAAATCGCACTAACCAAATAGGAACATCAACGATCTGCCGCGGAGAACCGCCATGAGACTCACACTCCGAACCATGCTCGCCTATCTCGACGACGTGCTGGACCC
>JANNTN010000607.1:0-6405 GCA_031394445.1 Anatilimnocola sp.
GGGATTTCCAACTTGAGATGCGCCAAACATGCTGCTCGTTGTTGAGCCACGAGCTTGGGCCCAGCACTGGCTGGCGAGTAACAGAGTGCTGGCAGCCGCGGCGGTGGACAAAACACGGGCGATGCGGCTGGTGATCATGGTTGTCTTCATATTCCACCTCGGTTCGATCTTCCAGTATTGTCGTCCATTGCTGGCGTCAGGTAAACGACGGCGCGTTCTATAGTAGCCAGGCAAGCCACGCCGACTTTTACGCCTACCATAGTCGACTTTCGCTCCGCAAAAAGCACGTCCTTTCGCGGAGCGAAAGGCGACTATCTTAAATCTTTGTCTAATGCCTAACTCTCTTAAACCCGGCCAATCTTCGACTGTTTCGAGCGAACCACCCTGACGGCTGCGAAACCTGTACTGCCCAAATCGGGTACGTTTGGCATCGTTAGCCGCATTGAATGAATCGTAAACCTCAGTCACCATTGAGGTTGCGATTTTTCGTCTCTCCCGGGGTCGCTAGCCGTGAAACATCTAGTCCGCTTGTGTCTTTTTGTGTTTTTATGGAGTGTGGCCCTGCAATGGCAGCCCACGCCGGCCTTTGCCCAGCAGCCACCTGCCCAGCGGATAACTGCCCCGGAGATGCTGCCAGCCCACACGTTGGGCCTGGTACGCATTCCGAACGCGCCGCTGTTGGCTGAACGCTTCCGCGACACGTCGCTGGGCCGCGTATTTCAAGATCGCCAGATGCAGCCGTTGGTGGCGAAGTTGTATGGCACGGCTCAAGACGCCTTCAAGCAAGTGGAGCAGGTCATTGGCGTGCCGCTCGACCAGCTTTTGAAGATTCCGCAGGGCGAAATCTGCGTGGCGTTCGTCGCTAGTGAAGATCGCGATCAAGAGCAGGGCTTCGTCGTCATCATCGATACGAAGGACGAAGTCGTGCAGGCTCGCAAGCTATTGCAAGCGGCTGAAACGATGGCGGCGAAAAACGGCGGCACACGCACGACCGAAAAATTCGGCGAGCACGAGATCAATGTGTTCACGAAGATCGGCAACCTGCGCGTCTTTCAGATCGAGCGTGAAGGGACGTTCATCTTTACCACGACGCGAGCCATCATGGATTCGGTTCTCGTCAATGCCACCGGCGCTGGCCTCGAACGCACGCTCGCGCAAACCGACAAGTTCAGCACGCTCATCAACCGTTGCGTCGGTCCGGATGAAGGCCAGCCGCACTTCATTTGGTACGCCGACCCCATCGCCATCGTTCGCCGGCTGGCAACAGGTTCGCTCGCCGCGACCGGCCTCGCACTGTTTCCCGCGCTCGGCCTGGATGGATTGCAAGCCGTCGGCGGAACGATGACGTTCTCGTCGGGTGAGTTCGATCAGGTGCAACACATGCACGTTCTGCTCGACAATCCGCGAATTGGTGTGATCGATGCGATTGGACTCGCCTCCGGAGAAATGACGCCCGAAGCTTGGGTTCCTGCTGATTGCATTTCGTATTCGACGATTCACTGGGATCTTCGCCACACGATTAATGTTTCTACGCGCCTGTTCAACGGACTGATGGGCGAGGGGGCACTTGAGCGCCAGATTCAGGAAAAAATCGGCAACAACCTGGGTGCCGACGTGCTCGCGGAAATCGTTCCGCAGCTTTCCGGCCGGGCCACGCATGTGCAGTGGGTCGAGCGGCCGGTGCGCATCAACAGTCCGTGTTTTCTCGCCGGCCTGCAACTGAAAGATCCCAAGGCCGCCAAGCCGATCTTCGACAAGGTCATCAGCAAGCATTCGGGCACCATGGAAAAGCAGCGGTACGGCAACACGGAGTATTGGTCGATCAAGACTCCGCCGCCGCGGCAGAAATCGAAATCGGGCATGGAGATTCGTGTTCCGCTGCCCTGCATCGGCATCATCAATGACTACGTCGTGTTCACCGATAGCATGAAAGCCTTTCAAGAGGCGGTAAACGCCAACACCAATCCCGAAAACAGTCTCTCGACATCGCTCGATTTCAAGATCGTCGCCAACAAAATCAGCCGGCAGCCCGGCGGCGACGCCCCCGGCGCGCTGACATTTGAACGCCCGGAGGAAGGGCTGCGTTTTTGGTACGAAATGGCGAATGCCGAAAACACCCGCAAGCGTTTAGCCGATCAGGCCAATCGCAATCAATTCTTCAACTCGGTCCAGCAGGCCCTGAAAGATCATCCGCTCCCGCCTTTCGAAGTCATCTCCGAATACATGGCCCCCGGCGGCGGCATGCTCGTCAGCGACCCCACCGGCATTCACTACATGACCTTCGGCCTCAAACGAAAATAGGGCTTGCTTCGAAACGAATGACCAATGACCAAGCACCAATGACCAAGAGCGTGCGTTTCCATTACATTGGTCATTGAGATTTGGTCATTGGTCATTCATGAAATTCGCCGTCCTTGCCTCTCCTGACTCCTGGTACGCACGCGACCTCATGCGCGCCGCCGCGAGCGACCACGAGATCGTCGTGCTCCCGTTCAGCGCGATCTCCGCGTCGGTCTTACCTGACCAGCAACTCGTTTACTCCACTCCCTACTCTCCACTTCCTACTCCCTACTCCTCTCTCTCTGATTTCGACGCCACGATCGTCCGCACGATGCCGCCCGGCTCGCTCGAGCAAGTTGTCTTTCGCATGGATTGCCTCGCGCGGCACGAAGCGGCAGATGGAATCGTTATCAATCCGGCCCGGGCCATCGAAGCCGCCGTTGATAAATTTCTCACGACGGCCAAGTTGCATGCCGCCGGCCTCGCCACGCCGCGAACCATTTGCTGCCAGACGGCTGACGAAGCCATGCTCGCTTTCGAGCAGCTTGGCCGCGATGTGGTGCTTAAGCCGCTGTTTGGCAGCGAAGGTCGCGGTATCACGCGTTTGACCGACGAAAATCTGGCTCTCCGCGCGTTCAAAATGCTCGCCCAACTCGGCGCGGTGCTCTACCTGCAAGAGTTTATTGGCCACGAAGGGCACGACATTCGCCTGCTCGTCATCGGCGACCGCATTCTCGGTATGCGCCGCATCAATAAGCTCGACTGGCGCACTAATATTAGCCGTGGGGCAACTGCCGAAGCCTTCACACCCGACGATTCCCTTATCGAAATCGCCCACCGCGCCGCCGCCGCCGTTCATGCACCGCTGGCCGGCGTCGATTTATTGCCCGGCAAAGACGGCCGGCTGTACGCCATCGAAGTCAACGCCGTGCCAGGCTGGAAAGGCCTGGCGAAGGCGCTCGATATCGATGTCGCACGTATGGTGCTCGACTTCGTCGCCGCGGAGGTCCGCCGTGTCCGTGGTTAACGTCGGCCTCCGCCTCTCCGCGACTGCCGCGCAAAATCCAAACGGCATCGCCATCGCCATGCCCGGCGGACGTGATGCCGCAGGCAAACGCCTCTACCAAACACTCACGTTCAAACAGCTCGACGACGACAGCAACCTCCTCGCTGACGGTCTGCTGCAAATAGGCGTGAAGCCGGGCACGCGACTCATCCTGCTCGTCCCGCCCAGCATCGATTTCATCTCGCTCGTTTTCGCGCTTTTCAAAGCGGGCGTCGTCACCGTCCTCATCGACCCCGGCATGGGTCGCCGCAATCTCATCCGTTGCCTGGCGGAGAGCGAACCCGAAGGCTTCGTCGGCATTCCGCTGGCTCAGGCGATCCGCACCATCCTGCGCGGCCGGTTTCCCAAAGCTAAGTACAACGTCACCGTCGGTAGCCGTTGGTTCTGGGGCGGATCAACCATCGCGCAGCTTCGCGCCCGCACGCTCAGCCAGAATTTTCAGCCGATTCCGACGAAAGCCGACGATCACGCTGCGATCATCTTCACCACCGGCAGCACCGGCCCGCCCAAAGGCGTTCTCTATCGCCACGGGAATTTCAATCAGCAAGTCGATGAACTCCGCGACTTCTACAGCATTCAGCCCGGCGAAATAGACCTCCCCGGCTTTCCGCTCTTCGCCCTCTTCAACTGTGCGATGGGCGTGACCACCGTCATTCCCGACATGGACCCCACGCGCCCGGCCCGCGTCGATCCGCGGGATATCATCGAAGCCGTCAACGATTGGAAAGTCACCCAAGCCTTCGGCTCGCCCGCGCTGTGGAATGTCGTCGGTCGGTATTGCGAAGACAATAAAATCGTCCTCCCTACGCTCAAGCGCGTCCTCTCCGCCGGCGCTCCCGTTCCGAGCCACGTTCTCAAGCGAATGAGAGCCGCCGTCCCTCTCGACGGAGATGTTCACACGCCCTACGGCGCGACCGAATCACTCCCCGTTGCTTCGATCTCCGCAACCGAAGTGCTGTCTGAAACCGCCGCCAAATCTGCCACTGGCGCGGGCACCTGCGTCGGCCGTCACTTCCCCGGCATCGACTGGAAAGTCATCCGCATCACCGACGAGCCCATTCCCACCATCGCCGACGCTGAAGAACTCCCCTCCGGAGAAATTGGCGAACTTATCGTCCGCGGCCCGGTCGTCACCACGGAATATGTCACTCGCACCGACGCCAACGCCCTCCACAAAATTCGCGAGGGCGCGACGTTTTGGCACCGGATGGGCGATGTCGGCTATTTAGAAAACGAACGCTTCTGGTTCTGCGGCCGCAAATCGCACCGCGTTATCACCGCAAGTGGCCCGCTCTACACCATTCCCTCCGAAGCGATTTTCAACCAACACCCCTGGGTCTATCGCTCCGCCCTCGTCGGCATCGGCCCGCGCGGCAACCAGCGACCTGTCATTTTCATCGAACCCTGGCCAGAGCATTGGGCCAATGCAAAGCAGAACTGGTTCCTGCTGACCGATGAGCTACTTGACTTGGCCTGCCAGCGCAAGCACACGGCTCAGATAGGCGACTTCCTTCTTCTGCTCGCCCTACCCGTCGATATCCGCCACAACGCCAAAATCTTCCGTGAAAAGCTCGCCATCGTCGCTGCCAGCAAGCTCGGCTAACACCCTCGCAGCCATTCTCAAACACCGTTAAACTCGCATGGCAACTACTGACTACTGACTACTGACTACTGACAACCTCCCATGAAAGCCGTCGCCGTCATCCCGGGCAAGAAAAACAGCGTTCACCTCACCGAGGTTCCGCAACCCAAAGTCACCGACATCCCCGACGGCAAAGGGGTTCTCGTCCGCGTGCTCAAAGTCGGCGTCGATGCCACCGACCGTGAAATCAACGAAGCCCTTTACGGCAACGCCCCGCCCCCCGACAAGCACCTCGTCATCGGCCACGAATCGTTCGGCATCGTCGCCGAGGTTGGCCCGAACGTGAAGCGCATGAAGCCCGGCGACTATGTCACCGCCACCGTTCGTCGCCCCGGCGGCTCCATCTACGACCTCATCGGCACCAACGACATGACCAGCGAGGCGACGTATTACGAACGCGGCATCAATCTCCGCCACGGCTACATGACCGAGTATTTCGTCGATGAAGAGGAATACATCGTCCGCGTCCCGCAGGGCCTCAAACACCTGCACGTCCTCATGGAACCCATGAGCTGTGCCGCCAAGGCCGTGCATCAAGCTTATGAAGCCCAGCGCCGCATGCGAGTTTGGCGTCCGCAGCGGGCTTTCGTTATGGGCGTCGGCCAAATCGGCCTCTTAACCGCGCTCATCCTCCGCCTCCGCGGCATCGAGGTCTATTGCTTCGCCCGCAGCGCGAAAGGCACGCTCAACAGCCAGATCGTCGAAGCGATGGAGTGCCACTACGTCAGCACTTCCGCCACGCCGCTGGAAAAAGTCGTCGCCGAAGTGGGCAAGGCCGATTTAATCATCGACGCCTCCGGCAGCAGCCAGGTCGCCTTCGACGCCATGCGGGCCCTCGGCCACAACGGTGCGCTCGTCTGGGTCAGCATCACCGGTGCCGACCGCAAGCACGAAGTTTCGGCCGACAAAATCAACATCGACTGGGTGCTCGGCAACAAGCTCCTCCTCGGCTCCGTCAACGCCAACCGCGAGCATTTCGAAATGGGCATCCGCGACCTCGCCCTCGGCGACATGATGTTCCCCGGCGTCCTCTCCCGCATCCTCACCCACCCCGTCAACGGCCTCGATAACTACCAAGAAATGATGCGCCTCCTTTGCGAAGAAAAATCGGCACTGAAGGTTTTTGTGAATGTGGCTGGCGAGTAGGGTGGGACCAACGGCCCTCAGGCTGTGACAGCCCACCAAAAATCCGCCGTGGGCCGTAATGGGCACACCGCCGCTGGCTCTTGCAACTCGTTATCTCAGGCGGGCGTTCCGTGATGTCCCAGAGTGGATGACAGTGTGAGCGTCTTTATTGTAGGTAGTTTTAATTGGGGTGTTCGCGCCAGAATGACTCCCATTGGGTGGGTTCACTGAGGTAGAGGGCGCGGAGGTGGCAGAGGGCGTCGCTGCCGGGAGAGCCCCAGCGCATGCCGCT
>JANNTN010000608.1:0-4531 GCA_031394445.1 Anatilimnocola sp.
CATCTGGGCGGCTATAACAACCGCCCCAAAGAGCCACCCCCAGGTCCGCAACCCGTGTGGACTGGCCTCCGCCGCATGCTCGACTTCTCGCTGGCTTGGCTGACCTTCGGCAATACCAACACAGATGTGTATAAATGACAGCGGAGTACCTCAGAGCGTGCCACCCGGCCTATCGCGGAACTTCTAAAACCACCTTAATCGCCTCACCGGCTTGCATAAGTTTTAAGCCGCGTTCGAAGTTTTGTAGCGGAAGGTGGTGAGTAACAATCGGCTCCAAATTCAGCCGGTCGGAGAGGAGAAAATTTTCGACCTGGTACCAGGTTTCGAACATTTTGCGGCCGTTGATGCCGAGGACGGTGGCCCCTTTGAAGATGATGTCGTTGGGGAGGTCGAGAGCGACGGGTTCGGAGGGGAGACCGAGGAGGGCGGCGGTGCCGCCGTTGCGGAGGGCGGTGAAGCCTTGGTGGATGGCTTTGGGGTGGCCGCTCATTTCGAGGAGGACTTCGGGGCCTTGGTCGTGCGTGAGCTTGCGGGCTTGGGCAGGCCAGGTGTCGTCTTTGGAATCGAACGTGGCGTCGGCACCGAGTTTTTTCGCGAGTTCGAGGCGGCGGGGGCTGACGTCGGCGACGAGAATTTTGGCAGCGCCAGCGGCGCGGGCGATGGTGACAGCCATGAGGCCGATCGTGCCGACGCCGGTGACAAGGACGCTGCGGCCGCTGACGCCGGCGGCCATGACGGTGTGCATGGCGTTGCCGAGGGGATCGAAGATGGCGGCAATGTGGTCGGGGATGTCGGGGTGGACGGGCCAGATGTTTTCTTCGGGGACGGAGACGAATTCGGCGAAGCAGCCTTCGGTGTCGATGCCGAGAATATCGACCTTTTCGCAGATGTGGCCGTTGCCGGTGCGGCAGGGCTGACACATGCCGCAGCCGATGTGCCCTTCAGCACTGACGCGTTGGCCGATGGTGGTGCGGGTGACGGCGGAGCCGACGGCGTGGACGCGGCCGACGAATTCGTGGCCGGTGGTGATGCCGACCTTCACGCGGCTGCGGCTCCAGGCGTCCCATTCGTAGATGTGGCGGTCGGTGCCGCAGATGCCGGTGTGCGTGACGGCGACCAGCACGTCGCGGGGGCCGATTTGGGGGACCGGCGTGTCGGTTTGGAGCCAGAGGCCGGGTTCGTTTTTGAGTTTGCGGACGGCGAGCATGGGGGAGGGAATGCTGAAGGATGAATTATGAATGCTGAATGCGGCGAACGCGTGTGATTTATCGTAGCGAGTTGGGTGAAATGGCCCTAGAGCGGCCTAGGCGGGGATGCGGGGTGTGAACACAATTGAGACTTCACTTGTCACAGACAAATAGCAAATAAGCATGGTTCAGCCGTTGAATATTGAGCGGATTGATACGCGCCGCGATGACGTGGGGGGGAAGCTGGCTGCGCTGCGGCAGAAGTTGAGTCCTGCGGGGAATGTGGTGAGCGAGGCGGGGCGGCGGCGGACGGTGGAGGTGTTTGGTGAGCCGCTCTCGCCGCAGCAGGTAGTCGAGCGGATTTGTGGGGAGGTGAAGTCGCGGGGTTTGGCAGCGGTTTTGGACTATTCGCGGAAGCTGGATAAGGCGGAACTGACGGCGGAGACGGTGCGGGTTTCGGAGGCAGAGCTGAAGGCGGCCCATGCGGCGGCTGATCCGCAGTTTCTTGCAACGATCCGGCGGATTCGCGAAAACATCTTGCAATTTCAGCGGGCGATTTTGCATCGCGATGTGGAAGTGACGCGGCCGGGGGTGCTGCTTAAGCAGCGCTATTCTCCGCTGGCGCGAATCGGCATCTGCGTGCCGGGTGGGGCCGCGGCTTATCCTTCGACGGTGTTGATGACGGCGGTTCCGGCCCAGGCGGCGGAGGTGAACGAGATTGTGGTGATCGCGCCGCCGACGAAATTTGGCGCGAACAATCCGGTGGTGCTCGCAACGTGTCACGAGATTGGCGTGCGCGAGGTGTATCGCGTGGGCGGGGCGCAAGGCGTGGCGGCGCTGGCTTATGGCGTCGAAGGGATCAATAAGGTCGATAAGATCGTCGGGCCGGGGAATTTGTTTGTGGCGCTGGCGAAGCGGCAGGTGTACGGAGAGGTCGATATTGATTCGATCGCGGGGCCTAGTGAGGTAGTGGTGATTGCGGATGGCTCGACGCGGGCTGATTTCACGGCTGCTGACTTGCTCGCGCAGGCGGAACATGCGCCGGGCGCGAGCATTTTGGTGACGTGGAGCGAGGAGACGCTGAACGCGACGGCGAAGGAACTCGAACGGCAGGTGGCGGGGCTTTCGCGGTGCGGGGAGACGATTCAATCGCTACGGGATTTTGGTTGTTTGATTCTGGTGCGTGACGAAGGCGAGGCTTGTCGCATCACCGATGAAATTGCGCCGGAGCATCTGCATATCGCCATCGACAATGCGGAGCGACTACTCCCGAAGTTGAAAAACGCGGGTGCCACTTTCCTTGGCAACTACAGCCCGGTTGCTTTGGGCGATTATGCGGCTGGTCCATCGCATGTGTTGCCGACGGGCGGCACGGCTCGCTGGGCTTCGGGCTTGTCCGCCAATCATTTTCTGCGGTCGAGCAGCGTGATTCAGTACTCAGCCGAGGCGCTGGGAGCGATTGGCGAGGATGTGATGCGGCTGGCGGAGGTGGAGGGTTTGACGGCGCATCGGGCGAGTGTGGAGATACGAGGCGCGGAACGCGGAACGCAGAATAAAGGTTAGCGATTCATGTTTGTTCGCTCCGAAATTGCCGCGATGGATGGTTATACGCCTGGGGAGCAGCCGCAGGCGGGGAAATTCATCAAGCTGAATACGAATGAGAATCCGTATCCGCCGCCGGCGGGAATTCGGCGGGCGGTGGAGGAGGTGCTCGAGCGGGGGTTGCAAAAATATCCGGACCCGATGGCGAATGCGTTTCGGACGCGAGTGGCGGAGTTGTTGAGGTTGCCGGGGAAGGATTGGGTGCTGTGCGGCAATGGTAGCGACGACATTTTGACGATCTGCACGCGGGCGTTTGTGGGTCAGGGTGATCTGTTGCGGCTGCCGTATCCGAGTTACATCTTGTATCGGACGTTGGCCCAGTTGCAGGGAGCGCGGTGGGAGGAGGTGCGGTTCAATGGGGATTGGTCGCTGCCCGCGGCGTTTGGCTCGCCGGCCGCCGGCCTGAAGCTGGCGTTTCTGCCGAATCCGAACAGCCCGACGGGGACGATGGTTAGCCGGGAGGCGGTGTTGGAGTTGGCGGAGCGGCTACCGTGTCCGCTCTTGGTCGATGAGGCTTATGTTGATTTCGCCGATTTCTCGTGCGTCGATCTGGTGGCGAAGAACGAAAAGATTTTGGTCAGCCGGACGTTGAGTAAGTCGTATGGATTGGCGGGGCTACGGTTTGGGTATTTGGTTGGTCAGCCGCAGATGATTAACGAGCTGATTAAGGTCAAGGACTCGTATAACTGCGATTCGCTATCGATCGCGGCAGCGACGGCGGCGATCAACGATGAGCCGTGGCTGGCCGACAATCGCCGCAAAATCGTTGCGACCCGCGGACGATTAACGGCTGGCCTAACGGAATTGGGCTTCGAGGTCATCCCGTCGCAAGCTAATTTTGTATGGTGCAATCACACGCAGCAGGCACCGAAGCCGCTGTACGAGAAGCTGAAGGCGGCGCAGGTGCTGGTGCGGTATATGAATTATCCCGGCTGGTGCGAGGGACTGCGGATTAGCGTGGGCACGGATGAGCAGATTGAAGCTTTGTTGAGTTTGTTGAAAGGCATGGTTTAGTCGTGTCCAGAACTGCCAAGATTGACCGCGCGACGCGCGAGACGCAAATCAAGCTGGAGCTGAACCTGGATGGGAGCGGCACGGGGTCGTGGCAAACGGGTGTGGGCTTTCTCGATCACATGCTCGAGCTGTTCACGCGGCATGGGGCGTTTGATCTGAATGTCGAGGCGAAGGGGGATTTGCACGTCGATCAGCATCACACGGTTGAGGACGTGGGCATTTGCCTGGGCCAGGCGGTGAAGCAGGCGCTCGGCGATAAGAAGGGCATCCGCCGCTACGGGCACTTCACGCTGCCGATGGAAGAGACGCTCTGCACCACGGCGATCGACCTCTCGGGCCGCTATTATTTGGTCTTCAACGCCCCGTTCAGCAATCCAAAAATCGGCGATTTCGACACCGAGCTAGTCGAAGATTTCTTTCAGGCGTTCGCGGCCAACGCGCTGTGCAATTTGCACGTGCTGATTCACTACGGCCGCAACAACCACCATATCGCTGAAGCCCTCTTCAAATCGACGGCCCGCGCTCTTCGCCAAGCCGTCGAAGCCGATCCGCGGATGACCGGCGTGCCGAGTACGAAGGGGACGTTGACGGTGTGAGCGTCTTTATTGTAGGTAGTTTTAATTGGGGTGTTCGCGCCAGAATGACTCCCATTGGGTGGGTTCACTGAGGTAGAGGGCGCGGAGGTGGCAGAGGGCGTCGCTGCCGGGAGAGCCCCAGCGCATGCCGCT
>JANNTN010000646.1:0-9487 GCA_031394445.1 Anatilimnocola sp.
CTACGCAAATAAAAGGACGCAGCCGCCCCTCAGTCCCCATGAGGTGATGGCCGCGCTGCAACAGTGGCCCATAAACGCCCCAAAATAAAGCCGTGCAAATCGCGAACAAAACCGCGGTGGGCGACACATGCGAAAAACTCATCGAAACGAACTCCTGTCCGGCAAGGCCGTCGATCGGGATAGAAGATGACTAGTCTAGCAAGACCCTCGTCCGATTGCAGGGAGTGCCGAAGTCAGTCAATTTAGACTTCAATACTCGCCTCAGCCTCTAGCCCGCCGCCACCAGCACGCGCTCCTTCAGCACCGTCCGTAGCGGATCATCATCCTTCCCGCAAAAGCCCAGATGCAAATGTCGCCGCCACCCTTCGGCATATTTGAAAATGCTCGACATCCGCCCCACCTCCGCGTCCAGTTCGGCCATCGTGTCGAGATACGAATTCAGCCCCTGACTTTCATCGAGCCACAGCTTCTGGCTCGCGTGTTTTGAAAGCATCTGCTTCTTCTGCTCGATGATGTCGGTCGTATCCACCACAAGTTGCGGCTCGACGACGTTCCCCAGTGGGTCGCGGTGCGAATAGGGCTGAGCGTGATAGACCGTCACCGGCGTGCTAATCGCTGGCCGTGGCGGGTCTGTCACAAAATTCGGCATCCCTCGCGAAAACGCCCCCGTCACCGCCAGCCGGCAGGCATTCGTGTGGTCTTCCATATAGTCCACGGGCGAATGGGTCAGCACGATCTCCGGAGCTACATCCCGAATGACCGACGCAACTTTCGCCAGCAGCTTCCGGTCGTAAAAAACCTCCAAATCGTTGCAAATGCTTTCGTGAAACGTCGCCCCAATCGCCCGGGCCGCCGCATAAGCCTCCTCGCGGCGGATTTTGGCGATTGTCGCTGCGTCGTATTTGCTCGACCCGCAGCAGCCGTTGGCCAGATTCCAATAGTGAATCTGGTACCCGTGGCTCCGTAACAGCATTAATGTCCCCGACATCAAAAATTCGATGTCATCGGGATGGGCGGCTATCGCGATGGCGGCAGGCATGTTTCGGCGCTTGAAGAGTACGTTTCTAAGGCGAGTACGTTTTCAGAGTTGGCAATCGCCTTTATAGCTGGGATTGCCGCCGCCGTTTACCCAGTGCTAATGGGGGGTTGGATCGCCAAATGGCGTTTGACACAGCTTTACGGGCCCGTTATGGTCATTAGTGACTGGATGGGTGGTTTTAACGCCCGCCCTCCGGCTCCCGCCTTACTTTCCCACCTTAAAAACCTGGCGCAACTGCGGCCGCACCCCTAGCGGTCTTCGCGAAGCGACGGAGTTCCCCTCTAACCAGGAGTTGCAACGGATGAAGTGCCAAGGAAATCGGTTAAGCCGCCGGAACATGTTGACCATCGGTGCCATTGGTGGGCTCGGGCTCAATCTGGCCGACTTTTTCCAACTGCGTGCCGCCCGTGGTGAGCTGAAGAAATACGACTTTCTCGAAGCCAAAGCTCAAAGCGTCATTCATATCTATCTGCCCGGTGGCATGGCCCATCAGGAGTCGTTCGATCCCAAACCGCTGGCCCCGATCGAATATCGCGGCGAAATGGGAACCGTGAAGACCAAGACGGGCGAGATTTTCTGCGAAACGCTGCCGAATCTGGCCACCGTCGCCGACAAGTTCGCCGTCATCCGCTCGATGACGCACGGCGAAGCGGCCCACGAGCGCGGCACGCACAACATGTTCACGGGCTATCGGCCCAGCCCCGCCCTGCAGTATCCCTGCCTGGGCAGCGTGGTCAGCCACGAATACGGCCCCCGCAATGATCTGCCGCCGTATGTCTGCATCCCGCGGGTTCCCAACGAATTCGCCTCCAGCGGCTACCTCAGCTCGTCGTTCGCCCCGTTCAGCCTGGGTGCCGATCCGGCTTCGGGCGATTTCAAGGTGCAAGACCTCTCGCTGCCCAACGGTGTCGATGACGCTCGCTTCACGCGCCGCCGCTCGGCACTCGAAGCGGTGAATTCGTATTTCGCCAAGAAGGACAAGTCCGACAACGTCGCGGCGATGAACACCTTCTACGAGCGGGCCTACAGCCTGGTCAGCTCGCAAAAGGCCCGCGAAGCCTTCAATATCGAGGCCGAGTCGGCCAAACTCCGCGACGAATATGGCCGCAACACGGCTGGCCAGCGCCTGCTCATGGCCCGCCGTCTCGTCGCCGCTGGCGTGCGGTTTGTCTCGCTCACCTACGGCGGCTGGGACATGCACAACCAGATCACCAACGCCTTCCGCACCCAAATGCCGCCGCTCGATCAAGCGCTCACGGCTCTTTTGAAGGATCTCGATGCTTCCGGCCTCTTGAAGACAACGATTGTTATGGTCAGCAGCGAGTTCGGCCGCACGCCCAAGATCAACCAAACCGCCGGCCGCGATCACTGGCCCAAGGTCTTCAGCGTGATGCTGGCTGGCGGCGGAATCAAAGGCGGCACGATCTACGGCACGTCCAACGCCACGGCTTCCGAGCCCGAAGACGACGCCGTCGGCCCCGAGGATTTGGCCACCACCATTTATCACCAGCTTGGCATCGTTGCCGACAAAGAGCTGATGGCCCCCGGCGACCGCCCGATCGAAATTTGCGACGGCGGCAAGGTCATTAAGGGCTTGCTGGCTTAATTAAAACTGCGGCCATTGGTCACAGTTACCAAAGCCGCGACTATTGGTCGCGGTCCCTGCGTACAACCCACCTAATTTTTTCAGCTCAGCCGCAACATTCCCTCCCTCGCGGCTGCTGCTTGAAAATCAAAAATCTCGACCGCTGGCCGCGACTTTTGCCTCGACCAGCGGCTGCGACGTTGGACGACGAACATGAATCGCCTCTGCTTTCTTTGCGTGTCTCTGTTGGCTGTTGCGACGGCCCACGCCGCCGATCCCCAGATCGCAACCATCGCCCCGTTCGGCGTGCAGCGCGGCACCGAAGCCACTTTCACCATCACCGGCAGCGGCCTCGCCAAGGTTCAGGAAATTCTGTTTTACGAGCCGGGCTTCACGGTCAAAAACATCACGGCCGAAAAAGACGACTCGCTCAAAGCCACGATTGCCGTCGCCTCCGAATGTCAGCTTGGCGTGCATGCGATTCGGCTCCGCTCGCTCTCCGGCGTCAGCAACCTGCGCGTGCTCACCGTGGGCAACCTGCCAGAGGTGGCCGAAGCTGAGCCGAATACGAATCTCAAGCAAGCGCAAGTAGTCGGTGCCAATGTCACCGTCAGTGGCGTCGTGCAGTCCGAAGATGTCGATCATTTCGCCGTCGATCTCAAGAAGGGGGATCGCCTGAACGTCGAGCTCGAAGGGCTCCGGCTGGCCAGCGTGTCGAGCGCTGCCTTCTTCGATCCCGTGTTGTCCGTGCGCGATGAAGACGGTGCGGAACTCGTTCGCAGCGACGACGCCACGTTGCTCCAGCAAGATTGCTTCTGCTCGCTACTCGCCCCGCGCGACGGCCGCTACATCGTGCAAATTCGCGATGTGGCCTATGGCGGCAGCACCACCTCGGTCTATCGGCTGCACGTCGGCACGTTCCCGCGTCCCACCGCTGTGTTTCCGCCCGGCGGCCGCCCCGGCGAAACGCTCAATGTCCGCTGGATCGGCGATCTGGCCGGTGATTTCAATCAAGAAGTCACCCTGCCCAAAGGCGACCAGCCCGAATCCGTCATCGTCGCCCAAAACGGCCAAGCCCTCGCCCCTTCGCCGAATCCGGTACGTATCAGCGACCTGCCCGCCGCCAATGAAGCCGAACCCAACGACGACATCAAGCAAGTCACTTTGCCATCAGCCGCGCCCATCGCCATGCAGGGCATCATCGAGAAGCCTGGCGATATCGACTTCTTCCGTTTCACCGCCAAGAAGGGGCAACAACTCGATTTCAAAGTCTTCGCCCGCAAGCCGCTCCGCTCGCCGCTCGACGCGATGCTGACCATTCACAACGCGGCGGGCAACGCCATCGCCAGCAATGACGACACCGGCGGACCGGACAGCTTCACGCGGTTTGCCATCCCCGCCGACGGCGATTATTTCATCTCCGTCCGCGATCAGCTCAAAGGGGGCGGCCGCGATTTTGTCTATCGCGTCGAAATCACCGAAACAACTCCTTCGCTGGTCGTGCGCCTGCCCGAGCGGCGGCAATACATTCCCACCACGCTCGTCGTGCCGCAAAACAATCGCAACGCCGTCATGGTCGCCGCCCAACGGCAAAATTTTGCCGGCGAGGTCGCGGTCTCGTTCGAAGGCTTGCCCGAAGGCGTAAAAACCGAGCTCCTTCCCATGGCCGCCGCCATGCAGGAAATTCCCGTCCTGTTCTCCGCCGCTGCCGCCGCCCCGCCTGCCGGCGGCCTCCTGGGCATCACCGGCAAAGCCACCGATCCCAAGCTCAACGTCATTGGCCACCTGGACCAGCGCACCATGCTCGTCCGCGGCCAAAACAACGTCGATGTTTGGGGCCACAACGCCGACCGCATGGCCTTGGTCGTCGCCGAAACCATTCCCTATTCCATCGAACTCGTCCAGCCCAAAGCCCCGCTCGTCCGCAGCGGCTCGATTGATCTTAAGGTCGTCGCCAAACGCGCCGAAGGCTTCAAAGACCTGATTGCCCTCCGGCTGCTTTACAACCCGCCCGGCGTCGCCTCCTCCGGCTCGATCATCATTCCCGAAGGACAAAACGAAGCCGTCATCCCCCTCACCGCGAACAACGGCGCGGGCGTCGGCAACTGGAAAATCTGCGTCACCGCCCGCAGTGGCACTCGCACCCCTCGCGGCGGCGCGTTCGGCCCTGATGATGGCTTCCGCTGCAGCACGCAACTCGCCGACCTGAAGATCGAAGAGCAATACCACAAGCTCTCCTTCGCCAAAGCCACGGTCGAGCAAGGCAAAGAAACCAACATCACCGTCAAGGTGCAAAAGCTCCGCGATTTTTCGGGCGAAGCCACCGCCGAGCTGGCCGGCCTTCCCGCCAACACCACTTCGCAGCCCCTGAAGTTCAACAAAGACACCGCCGAACTGACGTTCAAAGTCGCGACCACGAAAGAGGCCAAGCCCAACCGCTACACGTCCATTGTTTGCGTGACCAAAATCCCCGTCGAGACCGACACCATCACGCACACCATTGCCGGTGGCGAGCTCCGCATCGACGCCCCGCTACCCGTTAAAAAATAACTGTAGGGTGGGCTGTGCCCACCATCTCAAATATGAAAAACACAACTACCCTCCCCCTGCTGGCCGCCTGCCTCGCCTTCCTGGCCGGCACTCTGCCCGCCGACGACAAAATCGTCAGCCTCGCCCTCTATCCGCCCGACATCAGCCTCACGACCAAGGCCGATTCGCAGCCCATCATCGTCGTAGCCACCCGCGACGACGGTGTCACGCTCGATGTCACGGACAAAGCCTCGCTCAAGCTGGCCGACTCCAAATTCTGCCGCCTGAGCAAAAACAGACTCACTCCTCTCGCCGACGGCAACACCAAAATCGACGCGGCCTTCGCCGGTCTCTCCGCTTCCGCCACCATCGCCGTCAAAGACGCCACTGCCGACCGCCCGATCAGCTTTCAGCTCGATGTCATGCCCGTCTTCATGCGCTCCGGCTGCAACACCGGCAGTTGCCACGGCGCGGCCCGCGGTAAAGACGGTTTTCGCCTCTCCCTCTTCGGCTTCGATCCCCAAGGGGACTACTTCCGCATCACGCGCGAAATCGGCACCCGCCGCATCAACCTCGCCTCCCCCGCCGATAGCCTGCTGATCGAAAAATCGATCGGTGCCGTCCCCCACACCGGCGGCAAGCGGTTCGAGCTCGACAGCGAATATTGCCAAACGCTGCTGCAATGGCTCGCAGCCGGCGCGCCGAACGACGCCAAGCCCACGCCCGCCGTCCTCGGCGTCGATTTGTATCCCCCCACCGCCGTTCTCGAAGGCGAAGGTGCCACGCAGCAGTTCATCGCCCGCGCCCGCTATGCCGACGGCACCGACCGTGACATCACCAACCTCGCCACATTCCTGACCAATAACGAAACGTCCGCCCCCATTACGGCTGACGGCCTGGTCAAGTCCGCCGCTCGCGGCGAAGCCCTGATCATGGCCCGCTTCGAAACGCACACCGTCGGCAACCAGGTGCTCACGCTCCCCCGCGGACTGCAATACACCCCGCCGCAAATCGTCGGCAACTACATCGACCAGCTCGTCGGCGAAAAGCTCAAAAAGCTCCGCCTCCTCCCCAGCCCGCGCTGCAGCGACGAAGAATTCCTCCGCCGCGCCACCGTCGATATCGTCGGCCTGCTCCCCACCGAGGGCGAATACCAGGCCTTCATGGCCGACGAAGGCAGCGACAAGCGCTCCCGCCTCGTCGATCAGCTCCTCCAGCGCAAAGAGTTCGGCGAAATCTGGGCCATGAAGTGGGCCGAGCTCCTCATGATTAAAACCAGCAATCAGGTCAGCCCCAAAACGGCTTACCTGTATTCCACCTGGCTCGCCGACCGCATCACCAGCGGCGTGCCGCTCGACAAGATTGTGCAAGAGTTACTAGGTGCCTCGGGCGGAACCCTCAAAAATCCTCCCGCCGCGTTTTTCCACATCGAGCGCGACACGCTCAAAACAGCCGAAAACGTCGCCCAGGTCTTTTGTGGCATTCGCACCCAGTGTGCCCAATGCCACAACCATCCCTTCGACCGCTGGACGATGGACGACTACTACAGCTTCGCCGCCTTCTTCGCCCAGGTCGGGCGGAAAACGGGTGAAGACTATCGCGAAGTTGTCGTCTTCGACCGTGGCGGCGGCGAAGTCCGTCACCCCATCGGCGGCAAAAACATGCCTCCCAAGTTCCTCGGCGGTGCCGCGCCCACCATTGCTGCCGGCCAAGACCGCCGCGAAGTCCTCGCCCAGTGGCTCACCGCGTCCGATAACCCCTTCTTTGCCACCAGCGTGGCCAACCGCATCTGGGCCCACTTCTTCGGTGCCGGCATCATCGAGCCCGTCGATGACATCCGCGTCAGCAACCCGCCCAGCAATCCGGCCCTTTTCCAAAAACTCGGCGAGAAGCTAGTCGAATACAAATTCGATTTCAAGAGCCTCGTTCGCGATATGTGTAACTCCGAAACGTACCAACGCACCTGCGAGCGCAACGAGTCCAACGCCGGCGACGAGCGCAACTTCGCCCATGCCTCCCCCCGCCGCATCCCCGCCGAGCAACTGCTCGACTGCATCGGCCAAGCCACCGAGCTGCCCGATAAGTTTCAGGGCCTCCCCGCCGGTGCTCGCGCCGTCCAAATCGCCGACGGCACCAATCGCAACTACTTCCTCACCACCTTTGGCCGCGCCCCGCGCGACACCGTCTGTGCCTGCGAAGCCAAAACCGAGCCCACCCTCTCGCAAGCCCTGCACATGCTCAACGGCAACACGATCCAGGCCAAGGTCCAGCAGGGAGCCCTGATGAAGCGGCTGCTCTCCGAGAAAAAAGAGCCCGTCGAAGTCATCGACAAGCTCTACGTCCGCTGCCTCTCACGGCAGCCAACAACTTCCGAAAAGGAAGGCCTCCTCGAAATCGTCAAATCCGCTCCCAACACCCAACAAGGCCTCGAAGACGTCTTCTGGGCCGTCCTCAACTCCCGCGAATTCCTCTTCAATCACTAAGTAGTCACTTGCCATACTGGTTCCCAAGCTCCGCTTGGGAACCCGCGTCCCGAAGCTCCGCTTCGCCGCTGAAAAAACAAGTGACAAATGACTAATGACAAATGACCTTCTCGCCATGCGCAACGTAGTTTCTATCGCCAGTCTCGCCCTGTTAATGGCCGCGCCGGCTTTCGCGCAGGACGCAAAGCCCTCCGCCCCCGCCGCGCCGCGCATCACCTACGACGAGCACGTCCGCCCGATCTTTCGCGAGCATTGCTTCTCCTGCCACGGTGCCGATAAGCAAGAAAGCGGCCTCGCCCTCGATAATTATCCAAAGACGATGTCCGGCGGCTCCAGCGGCGAAATCGTCCTCGCCGGCGACCTGGCCAGTTCCCGCTTGTGGGCACTCGTGAGCCACGCCGAAGAGCCCAAAATGCCCCCGCGGCAAGATAAGCTCGCCGCCGCGAAGCTCGACATCCTCAGCAAATGGATCGAGCAAGGCGCGCCCGAAAACGCTGGCTCCAAAGTCGTCATCAAGAAAAGTGCCCTCGCCTCGATCGCCGCGGCCACCATCGGCAAGCCCGAAGGGCCAGCCGCCATGCCCGTCTCGCTGCTCAAGCAACCGGTCGTCCACACGCAGCGGCCCGGCCAAATCACGGCTCTCGCTTCCAGCCCCTGGGCTCCCCTGGTCGCCATCGCCGGGCAGAAGCAAGTCATTCTCTACCACGCCGACAGCGGCGAATTGCTCGGCATCGTGCCCTTTCCCGAAGGCACGCCACATGTCGTCCGCTTTAGCCGTAATGGCGAAGTGCTACTCGTCGCCGGCGGTCGCGGCGGCCATTCCGGCTGCGTCGTCCTGGCCGACGTGAAGACCGGCAGGCGCATCGCCAAAATTGGCGACGAGCTCGACGCGGTGCTCGCCGCCGACATCAACGCCCAGCAAACGCTCGTCGCGCTCGGCGGGCCTAATCGCGTCGTCCGCGTCTATTCCGCCCAGTCGGGCGAGCTGCTCCACGAAATCCGCAAGCACACCGACTGGATCTACGCCGTCGAGTTCAGTCCCGATGGCAAGTCGCTGGCCACCGCCGACCGCAGCGGCGGCCTCTTCGTCTGGGAAGCAGACACCGCCCGCGAATCCCTCTTCCTCCGTGGCCACACCGGTGCCATTTCCGATCTCGCCTGGCGTCTCGATTCCACAATTCTGGCCAGCAGCGGCGAAGACGGCACCGTCAAATTGTGGGATTTGAACGAAGGCAAAGTCGCCAAGACCTGGGCCGCGCATGCCGGCGGCGCGTTTTGCGTCCGCTTCGCCCACGACGGACGCCTCGTGAGCTGCGGCCGCGACAACATTGTCAAAACCTGGGCCGCCGACGGTGCCGCACAAAAATCGTTTCCCGCCTTCACCGAGCCCGCCCTCCGCTGTGCCTTCACGCACGATTCAAGCGCCATTGTCGGCGGCGATTGGCTCGGCAACGTGAAAATGTGGACCGCAGCCGACGCCAAAGACCTCCGTTCCCTCAGCGCCAACCCGCCCCCCGTCTCCCTCCGCCTCGCGAATACCAAAAGTGATCTGAAGGTCAAGCAATCGGCCGTCGCCGCTTCCGCCGCTGCATTGACAGCCGCCAAGCAAGCCGACACCGACAAGCAAAAAGCCCTCGCCGCCGTCACCGAAACGCAAACCGCGCTTGCGGCCTCGCTCGCCGCGCTGGCCAAAGTCAAAGAGCCCACCGCCGAAGCGAAATCCGCCTTGGATTCCATCAAAGCGGCCAAATTAGCCGCCGATTCCGCTATCGAAAAACTCACCAAGGAACTCACCGCCGCCAAAGCGAGCTTGGCCACTGCCGAACAGGCCAGCAAATCCGCCACCGCCGC
>JANNTN010000651.1:0-13905 GCA_031394445.1 Anatilimnocola sp.
CGGTCCCCAAGACGCTGAGAAGGCAACTACAGAAGGCCATGAAAGACCAGCCTGGCGCGTGGGATGAAGTCCTCTATGCGATGACAAAAAGCAAGCTTTATCCCGATGACGAATAGCGAGAATTTTACTTTTTCAAAATGAACGTCGTGCCGTTACTGCCGTCAGCCGTGGAATACCAGGGACTCGGACTGGCTCTGCTCCCTGCTAAATTCAGGGAGAAGAAGCCAGCGATTCGCACTTGGAAGGAATACCAGACTCATCGGGCCGATGACGCCAAGGTCAGGGAGTGGTTTGACGCTGCCGACAGCAGCCAGCTTGGGATAGCGATTGTCTGCGGCGAAGTATCGGGCGGTCTTCTAGTTCGGGACTTCGACGAGCGGGAAGCCTACGCCAACTGGAAGCGGTCTAATCGGTCATTGGCCCGCAAGCTGCCGACCGTGGAGACGGGACGCGGCTTTCAGGTCTATTGCCGTGCGGAAGGGTACAAGCCAGCGACCAGCCGCACCTTCGTCCACAACTACAGCGACGGCAGCGGCGAACTACGCGGCGATGGTCACTATGTCATTGCTCCGCCTAGCCTGCACCAGAAAACAGGGAAACCCTACCGCTGGATAAACCCGCTGGTTGACCTGCCGCTGGTGGATTTAGAGGTCTTCGGAGTCACCCCTTCGGACGGGGAGTGTAACTCATTGATGTCTGTGTTACACCCTGGCCCCCCGTCCCCTGCCCCCTGCCTTTGCATCTTCAGCCGATGCCGTAACTCGGGCAATCAAGCTAACCCTTCCCGATGGACCCAAACAGCGAAACGACAAGCTCTTTCAATTCGCCCGTCACCTGAAGGCCATCCCTGAACTGGCGTCCCTGGCAGCCGACGAGTTGCTGCCCATACTCCAGCACTGGCACGCCCTGGCATTACCCGTCATTTGCACCAAATCATTCGATCATGCGGCGGCCGAATTCAGGCGGGTTTTGCCACTCGTCAAGACTCCCGCCGGCGGAGAAGGCAGCATCAAGCGGGCAATGCAACGGGCGATATCGGAGCCGCTTCCGCCTGAGTCAGCCGCTTTCTATGTCCCCGAGATGAGACTGCTCGTCGCACTGTGCAAGCAATTGCAAGCGGAACGTGGACGCCCAAGCTTTTATCTTGGCTGCCGAGATGCAGCGGCGGCGCTGGGTATCACCAGCACCAACGGGACCGATGCTCACGTCCGTGCCTGGCGGATGCTTGAGAAGCTTTGCCGTGTCGGAGTACTTCGCAAACTTCATAGCGGCAGCCGAAAGGACAAGCTGGCCAACGAATACAGGTATCTCGGAGAATAGACGCATAGGCGGCGGATTCTTCCCCGTTTGGTATGGAAAGTGTACTTTACATTCTGGACAGTACCCGATAGAATAACGACATGGCAAAGAAACGATCCAGCCGAATGAGCGACCAATTGCGGCAAGCAATCGACGATTCCGGCCTGACGCGCTACCGCATTTCCAAGGAAACGGGAATCAGCGAAACCGCCCTGTCTCTGTTCTACGGCGGGCAGCGCGGGCTTTCGATGAAATCCCTGAACGCCCTGGGCGAGTTCCTGCAACTGACAATCCACCTGGGCCGAAAGCCCGACACTAAAGGAAAGTGACCTATGGCCAGCATCGCACGCGAGAAAAACGGCAATCGGCGGATTCTGTTTGTCGCCCCCGACGGTCGGCGGCCGACAATCCGGCTGGGCAGGGTATCCCAACGCACGGCTGAAGGTATCAAGTACCGTGTAGAGCAACTGCTTGAATCGCTCAGATTCAATCGGTCGATGGAAGCCGACCTGGTGGAATGGGTGAAGGACTTGGAACCGCCATTAGCCAAAAAACTCGCCCGCGTCGGGTTGATTCCCAACCCCGAAGCCGAGTCGGTGGCTACGCTGGGCGACCACCTGACAAGCTACTTCGCCAAGCGAGGCGACGTGAAGCCCAGCACGTTGACACATTGGAACCAAACAAAGCGGCTGCTGCTGGCGTACTTCGGCGAGGATCGGCCCTTGGCTAACATCACGGCCGGCGACGCGAAGGATTGGGAACGCTGGTTGCGCACCCCTGAAGCCCGCAAGAATCGCTACGGCGAATCCAAGGCCGATGAGGGTTTGGCGGTCAACACGGCCCGCTAGCGCATCAGCAACGCCAAGCAATTCTTTCAGGACGCCGTGAGCCGCGAGTTGTTGGCGCGTAATCCTTTCGCCGGCTTGAAAGGATCGGTCGGCAGTAACCGCGGGCGTGATTACTTCCTGACGCGGGAGGACGCGGCCAAAATCACCGATGCCTGCCCCGACCATGAATGGCGGCTAATCTTCGCCCTGAGCCGCTACGGCGGCCTTCGCTGCCCTTCGGAGCACGTGGCCCTGCGTTGGGGCGATGTTGATTGGGAGCGCGGCACGATGCTGGTGCGAAGCCCCAAGACAGAGCACCACGAAGGCAAGGGGACGCGCGTCGTTCCTATCTTCCCTGAGTTGCGCCGTGCCCTCGATGAAGCCTGGGAGCGAGCCGAACCGGGAGTTGACCACATCATTGCCCGTTACCGCGACGCCAAGCAAAACCTGCGCACCAGTTTTCGGAAGATTATTCGCCGCGCCGGCCTGGAGCCGTGGCCAAAACTGTTTCAAAACTTGCGGGCGAGCCGAGCGACTGAATTGGCCAATGAGTTTCCGGCGCACGTGGCGGCGGCATGGCTAGGGCATAGCACCATTGTTGCCAACAAGCACTACTGGCAAGTAACTGACGCCGACATTTTGCGAGCCACAACGCCGGCGGAACCGACTGACGAAAAAGCGGCGCACAAAGCGGCGCAGCAAGCGCACGCGTCGGGTGGCGGGGAGTCGCAAGCGAACCGCCCAGCGCACGAAAAAACCCCGATTTTGCTAGGTTCCGCATCATCGTGCGATACCATGCAAAGCCGGGGAATGGGCGGTACAAGACTCGAACTTGTGACCTCAACGATGTCAACGTTGCGCTCTAACCAACTGAGCTAACCGCCCTCAAGTATTTGTTCAATTCTAACGAGAGGGGCGGGGCGCGTCTATCGCTCGCGGCATGTAGAAAATCCTCGCATTCCGACACTGAAAGATCCCAGCACCCGCCAGCGGTGAAGAGCTAATCGGGCCAGTGCGCGGTTTGCTCGTTAGGGAGAAACATCTAAAATGGAGGGTATGCACGGTGCCTTGCCATCTTCATCTCGTTCGGCCGCTCGACACGCGCCGCCCGACTATACCAGCCGCGGGATGAAACTGCGGCTGTTCGTGATGGTGGCCGCAATCATGCTGACTGCCGGGGCTGTTGAACGGGCGTTCTTTCGGCCGCGGTTGCCCGCTCCCGTGGGCGATGAACCGTTCGACAGCCGATTAGTTGCGCAATCGCGCACCGCGCACGATCCAGCCGGCACATTTGTGGCTCAAGCGGATGCCAAACCGGATTCGCTGCCAAGCGATACCCAATCGAACCCGCTGGAGCGCACCTGGCGTCAAGCTTGGCGATACGTGCTTTCGCGTTTGACCTCCGAAGAAAAGAGCTTGCTGTTCGAGTTGCTCTATCGAGATGCGAGTAACGCGCCCGTCGCCATTGAAAAGCAAACAATGGCGCTCGAACTGATTCCTCGTATTCAGAAGCTCTGGGACCAGTTTCGTGCCGAGGCGGTTGAATCGCTCGCTGAGCTGAAGCCCGAGGATCAAGGCTCGTGGCAAGATATGCTGGGCCGCGTGAACGGACACTTTGTGCAGGACGTTTTGCCGTCGCTACAGGCGATGTCCGGCAAGCCCGATCCGCAAGTGGGCGAAACCAAATCGCAGCCGGAGTTGCTCGAAACGCTCGCCGCGCTCGACCGAGCCTCGATTCAAGACGATACGCCCATGCTGCGCCCGGCTGAGCGAGACATCTGGTTTTTTGAGCTAGGGCGGTTGCTCTATTTCTCTGAACTGGCACCGCTCATTCATGGAGAGCCCACTCCGCCGCAAGCGACGACAGCCGAACCGGTGAATTATTTGCAACTCCATCGGCAGCCGGCGGAACACCGGGGGAAGCTGGTGAAAATCGCGGGAACCGTGCGGCAGGCTTATCGCACGCCTGCTTCGCCCAATCATCTGAACGTCAAAGAGTATTGTGTCTTTGTCATCAACCCGACTGGCGGGCCCAATTCGCCAATTTTCGTGTACGCGCTCGACGCTCCGCCCGGCTTTCCGCGGCTGGGCACAAGCAGCGGCGATTCCAAAGGAAAAATGCGAGAAGACGTGGAAGTGACCGGCGTATTCTTCAAGCGCTGTGCTTATGCGACTCAGGGAGGAACCTACACCGCCCCGCTGTTGCTAGCCGATGCACCCAAGTGGCGTCCCACGCCTGCCCCGGCCGGCATCGACGAATCGCCATCGCTTATTTACAAGCTCGGCGGTGCTGTGCTGGCAACCCTCTTGCTTGCCATTTGCCTGACTGCCGCGCTGTGGAAGCGCTCGTCGAGCACGCGACCTTCCGCGACTGCCTTGTCGTCCTCGAATCTCGCTGCTCTTGCTAACATGCCACTCGCCCCGACTCCCGCCGATCACCTCCGCCAACTCGAACAAACCACTCCGGGCGAAGGGATCCACTGAGATGCGGTCCACTCTGCGATATCTCGCGAAGGTGCTGGCTTTGCTGCTGGTTGCGTGCCTGAGCATGCCAGCCAGGAGCCAAGATCGTCTGCCTTGGGAAAAGAGCGGTTCGGAGGTTGTGTTGCGGCCGCCCACGAGTCCGCTGGAGATTTTCGCGCGGTTCGATATTGGCACCAGCCAGCTTGAGAATTTCGTGAGCGGACAACCGCTGTTGCCAAACGAAGAAGATGTCCTCGTAAAAATTCTGTATCGCTTTCCACGGCTTGGTCTCGATAATTTGCAGCGGTGGCGGCAGCGTAACGTCACGTTCGACAATATCGCCGCTGCGCCGGCCGAGCATCGCGGTCAGGTTTTTCGAATTGCGGGGCGTGCCAAGAAGGTTGAACTTCAGCCGTTGTTGCCCGAGCAGAAGGAACTGTTTGAATTCGGCCACTACTATCTCGTGGCGGTCGCTCTCGACGGCTCGCCTTACCAAGCTCAAGTCGCGACACGCAAAATTCCCCTGGCCTGGCCGCTGAACGCACCGATCGATGAACCCACGGCGGCCGACGCCCTTTTTCTCAAGCTGGGTGATGAAGCGCTCGATCCGCCGCGTTTGATTTTTGCAGCCGGGGCTCTTGGCTGGTATCCCGACCGGCCGCACGCCGAGCAACATATCGGTCCGCCGCAGCTCGCCTTGGCCAAGCTGGGCCTCGACGTTAGCCTGTGGGACGATGTTCGTGCTTCCAAAGATCATGCCCTCACGAGCGCCGACCGCGAAGGTTTTTATCAGCTCTTGCATGTTCTTGGTCTGCCAAATTCCCGCGCGGCGCTCACCACCCATCCCTCACCACTGGAGATAGTCCCCCTGCTCGAACGTCCTCAGGACCACTTTGGCGAAACGATGTCGGTTGAGGGGGTGGCTCGCCGTGTGATGCGCATCGCCGTTAATGATGCCGATATCAACAGCCGTTTTGGCATCGACCACTACTACGAAATCGACCTCTTTGTTCCACTCGGTGATACCAGTCTCCGCTTTGGCAAAAACGAACAGGCGAAAGGGCAAGGGGGGCCGCTCTATCGCAACACGTTCCCCGCCACGCTCATCGCCCGCGAGCTACCTGCCGGCCTGACCACCGGGGAAGACATCCATGAGGTCATCCGTGCCGACGGCGTCTTTTTTAAAACGTGGGCCTATCGCTCCGCCTACTCCGGCCAATTCAACCAACTTCAGCCTGCCCCGCTCTTGATCACTGGCCGCCCTCAATTGGTCACCGTCTCAACCAGCGCCAATTGGGTCACAACCGCCCTCGTTACCGTTGCCTTCGTCCTGGGGCTAGGTGTCATCCTTCTCATCTTCTTCGTCTTCAATCGTTCCGACAGAGCCTCCCGAACTCAAGCCAATCAACTCCCCACCACTCAGCCAGACTTCCGCCACTTAAAATAGCTCCGGCCACTCAATCACTCACGACCCCTACTCATTTTCCAGCCCGAAACTTCTGCACTGCGGCGACAAACTCCCGCGCTAAACCCTCAATTCGCTTCATATCTCCCGCCGCCACCGCCTTCGCTTCGACGAGCGAGCCGCCGATACCGAGCGCACACGATCCGGCCTTCAAAAATTCCTCGGCGGTATCCAGATTTACGCCGCCGGTCGGCATCATGCGAATCTGCGGCAGCGGTGCTTTGAGCGCTTTGATGTATTTTGCCCCGGTCAGCTCCGACGGAAAAATCTTCACAATGTCGGCCCCCGCCTGCCAAGCGGTGACCACTTCCGTAGGCGTGAGCGCTCCTGGCATTACCAGTTTGCTATAACGACGGCACAATTCGATCACGTCCAGGTTCACCGCGGGAGAGACGATAAACTCGGCCCCAGAGAGTATGGCTATGCGAGCCGTCTCCGCGTCGAGTACCGTTCCCGCTCCCAGCAAAATCCGGCTGCCGAGCTTCGCCGCGACTTTCTCCAGCACTTGCGTGGCTCGCGGCACCGTGAACGTGACCTCCATCACCTCGACGCCCCCCGCGACCAATGCCTCGGCCACGTCCACCAGCAAATCCGGGCTCTCCGCTCGGATTACGGCCACGATCACTTTGTCGAGCACCCGTTCCAGCGGCCCTTGTGCCATCGCATTCACCTAAAAATCAGTTTTCTGATTCAGAATGTGACACAGTTTACTATCTCAGGCTTGCGGCGCGGCTCAGGGCTCATTTTCTGGAACGGATTTCCAGGGGATTTACAAATTCGTGATTGCGTGGCATCCCAATTGCCGCACTGAAGGTGTGGATGAATTTGCCGCAGAACAGCAAATGAGCACGGCAAGACAGCCAGGAAATAAGGAGAAACAGTCATGAACACCAACAAAATTCTTTATCCCACTGACTTTTCAACCGCAGGACATACCGCCCTCGAAATGGCCACTTCGCTGGCTCGCGACCGTGGCGCAACACTCGTGATCATGCACGTTGAAGACCCCACCATGGCTTATGGCGGCGGCGAGTTGTACTACGGCATCGACGAACCCGACAAACAAGAGCTGAAACGGATGCTCAGCGAAGTTGTGCCTACCGATTCTGCCGTGGCCTACGAGCACCGCCTGATGATCGGTTCTCCGGCACACGCGATTCTCGAAATGGCTGACCGAGAGAACGCGGACCTGATCGTCATGGCCACGCACGGTCGTACGGGCCTATTCCGCATGCTCATGGGGAGCGTCGCCGAGGAAGTCGTGCGGAAGGCCAAGTGCCCAGTGCTGACGGTCAAGGGTGCCGTGCCGGTTCAAGCTACGGTGTAAATCAAAACTCGAAGCACGAAATGTCAAAAGTTAGTGGGCTGCCACACTCTGCAGCAGCCAGCCGACCAGGTACGCGACCAACGCGGCTGAGCCGCCAATAAAAAAAGTTTCCAGGCCCGATGCCCAGGGCCGCTGATCGGCAACGCGCCCGCGCACATAACCGATGACGAAAAATGTAACGCCGGTCATGATCGCGCTGGCGGTGAACGACTCGTTCGCCTGACGATTCATCAGCAGCACGAGCGGCACCAGCGGAACCAAACCCGCGAGAATGAACGCGCTAAACGTGGCAATTGCCGCGCGCCACGGCGAAGGCGGCTCCAAACGCAGGCCCCATTCGTCGGTGAGCATCGTGTTCACCCATTGCTGCCGATCTTCGGTGATTACCTGTACGACGCGTTCGAGAATTTCCCCTTGAAAGCCTTTGGACTTGAATATCTGGCGAATCTCCTCACGCTCGCCGTCGGGGATGCTTTCGATATGCGCCTCTTCCATGCGGCGATACTGCTGCAAAATCTGCTGATCGGCCCGCGCTCGCAGAAAATTTCCCGCGGCCATGCTGAATCCATCGGCCAGCACGTTCGCCAGCCCCAGCACCAGAACCACGCCGTTGGATAAACCGGCCCCTGCCGCCCCGGCCACGATGGCAAATGTCGTTACCGCGCCATCGACCGCACCCAGCACGAAATCACCCAAGTAGCTATGGTTTTTGGCCGCCGCCAGCCGCTGCGCAATGGCCTCGGTTGTGTGATCGTCGCGTAACGATGTTTTGCCCGTTGTGTTCACTCTCAAGCGTTTGAATCCATGAACTGCCGCATTTCACAAATTCGCTCCCGTTCATTCTATCGCCCAACTACTCCGCTTGCTGACAACTCTCGCACATAGATCATAGAAATTGTTCCGCCGCACGCTCCACAATTCGCCCGAACCCACCGGCCAACACCAGCTATCGTCACTCGTCGATGAGCAACGTCCTGGGCTTTTGCACTTCTTTGAGATACTTGTGAGGAAGCCTGCTTTTTAGCGCTCCCAATTTCCCGAAACGCTTGCCTCAACACAACTTACGAAAATTACACCTCCAGAAAAACGAAAATGATAGCGCCCCAGCAAATTTCGACCCTCCAAGCGAACCACCGCCCCCTGACCCCCGTAACCATTCCAGCACGACGCTTCTTCGGCCCACGCTGGGCCAACCCAGTTCCCTCCCCCCTTGTCCCCCTTCGGATCGTCCGTGCCTTCGGCAGCGCCACCAAGTGTCAAACTGGACGGGTTCTTCCGAACGTGCATAATGGAAAAGATCTGCTCCCTAGCCAACCTTTGAGTACTTTTTCGCGCGTGACATGCGTACCATGACTGCCGAGACGCTCGGCCAGCTCATCACGGGTATCGGTGTTTTGCTCGGTCTGTTGACCGTGGCCGTGCTGATTGTGCAAAGGTTGCGCGGTGGCGCAGCGCAGTATGATAGTACAGACCAGAAGGGCTCGACGACGAAGGAACTGGCCTCAAATTTCCAAGAAATGCGTTCGCGCGGTGACATTACCGAGGCGGACTACCGAAGAATAAAGTCGGTGCTGGGAGAATCGCTCCACAGCGAGCTAAAGGACGGTAAGAACAAGCCTTAGAGCAAACGGCAGGGGTCGGTCCGGCCAATCGGCTGGCACCGCTTGTGCCGGACGGGTAGAACTATCCCGCCGTTCTGGCTGTGCGTCCAAGCGCTCGCGGTCTGGCCTGGGAGGCCTCCGGCTGCCGACCTTTTGTGGGATCGTTTACGCTCGACAAGTAGCGGACAGGGAAGCCCCGAATGGGTTCGTGGGTGAAACAAATTCACCAACTCGCCCTTCGAGCAGCATTGTGACCTCGAATCGCCGCAGTCTGTGCCCTTTCGGCATTGGCCAGGCGGAACACCAAGGAGTGACCATGCCCGCAGGAAAGGATCTGACAGGAGGCCGTCGTGGGGCGAGCACCACGAAGAAGAATGCCTTCTGTTCCTTCTGTCGAAAAAGCTACCGTGACGTCGGCCCACTGGTCGAAGGCCCCGGCGATGTTTACATCTGCGGCGAATGTATTGACCTCTGTCAATCCATTCTCGAGCAGGAGCAACGCCGCCGCGGCACCACCAAACCGCTCTTCACCCGCATCCCGACCCCCAAGGAAATCGTCACCCAGCTCGACGAATACGTCGTCGGCCAGACCTACAGCAAACGCATCCTCGCTGTCGCGGTCCACAATCACTACAAGCGGCTCTCCCTCGGCTTCGAGGGTTCCGGCATCGAAATCGAGAAATCGAATATTCTGCTCGTCGGCCCCACCGGCTCGGGCAAAACGCTGCTCGCCCGCACGCTGGCCCGCGTCCTGAACGTCCCCTTTGCCATCGGCGACGCCACCACGCTCACCGAAGCTGGCTACGTCGGCGAAGACGTCGAAAACCTGCTCCTGAAATTGCTTCACGCCGCGGACTTCGATCTCGAAGCGGCCCAGCGCGGCGTTTTATACATCGACGAAATCGACAAGATCGGCAAGACCAGCCAGAACGTCAGCATCACCCGCGACGTTTCCGGCGAAGGGGTCCAGCAGGCCTTGTTGAAAATGCTCGAAGGCACCGTCGCCAACGTGCCACCGCAAGGGGGCCGCAAGCATCCCGAGCAGCAGTACATCCAGATGGATACCACGAACATCCTCTTCATCTGCGGAGGAACATTCGTCGGCATCGAAGACATCATCCGCAAGCGGCTCGGCAAAAAGACGATGGGCTTTGGCTCCTCCTGCGGCGATAAGAACGAGCAGGATCTGTCAGAAATCCTGCCGCAAGTGCAAACCGAGGACATTCTGGAATTCGGTCTCATCCCCGAACTCGTCGGTCGCCTCCCGGTGATCTCCTCGCTCGCCCCGCTCGATCATGCCGGCCTCGTCCGCATCCTCACCGAGCCCAAGAACGCCCTGCTCAAGCAGTATCAAACGCTGTTCGAGATGGAAGATTCTCAGCTAGAGTTTTCCGACAGCGCTCTCCACGCCATTGCCACCAGGGCCCTCAACAAAGGCACCGGTGCCCGCGGCCTGCGTTCGATCGTCGAACACGTCATGGTCGATATCATGTACGAACTGCCCGACCAACCCAAAGGCACCAAGTACGTCATCGATCAAGACATCGTTCTCGGCCGCCGCCACATGTTCCCCAACCCAGAACCGATGCAAAAGAGCGCTTAACGTGGGGCGGGCCTCCGGCCGGCCTAGAAAAAGTGGGGCAGGCATCTTGCCTGCCATGAAAAAATCCTCGTTCCCACGCCCCCGCGTGGGAACGCTTGTTTTACGACGCTCCGCGTCAGGCTCCGCCATGCCCCGCGTCTCCCTCTGCATCATTGCGAAGAATGAGGAACACCGGCTCGGCAAATGTCTCGGTTCTGTCGTCGATCTTGTCAACGAAACCATCGTCGTCGATACCGGCTCAACAGACAGCACCAAACAAATCGCCGCTCAGCACAGCGCACGGGTTTTTGATTTCCCTTGGACCGACGATTTCGCCGCCGCCCGCAACGAAAGCATTCGCCACGCCACCGGCGATTGGATTTTCTGGCTCGACTGCGACCACTGGATCGACGAGCCCAATCGCCAGCGGCTGAAAGCTCTCTTGAGCGGCCTGCCCGACGAAAATCTCGCTTACATGATGCAGTGGGTCTCCCCGTCGTCCGACGAAGGTGGCCACGGCACGCTGCTCGACGCGACCCAACTATTCCGCAACGACCCCCGCATCCGCTGGCAATATCGCATTCATGAGCAAATCCGCCCGGCCATCCAGCGTGCCGGCGGAGCAACCCGCTCCAGCGACGTCGTCATTTTTCATACCGGCTATCAAGACGCCATCGACAAGCACCGCAAGCTCGAACGCAACCTCCGCCTGCTGATCCTCGAAAACGACGAGCGCCCCAATCAGGTCAGCACGCTCTTTCACCTGGGCTGGACCTATTACCTGCTCGGCAAATCCAGAGAAGCCTGGCAACCGCTGGAACTCGCTCTTTCCCTATCCCAGCCCGGCGAAACGATCGTTCGCAAGACCTACGCCCTCCTCGTGCGTTGTGCCCGCCAGACCAACCGCCAGCAAGACGCGTTCAATGTCTGCTGCATGGGCCGCACGCATTTCCCCAACGACCCCGAGCTGCTCTTTCACGAAGGGCAGCTTCGCCGCGAGGGGGGCGACTTCGCCGGTGCCGAAGCGGTCCTCAAGCACCTGCTTACCTCACCTCCCGACAACTACATCGCCGCCGGCGTCGATCCCAGCTTGAAGGGCTTCAAAGGCCGGTGCGCCCTCGCCGAGGTCTATCGCGATCAAGGCCGCGTCGCCGACGCCGAGCGAGAATTCCGCGCCGTCCTCGCCGATCACCCCGAGCTAACCCCCGCCTGGCTCTGCCTCGGCGACATGTGGCTCAACAATCAGCGATTTGCCGACGTCGATCAGCTTGCGGCCCAACTGCAAACCAATCCCAAGACGAGCATTGACGGCGCGCTCTTGAAAGCTCGCAGCCTGATGATGCAAAAACAGTTCACGGCCTCCCGCGGACTCCTCGAGGAAACTATCGCCCGCGCGCCAAAAAACCCCTGGCCACGCGAGCTGTTAGCTCACGTCTTGCACTTTGAAGACACCGACCGGCAAGCCTTTGTGCAAACGCTCCGCGACCTTTTGGCCCTCGACCCCACCAACACTTTTGCGCTCCAGAACTTGCCCACCGCGCTCGAAAAGTCGAATCGGCCTTGAAGTCCAAGACGAAGATGTGTTTCGTCTCATCTCTTAGATCGAAATGCCCGCCTCATTTTCGATCGACTTCGGCAGGCATTTTCGGGCCACATAACACAACTCGCCTCGATAAGGCTTCGCAATCTTGCCGCGAAACAACGCGTGCGTCGGTAACAACAGCCGATCGATCTCTACGCGATCGCGCTCCGAGTGAAATTCAAGATAGATTACGCCCACTTGCGGCATCAAGGGAGCTAGCGAGCGCAAGATTGGCACTTCGCACCCTTCCGTATCCAACTTGACAACGTCAATGCATTCAATACCCGCTTCCTGGATCGCCGCGCGGGCCGACCGCAGTTGAATCGGAACTGTTCGGTCGCTCTGCTCGCGACTACGCCCGATGCTGTCCTCCCCCGCGTCGTCGCATCCCTGGTACAGAATCGTTTGCTGGTCTCGGTCAAACAGTCCAACATTGAAACATCGCACCTGCGGCATATCAGCCGTATTGGCCGACAACAGAGAGAAGGTATCGGGCGACGGTTCGAATGCGAGAATCCTCGCACCAGGAAACTGCATGGCAAAATAAACCGTTGCCGCGCCGATATTCGCCCCAATATCCACAATCGTGCGAATCTGTCCACTGATTGGCAGGGGGGGATAACTCTTACCGCTTAGCACTTCTTTGCACATTTGCTTTGCCAGCGGCGTATCGAACAGCGTAAACGCCCGCGTTGTTCCACCGCATTCAACTTGCCACGTACACGTCTTGTTTGATCGCGGCGCGCCTTCAGATTGGGACAGTTCAGACATGCACACCCTTCCTTATTCACCAAAGCTCTGCGAAATTTCCCGCAGATAGTCCAGCGCCTCATCCAACTCTGGCGCTTGCGCGCCGATCTGCCTGCCCGCGCGGTCACAGCGAGCCAGCATCAACAATTCTTCGTAATCGGGTGATTCCTTCAGCCGCCGCTTCGCCCGCGCACCGAGCGTCCCGTCCAGTTCCTGCTGCGCCTCCATGTGATGCTCGATAAACCATTTCGTCCGCTCCGTGATGAATCCATCCAGCGCCTCCAACCCCGCCGCCACATGATCCTGCGGATCGATGGCCTTGCCCACATCGTGTAGCAGCGCCGCCAGCAAAAACTCCTCGTCGTAAGCGAGCTCGTCGCGTGCTAAGTCAAACACTTGCAAGCTGTGATACAGCGCATCCCCCTCCGGATGATACTTGAGATTCTGCTTCACATTTTCCAGCGGCAACAGCAGGCTTTGATACACCTGAAACCGATCCACCTGCCCCGCCGCGTCCGCCACCGCCGATTCCAAATCCATCTCCGGATATTCGCGCGAGAGCAGCGTCTCGAGCTCGCTCACGCTCGCCCGCTCGATCGACTTGCCGGTGATCGAGCTTTTGAAAATGTAATGGGCCTTATCCCCCGGATACACGGTCAACTCAATCGGAAACCGATCCTGCACGTGAATATGCGTGAACACACGCTCCTCATCGTGCTTTCGCACGCGCTTCCGCTCCACATCATAGACCATCCCCTGCTCATCGAGCACGTCGATAATCGCGTCGATCCGGTCGCAAAACAAATGCAGATCGATGTCACTGCCCGATCGCACATGCCCCGTCATCACGCTGCCAATCAGTCGCGGCCGAAAGGGCGAGAGCAGCCGCATCAGCCGCAGGGCCTCGATTCGCATCTCGCGCAGATGCGCCGTCCGCTCGCTCCCCTCGTGCAACCGGGCAAATGCCTGAATCTCATCGCGAACTTCCGCGTTACTCGGCAGATCGGCC
>JANNTN010000677.1:0-51910 GCA_031394445.1 Anatilimnocola sp.
TTGGCAAGTGGCATCTGGGCTATCAGTCACCCGACTTGCCGAACGAACGCGGTTTTGATGAGTTCGTCGGTTTTCTCGGTGGCGCGCATCCCTATCAAGCCAATCGCGGCGCTCCGATCTTGAAGAACGGCGAGCCATTGAAGACCGATAAGCATTTGACCGACCTGTTTGGCGATACGGCTGAGGATTTCATTCGGCTCAACGCCACGCGACCCTTTTTTTGTTATGTGCCGTTCAACGCCGTGCATGGCCCGCTGCGCAGCGACGACCGTTCGGCCGATTCGGGCAAGCCCGCGTGGCTCGCCAAATATGAACAGCTTGGAATCGAGACGAAGCGGCGCGACTATTGCGCCGTGCTCAGCCACTCGGACGACCGATTGGGCCGCTTGATCGCTCTCTTGAAGGAATTGCGGATCGACCAAAAAACGCTGGTCATTTGTGTCTCCGACAACGGTGGGATGATCGACAAATTTCCTGGCAACAATGGTCCGCTCCGCGGTGCCAAGGGAATGACCTACGAAGGGGGCATTCGCGTGCCCGCGGCGGCATGCTGGCCCGGTGTCATTCCGCCGCAGTCAGTATCTGCCGCAAATGCCGTCCATTTCGATTTGTTCGCGACGATTCTGGAAGCCGCTGGCCTTGAGCGACCGCAGGCCAACGGCAAACATTCTGTCAGCGGCATCAGCTTGTTGCCTCATCTAAAAAGTGGTGGGCAATCTACGCTGCCCGACCGCTATTTGTATTGGGATCTCTACGGAAAAATGGCTGCCATTCATGGCGACTGGAAGATCGTTGCCACCATCGATAACCATCACGGAAAATGGGACCAGGCGGTCACGAGAATAGCTGAGACTCCATTCGAGTTGTACAACCTCGCGGCTGACATCGGCGAGAAGGACAATCTGGCGGCTGCACACCCGATGATTCACGACGACCTCAAACAGCGCTATGTGGCCTGGTTTCGCGAGGCGACGCGTTGAGGCACCGACCCGGCCTGCGAAAACGGGCGCTAATCGCATAAAGTAGTGCGAATGCCCAGCACCCCTCTGCCGCCGCCCTCTGAAATGCCTCCGAAGCCCCGCGGCTCGTGCCTTGTTTATTTGGCGGTGCTGGCCGGCTTTTTTATGGCGGTGTTGCTCTCGTTCCTGATGATCGGCTACTTTTGGCCGTTCGTCGTTGGCTTGGTTCTGCTCGCGTTCATTGCCCTGCAATACTTGGTCTGGGGCTGGCTGTTTGAGCGCATCTACCGTAGCGGAGAGACGACCGCTACCTCCTCGAACGACGAACAATAGTAAGCCGCGATCTACGCGGAGGCATGTTGATTATGGCGCAGTGGGTGCAATCGGTGGTACATCCGTCGCCTCTTCCTCAGGCGGCACGCGCACGACGGCGACGACGGTATCGTCGTCGTCGAGGCTCATGATGCGCACGCCCTGCGTGTTGCGGCCGATGACGCTGATATCGCTGGCGCGGAGGCGTTGCAGCTTGCCGCGGGCGGTCATGAGCAGCAGTTCATCGGTGTCGCGGACGATTTCGATGGCCACCACGGGACCGTTGCGGTCGGTGGTCTTGATGTCGCGAACGCCCATCGTGCCCCGCCCCTTGGTGGGATAGCGGCTGGACGACGAATCGCCGGCTTCTTCTTCCTCGCTGACGTTAACTTCGGGCTCAGGAGTCGTTGATTCGTCAGCCCCTTCGTCTTCCGGAATATCTACCGCGGGGCTGTTGGGGCCGATGAGCGTGCGCTTGCCGTAGCCTTTTTCGCAAACGGTGAGCAGCGTTGCCTCGGGATCGGCGACAATCATGCCGACGCACGTATCGCCACTGCGGAGCTTGATGCCACGAACGCCCTGAGCGTTGCGCCCGCTGGACCGGGCAGCGGCCTGCCGAAAACGCACGGCCTGGCCACGCGAAGAAGACATGATGATTTCGTCATCGACATTGGCAATCGTCGCGGTGACGAGCTCGTCACCTTCCTTCAAGTTGATGGCAATGATGCCCACGCGCTTGGGCCGGCTGTATTGCTCCAGAGGAGTCTTTTTGATCAAACCGCTCTTGGTGGCCATGATCAAGAATGCGCCACCCTGCTCAAAATCGCGAACTGCCAGGCACTCGGCGACCTTTTCACCCTCAGCCAGATTGAGCAGATTCACAATCGCTCGCCCACGGCTGTCGCGCTTCAGTTCCGGAAGGTCATAGACCTTCTGCCAATAGACCTTGCCCTGGTTCGTAAAGAACAACAGATAGGCGTGCGTGCTGGCAACGAACAGATGCTCGATCGGATCTTCATCCTCGGTTTCAGCGCCTTTCAGGCCCTTGCCGCCGCGTCGTTGAGCGCGATAGACGGTAACGGGCGTGCGCTTGATATAACCTTTGTGGCTGATCGAGACGACCATCGTCTCTTCGGTGATCAAGTCCTCCAGATCGACGCTGCCAATTTCTTCGCCGGTGATTTCCGTCCGCCGCTCATCGCCATATTTCCGTTTGATCTCCTCCAGATCGTCGCGGATGATTTTTTGGATTTTCGCGTCGTCAGCGAGGATCTCCAAATACTTGCCGATCTCCTCCAGCAACTCGGCATGTTCTCCGGCGAGCTTTTGCTGCTCCAGGTTCACGAGCTGGCCGAGTGTCATGCGCAGAATCGCGTCGGCTTGCACCGCCGTCAGGCGATATTCATCAGCCACGCCTCGCTCTTGCTGAAACACGCGGAAACCACCCGCGCCTAGAGCTCGTTCCATCATTGCGGCGGGTGCAGCCACACCCATCAAGCCGATTTTCGCTTCCCCCAAGGTGCCACTGGCCCGAATGATGCGAATGATCTCGTCAATGTTGGCCAGCGCGAGCAGCAAGCCTTCGATCGTGTGCTTGCGGCGGCGGGCTTTGTTCAGCAAAAACTGCGTCCGCCGCCGAATGACGGTCATCCGGTGCCGCAAGAATTCCTGTAAGAACTGCTTCAGCGTGCAGGTTCGCGGCTTGCCATCGACCAGGGCCAGCAAAATGATCGAAAACGTGTCTTGGAGCGACGAAAACTGGTAAAGCTGGGCGAGCACGACATCGGGGTCGGCATCGCGCTTTAGCTCGATCACAATGTGCACCGGATGCGACAGATCGCTGTAATCGGTGACTTCCGAAATGCCCTTGATCCGCTCGTCGTCGATCAGCGCCTTGAGCTTTTCCAGCACAGCGTCGCGCGTCGCCTGATAGGGAATCTCGCGGACCACGATGCGGTAGCGGTCCTTCTTGTGCTCTTCAATCTGTGCCCGCGCCCGCAACGTGACCGTTCCTCGGCCGGTCAAATATCCGCGACGGATGCCGCTCCTGCCACAAATCTGCCCGCCGGTGGGAAAATCGGGGCCGGGAATAATGTCGAGCAACGCGTCGGTCGAGATGTCTGGATCGTCGATTACGCAAATCAGCGCGTCGCACACTTCGCTCAAATTGTGCGGCGGAATGCTCGTCGCCATGCCGACGGCGATGCCTTGCGCGCCGTTGACGAGCAAGTTCGGGAACTTGCTTGGCAACACCGTCGGCTCCAGGCGCCGCTCGTCGTAGGTCGGAATATAATCGACCGTGTCGAGTTCCAAATCGTCGAGCAGCATGGCCGCGACGGGCGACAGCCGGGCTTCGGTATATCGCATGGCGGCGGGGGGCATGCCGGCGATCGAGCCGAAATTCCCCTGCTTGTCGATCAAGATATGCCGCATGTTCCATTCTTGGGCCATGCGGACCAGCGTGGGATAGATCACGCTTTCGCCGTGCGGGTGGTAGTTACCGCTCGTATCGCCCGAAATCTTGGCACACTTCACGCGGCCGGCCCCGGGGCCCAAATTCAAATCGTTCATCGCCACCAAAATCCGCCGCTGCGAAGGCTTCAGCCCATCGCGCACATCCGGCAGCGCCCGGCTGACGATCACGCTCATCGCGTAGGTCAGGTAGCTCTCTTTCAGCTCATCTTCGATCGGCTGAATGATAAAATGGCGGGCATCGCCACTCGGCGGAGGCGGGACATCATCAGGTGGAACAGGGGGCAAATCGCCGTCGGTGGACAAAGACGAATCCTTTCCCAGAGGCCAGCAAATTAGCCCGCAAAAACAGGCTTACTGGCACGAAAAAACAGGGTCGAATGATGCGGCCAATTTTAGCCGTTTTCTGGCTTATCAACAACCGGCCACAGTTATTCTACACGTGACGCAAACTCTTGCTATCCAATCACTTGCGACTCGATTTATTGGCTGTCGTTTGGGCGATCCATCAAACGCAGTTTAGACCACGCCGGACAGTTCGGTGGAGTTCGATTCTTGGCGTTGAAACCAGAGATGTTTGTTGAAGCGGGCGTCGTCGATGCGGGGATAATCGACACGAAGGTGAACGCCGCGCGATTCTTCGCGGAGGAGGGCGGCTTGGATCATGACGCGGGAAAGCGTGAGCATGTTTTGCAGTTCCCAGCCGTGCGTGTCGTCGAATTGGCGGGCGAGGACATAGCGCCGCCAACCATCGACGGTTTCGATCGCTTCGTTGAGTAGCTCGCGGTTGCGACGAACGCCGCAGTTGCGCCACATGAGGCTTTTGAGCGAGTTGCGGATGTCGGTCAGGTCGAGCGGCTCGGCTGGGGGCGCGACGACGGCGTTTTCGAGTGGATAGACACGGTAGTCGGTCTCTTTTTCGAGTGCGGCTTGCGATGCGGCCACGCCGGCATGCGCGCCATAGACGAGCCCTTCGAGCAGGCTGTTGGAGGCGAGGCGGTTCGCGCCGTGCAGGCCGCTGGATGAAACTTCACCGGCAGCCCACAGGCCGGGAATCGTGGTTTGGCCGCAGTCATCGATCGTGAGGCCGCCGATCATGTAATGAGCGCCGGGACGGACGGGAATTTTGTCGCGCGTGATGTCGATGCCGAATTGCAGGCAGGCGGCGGCGATGCCGGGAAAGCGTTTTTTCACAAAGTCGCGGTCGAGATGAGTGACGTCGAGATAGACGCAAGGGTGCCGCGTTTTTTCCATTTGTGTGACGATGGCCTGCGAGACGATATCGCGGGGGGCGAGCTCGGCCCGCGCGTCGTACTCGGGCATGAAGCGGAGGCCGTCTTTATCGACGAGCCAGCCGCCTTCGCCGCGGACGGCTTCGGTGATGAGGCTGCGACTGCCGCCGGCGATGTAGAGGACGGTGGGATGGAATTGGGTGAATTCCATGTCGCGGAGTTGTGCGCCGGCGCGGTAGCCAAGGGCGTGTCCGTCACCCGTCGCAACGGGTGGGTTGGTCGATTCGCGATAAACTTGGCCGCAGCCGCCGGTGGCGAGGATGGTTTGGCGGGCCCAGACGAGCATTTTTTCGCCGTGACGGTTGGCGACGATCGCGCCGCGGCAAACGTTTTCGCAGGTGAGCAAGTCGATGGTGAACGTGTTTTCCCAGACGCGGACGTTGGGTTGCTGGAGTGTGCGCTGGATGACGGCCCGCATCACTTCGCGGCCGGTCATGTCGCCCAGGGCATGGACGATGCGGCTTTTGCTGTGGCCCCCTTCGCGGCCGAGCGTGATCTTGCCGGCTTGTTCGTCGAAATGAGTGCCCCATTCGATGAGTTCTTGAATTCGCTGTGGAGCTTCGCGAATGACCATATCGACAACAGCCGGGTCGCAGAGCGTGCCGCCGGCGATCAGCGTGTCGTTGACGTGCTCTTCAAAGCGGTCGTCCGGGTCCATGACGCCAGCGATGCCACCTTGGGCATAGCTGCTGTTGGATTGCTGAATGGCGTCTTTCGTCACCACCAGCGCGTTCAACTTTCGATCGATCGCATTCGCCGCCCGCAACCCTGCCAGGCCGCCGCCGATGATCAGTACATCCGTAAAGAAGTGCGGCAGTTCGCGCGGGCGGAAGGGAACGAGATAGCGGGGGGTGAGCATGAGGGAAGTGCGGAACTCGGAGTGCGGAGCGCGGAGTGGGATGCACCGCACTGTCGGTCAACAGATGATTGTAGCATGGCGGCAATGGCGACTTACGAGAGGTTCAGTCCTGCGAGGAACTCGTCGAGGGATTTTTTGAGGCGGGTTTCTTCGTCGATGGTGGTGGTGGTTTGTTTGCGGAGGGTGTCGATTTGGTCTTCTTGTTCGGTGAATTTGGTGACGTAGCGGCGGAAGAGGTCGGAGTCTTTGGGGAGTTCGGACATGTTTTCGCGGATGCGTTTTTGCTCGGCTTCGATGACGGTGATTTGCCGCTGGAGTTCTTCACGCTTGAGAGTGAGCTGTTGGAGGGCTGTTCTACGGCTGACGATTTCGCGGAGGGCTTGTTTGACGGCGTCGCTGACTTGCGGGGCGGCGAGGGAAATGTTGATACGGTTGTCGTCGAGAGCGGTGAGGGCGATTGTTTCGCGCTGGGTGTGTTCTTCGACCACTTCGAGGCGGGCGGGCTTGCCGGGGTCGGCCGTGACGGCGAAGCGATGACGGTCGCGGGTTCTTTCGCTGGGCTTTTCGGGCTTCACGAGCGTCCAGGGTTGCTCGAGCGGATATTCGATAAGGACTTGCTTGGTTTTCTTGCCCGAGTTTTTGATCGTGTAGGTTTTGGCGCGGGTGTGTTTATAGCTGGTCAGGAGCGTGCCCTTGCTGATGCGGATGCTGACGAGCGAAGCCGGCTCTTGCTTGACGGTGGGGGCGACTTCGGTGTCGAGGTCAAGAGCGTAGCTGAGGAGACGCTCGCTGCCGGGAGGCAGATCTTGAATCTGGGCGTCGCCCGCGTAGGCGCTGTCGTCGAAGACGGTGATTGGACCTTGCATGAGGTGCAGGTCGGTGGAGTTTTTCAGGCGGAGGCCGTTGAGCGGATGCTTGGGCTGGGTCTGTTCGTTGTAAATCGAGACCTTTTCGCACTGAATCGATTCATTGACGATGGGGAGCATGGCGGACTTGCCACGAGCGAGTTTGACGGGAGTGGCGATTTGGTAGCGGAAGAGTTCGCCAACATTGGCGGCTTGGGCGATGGATTGGACGCTTTTGTTGCGATCGTCGAAGCCTGCGTAGCCTCCTGCTGCATTCGCGCCGAATGTGCCCCCTTCGCCTCCTCGCATTCCACCACCCATCCCACCTCCCATGTTGCCGGGCGCTTTTGCCGCTGCTTGAGGACGGCCTGCACGGCGGGAGAAAACCTCGGCACGAAGTTGTTCTTCACTAGGTTTTTGATCAGCCATAGCGCGGAAGTCGGCATAGGCCTTTTCGATGTCCTGGTCGTAAACGCGGGGGCGGAGCGAGGCGTAGAGCTCGGGTTTTACTTCGGGGCGATCGACGTAGAGCGGCTCATAGAGGTCCATGACGAATGAGATTGGACGGCCGCTGACGAGGGTGAGGCCGACGTCGTTCCAGTCGGACTCAGTCGTATTCTCGACGATGGCCCAGCCTTGGAGAAACGGTTTCTCTTTATCGTCGAGAACGAGGCGGTAACTGGTTTTCCAAATGGGGGCTTCCTGGATGTAGCCGACGCGGACGGGACGCTGGCCTTGGCCGAGGAAGCTGAGCGAGACGGCTTTCTTGTCGTTCGATTTGCTGGCGGCGAGGATGAGCAGGGCCTGACGTAGCTCTTTGTCGAGCTTGTCGTTTTTAAGCCGGATGCGGCCGGCGGACTCCAGGGAAATACTGCGGAGGCCATCGTCGGTGAGGAGGGTCAGGAACGCAGCTTCGACGGTCGCGCCGTCCTTGCCGGCGGGAACTTGCCGCTTCTCGACGCCGAGGATGGTGCCAGTGATTTTGGTGGGAGCGTCGAGCTCGATTTGCTCGCCGCGAATCTGGTTGAGCAGGTCGGCCAGCGTGGGATTTTGCGTCAGGTCGATGCTGAACGTTGCCAACGTGCGAGTGAGTGGATCTTTGCTGCTGTAACTGATGGTGGGGACCCGTCCGCCGCCGTCGTCTTGCAGGACCATGCTCTTGAGGAGGTCGTTGATGTCTTTGACGTCGAACTTCATTTCGACGGTGGCATTGCCGTTCACCTGGCCGGCATGCTCGAAAAAAGCGACCCCGGAGCTGAACATTACGACGCGGTGAATGGGGAGATCGGCAGGTTGGTCTTGGGCGAGGATGGGCATCGCCGCGGCGAGAGTTAAGAGGAGGAAGAGCCGCGGATGAACACGGGTGAACACGGATTGTTTCGTGGGGAACTTCGATGTTGTGGTTGGCATGGTGTTTCGCTTTTTGGATGAGGTGGCCCCGGAGTGAGACGGGCGTGGGGCGGAAAGCGTTCTTGAAGCGTTGATTGGAATTGATGGGTGAGCAGTACCCAAGTGGGGGGAATGAGAGTTGATGGCGGGGAATTTTTTGGAGGCCTAATGTTGGGTGTGTGGGCGGTGAAAGTTGTTGTCGGACAATGACTTGCGACGAGTAGTGGCATGGATGGTCGGGCGCTAATGTTTAGGGCTGTGGGGAAAGTTTAGGGTTGGGTGAGCAGGGGTTAGAAATGTCAGTTGAAGGTGAAGAGGCGAGCGCGCAGAGGCTGCTGGCAATGGAACACCTGTTCAGGTGTTTTGTTTCGGGGTGAAAATCGGTTTTTTTGAGCGAAGCGGGGAGACGGATGCGCGGTTAATAAGGTCATGCGATACCGCTGTAAGCCGATGTCTTGATTTGACTTAAGGTGGTTGCGCAAACCCTGCTCGCCTCTAGAGGGTTGACTTTATTCGTTAAATATCGTATCGTTAATCGACGATAAACGAACTATGAGACGGCAAATGTCTGACCGCAAGTTAAATCCGAAGGCCAAGTGTTGCGACACAGGGCCGGTTACTTTGCCAAACGATAAGTCGGCAGAGAAGCTCGCCAAGCTGGCGTGGGCAGTCGCTCATCCTGCTCGGGTGCGGATTGTGCAACTGCTCGCCCAAAAGGCGACGTGCATTTGCGGGGAGATCGTCGATGCGCTTCCGCTGGCACAGTCAACCGTGTCGCAGCACTTAAAGATTTTGAAAGAGACTGGGTTGATACAGGGCGAGGTGGACGGGCCGAAGGTTTGCTACTGCATTAACTCGGAAAAGCTCGAAGAGTTGAAGGCGCTCGTGAATAGGCTTTAGAGCGGAGTTTTTTCGCCGCAATGATCGTAATTCGCCGATTAACGATTTTGGAGAAGGAAAATGACCGATAAGACGCTACTTGAGAACGTCCAACACCAATACGCTGCTGTTGCACGAAGCGGCCTGTCTAATAATTCGAAGGCTGTGCGTGCGGTGGCCGAGGCATTTGGGTACACCACCGAGGATCTCGCTTCATTGCCGCCCCAGGCGAACATGGGGCTGTCCTGCGGCAACCCTGTCGCCGTGGCAGGACTTAGAACCGGCGAGGTCGCTGTTGACCTTGGATGCGGAGGCGGACTCGACGTGTTTCTGGCGGCCCAACGTGTTGGTCCAACCGGAAAAGCCATCGGCATCGACATGACGCTGGACATGATTCAGCGGGCCCGCGCGGGTGCGGCCAAAGTGGGAGCCACGAATGTAGAATTTCACTTGGCTGAAATCGATCACTTGCCGCTCCCGGATGCGTCGGTCGATTGCGTGATCAGTAATTGCGTCATCAATCTGGCTCCGGATAAGGCCAAAGTGTTCCGCGAGATTCTGCGGGTACTTAAACCCGGCAGGCGCGTTGCCATTAGTGATATCGCTCTTCGGCAGCCGCTACCACCCGCTGTTGCGGAAAGTGTGCAAGCTTATGTCGGATGTATCGCGGGAGCACTTCTCATCTCTGACTACGAACGAATGCTACGCGAGGCGGGATTTGACGCGGTGGTCGTTTCCGAAACGGGTGCGGATCTGAATGCGTACGCCCAAGCCAGTTCGGGCGGCTGCTGCTCAACGAAGGCGGAAGCTTGCTGCTCCCCCAGCGAATCAGTCGATGGTGCGCCGTCGCTCCACGACGGATTGGCCGAAGTCTTGGAGCAGTTCGATGCGAATGCCTACGCCGCAAGTGTGCGGGTGCATGCCGTGAAATCGGCGAGTGTTGATTCAGACAAACCATTAAGAGAGGAAAAATCCATGAAGACCATTGAAGTTTATGACAAACCGATGTGCAGCTCGACCGGGGTGTGCGGTCCGAAAGTTGATCCGGTGTTGCCGCGATTTGCGGCGGACCTCGATTGGCTAAGAACACAGGGGCATCGAGTCGATCGTTTCAACCTGGCTCAACAGCCAGACGCGTTTGTCCGCAACAAAGAGGTTCACGAACTCTTGGCGACACTCGGAACGAGTTGCTTGCCGCTGATTGTTGTTGATGGCCGCATTGTAAGTCGCCGTGGCTATCCGTCGCGCGAAATGCTCACACTGTGGACCACCACGGAGCAGAACCAATCAGTTCTTCCAGTCCTTGGGGATGGGGGCGGTTGTTGCAGTGGGTCGAAGTGTTGCTAATTGCAGAATTCACATTAGGGGAGGTGCTTCATGAAATTCCTTGAACAACCGACACGGAACCTTTTCTTTACGGGGAAAGGGGGCGTTGGGAAGACATCGCTCGCATGCGCGGCTGCGGTGCGGCTGGCGGATGCTGGGAAGCGAGTCCTCTTAGTTTCCACCGATCCGGCATCGAATCTTGATGAAGTCTTGGGAGTCGTCCTTGGGCATCATCCGACGCCGGTGCCTGCGGTGCCGAATCTTATGGCGATGAATCTCGACCCAGAAGCATCAGCCGCCGAATATCGCGAGCGGATGATTGGCCCCTATCGAAAGCTCCTGCCCGCTGAGGCGGTTGCGAGCATGGAGGAGCAATTCTCGGGTTCCTGCACGTTGGAGATAGCAGCTTTCGATGAGTTCTCACGGCTTTTAGGCGATCCGACAGCAACGACGGTATTCGACCACGTGATTTTCGATACGGCACCCACGGGCCATACGCTCAGGCTGTTGACCCTGCCGTCGGCGTGGTCTGGCTTTATGGAAACCAATACGACTGGCACATCTTGCTTGGGTCCCCTAGCGGGGCTCCAGGCACAGCAGAAGATGTATCAGGAAACCGTTCGCGCGCTGAGCGATTCAAAGACGACGACATTAATTCTCGTGGCAAGGTCCGAAATCACCGCGTTTCGTGAAGCCGCACGGACGAGTGCGGAACTCGCTGCCTTAGGCGTGCAGAATCAGCATCTCGTGGTAAACGGCGTGTTTCACGCGACTGATCAGAGTGACCCACACGCGGTTGCAATGGAGCGTCGAGGTGAAGCGGCACTTAGTGAATTGCCCCAGTCGTTGCAGAAACTTCCGCGCACGCTTGTTCCGCTTACAAGAGGCGGAGTGCTGGGCTTAAACGCACTAAGAACTCTTGGGCTTCCCCAAGCCAATGAAAACCTGCTCCCGTTTCCAGATGCAACGCCTCGCTCGCTTCCTCCCATGCTGGGTGAGCTGATCGATGATTTGGCGGCACCGGGACATGGCGTCATTTTGGCGATGGGAAAGGGCGGAGTGGGCAAAACCACGGTCGCGGCGGCGGTTGCTGTGGCTCTAGCGGAGCAAGGCTATCGCGTGCATCTTTCCACAACCGATCCCGCCGCTCATATCGCGGCGGCGGTGGCGGGCGATTCGTTACCCAATATTTCGGTCAGCCGAATTGATCCCGCTGAGGAAACCGCACGCTACACAAAGGAAGTCATGCAGAACGCGGGGGCAGGACTTGACGATCAAGGCAAAGCACTGCTGGCTGAGGACTTGCGATCGCCCTGCACGGAAGAGATTGCCGTCTTTCGAGCCTTTGCTGACGCGGTTGCCGAAGGCGACGACCGTTTTGTGGTTCTCGACACGGCACCGACCGGGCACACGATTTTGCTGCTTGATGCGGCGCTGGCGTATCATCGCGAAGTCACTCGTCAGGCGAGTGAGATGCCGGAAGCGGTGGAACATCTTCTGCCGCGGCTTCGGGATCCAGATTTCACGCGTGTGTTGATTGTGACTCTTCCCGAAGCGACGCCCGTCCATGAGGCTGCTTCGCTGCAACGTGATTTGCGGAGAGCTGAGATTGAACCCTATGCGTGGATCATTAACCAGAGTCTCTCACCGCTCACTCTCACTGACCCTTTGCTTCGTGGGCGGCAGATTGAGGAGCAGCGGTATATCGACGAAGTTGTCGCGAAACTCGCAAAGCGAACGGCACTAATTCCCTGGCGAAGGGAGCCGCCCGTGGGGCATGAGGCGCTCCGCGAGTTGATTCAAGAGACGACAGATCACGCCTTGGCAGTGGAGGCCCGATGAAACCGAAAGTCTTTTTTCTTTGTACCGGAAACTCCTGCCGCAGTCAGATGGCGGAGGGTTGGGCGCGTCACCTTCTCGGTGACCGCATCGAGCCCTATTCGGCGGGAATCGAAGCCCACGGAATGAATCCCAACGCCGTGAGGGTGATGCAGGAAGCGGGTGTCGATATCTCGGGACAGTCTTCCAAAGTGGCGAGCGAGCTGGCGGAGGTTCCCTTCGATTTGGTCGTCACCGTTTGTGGACACGCTGACGAACACTGCCCCGCATTCCTTGGAAAGTCCCGTGTCATCCATGCGGGCTTTGTTGATCCCCCGAAGCTTGCCAAGGCAGCCCTCAACGAAGAAGAAGCATGGGGACACTACCAGCGTGTGCGAGATGAAATCCGAGGCTTCGTCACAACTGAATTGAATAAGCTCGTGATTTCGCTTCGCCCCGAACAGCCGTGTTAAATCGTTGGCACACTGCGTTCGGCATGGAAGATCACAAGTGGGCCGCATCGCGGGTAAATCTGAACTTGCAGCATCCCACGATTTGGGAGGTCTCGTAAGGTTCTGCGACAAATCGACTGCTGTTGCTATACATGGCCAACGGCAAAGAATTTTGCTGCTCATTGATAACGACGATATGAACTCATAGACTTACGACCACTCTTCTCCCGGAACGATCGCTTGGGCGGCATTGCTTCGTGGTCTGGCTTCGCGCACCAGAAATTAAATCGAGACGAGTACGCGCGGGCAAATATCTTGGGCTTCACCGGATTTCTTTATGGCCAAAGAAGCAACCACCATCGACAAAGACCTTTGCGATGGCCTGCAGCAAGCTCGCAAGAAGAAGCCGCGGTACTTTGCCGTGATTGCCAAAGGGCCCGATGTCGTCGGGATGATCGTTCAGAAAAAGTTGATCAGCGCGGGCTTGGCTCAGAAAGCCAAAGCGGAATCGAAGGGCAATCTGGTCATTGAAGGGGTCTGTCACGGCGAAGGGGTTGAGTTGGTCTTTGAAGTCGTCGGTGAAGAACCCAGCATCTTGCCGAAGAAAATCAAGGACTTCATTGCCGAACGCACCGAGTTGACGTTGAAGGCCCGGTGGGCCGCCGTCCCGCAGTTGACGGCCGTGGTGGACGAAGAAGCCACGCCCTCTGAGGCTGATGCGGCTCCCGTGTCGGAACAGCCCGCCCCTGGCGCAGCTCAGCCGATTCCCGCGCCGCCGCCACCTCCGCCAGTGGCAGCACAACCGGCGACAGCCGCGACAGGCCTCGATGCCAAAAGCTTGCAGACTCGGCTGATGGCGCTGGTGCTGCGTCAGAAGGCCGTGGTTGCTCAAACACCCGCAGTCCGCGACTTTCTGAATACCATTACGAAGCCCACCGCCGACCTGGTCACCAAAGTGAGCCCGGAATCGCCCGCGGCACTCGATAAGCTGGATAAGGCGCTGACGGGTGCTGAGCGGTGGAGCGCCGAGCTAACACGAGTCGATCCACTCTATCAGCAGTTTCTACTGACCAATCCGGCCAACGGCGCGAAAATCCGCGACGTGATGGGGTTCTGTGTGCAGCAGTCTGACACCGGCGCTTATGATACCGCCGTGGCGGGATTGCAGAAGTTGGGTCCGCTTCTGCAAGCTGGCGGCGGGGCAGCAACATCACCAAGTTCTCCTGCGCCAGAGGCTCAAGTCCCCGAGGGTCAAGCGCAGCCGTCGCAAACGACTACTGGCCCCGTACCCGATTGGAAGACAGCGCGCGACGCCTGGCGCGACGCGAACGACACGGTCAATGACCAGATCAACGGCTTGAGAAAGGCTTTGCTCGACCGGGCGAAGCAGGGAGATGACGGCCTGGATGGTTTGGCCGCCGCGCTGAGCGAAATTGCCGATAAAGGAATGAATGCGGTCACCGAGGATCACCGGGTCAAGCTCATGGCCGCGATCATGGAAGTGGGTGACGGCAGCCCGGCCGCGATGCAAAAATTCGGTGCCAAGGCGCTCGGCCTGATCACCGCCTTTCAGACATTCTTGGCCACCAGCGAGAAGATCGAAGTGTGTGACGACAATCCGTTTGGCGCGGCGGTCTCGATTCGCGACACATTGACGCCGCCACTAACGCAGATGGCGGCGGCCCTGTCGGCCGCCGCCGTGCCGTAATTGTTCGAGCCGCCGGACCAAACAGCCACCTGATCCTTGGGGGAGCACTCGCAGATGCCAGTAACGATCTCCAGGTTTGTCAACGTGATGAGCGGGGGCCTCCTCAAGACCGATTGGTGGGAGAAGCCTCTGCACAAGCAGGACACAAAAGTCTTTGCTGCGCTCAAGGAGGTCGAGGCTGGTTTGTCCTACGCGGATGGCATGGGCTTGATGGATGACAAAGACCTGAAAAAGCTCAAAGATGAATTCGAGGAGATGCGCAGGGAGTTTTATGGGGGCGGTGGAGGAAAGTCGCCTAAAAAGTTCCTCGAGATCGAAGAGAGGATCAAAAAGGATGCGCGGAAGTCGGTAGAGAAAATCGCCAAGATACTTACGGAGAAAGAGACCGCGGTGATGGAGGACGCGGTGGGCGCGGAGGAGTACAAATCGCGATTCGATGCGACCGCAGAGCAGCTTGGGCAGTCTGGCATGCGGGTCGACGCACTTAGTCCAGCAGAGATGGTCGCGATTCGCACCTACACGTTGAGCACGCCGCGCGAAGGGAAGCAAGAGCCGGGGGATCCCGATTTTCGGGACATGAACAAATTGTACAGGAACATGGCCAAAGACAGGCAGAATAGCAATGCGCCGCGGGACGTGATTGTGGGCGACACCGCAAAGATCAAGGCGAAGATCGCGTTGCTAGAGAAAGCCATGAGCAAGCTGCCGAATTTCACCGCCACGCAGCCAACCTATCGCCTGGACGTTTATATGCGAATGAAAGAAGTGAAATGGCCCGGCTGGCCAGGCATTTTCGATGGTTACAACATGGGGAGCGAATTCACCGTGGATGCGTTCTGGAGCACCGGAAAAACGGGAACGATTACAACGGTTGCGGAGCAAACCATCATTTGGACGGTCTATGGCGGCTCCGGCAAGGATATCGATGCCCTTTCTGAAATGAAGGGAGAAGGCGGGGGGGAAGTGCTTTACCAGCCGCGAACGAAATTCAAAGTGGAAGCAAAGAGCATCGATCCGCAACAGCAGGGCTCTAATAATAAAGTCTGGCGTCTTACCGTTCGGGAGGTTGTCGAATGAGCACTGTTTCCACCACCGCGATCAGTCCGGCCGATCTCGCCCGCAAGATGCGACAGTACGAGCATCTGTTGCCCCCCATCTCCAACGCCATTCTCGCGAAAATGATGAGCGAGAGTCCCGCGGGAGGTGTTCTTGATGCGGACGCGCCGCAGCAGCAGGCCGCAGACACGGCCGCTCCCGTCTGGCCCAAGCTGACCCCGGAACAGGCTCGCGATCGCGCGCTGGGTTGTTTTCTCGGTCTGGCGGTCGGTGATGCTGTTGGCGCGGCGGTCGAATTTAAGCCGCGCGGCGAGTTCCCGCCGGTGAGCGATATGACAGGCGGCGGGCCGTTTGGCTTGAAGCCGGGGGAATGGACCGACGACACCACGATGGCGCTCTGCCTGGCCGAGTCTCTGCTCGCCACTGGCACGGTCGATCAGGCCGATTTCATGTCGCGGCTGCGCAGGTGGTTCGAGGGCGGCGAGAACACCGTACCCGGCCGCTGCTTCGATATCGGCGGGGCCACCCGCACGGCAATCGAGCGATTTATCGGCGACGGCAATCCCTCGGCGGGCAGCGAGGCCGGCGATAGCGCTGGCAACGGATCACTGATACGTCTGGCTCCCTTGGCAATCTTTTACGCAGGGAACGAGGAAGAAGCCCGCTTGATGGCCCGCAAGCAATCGCGGGTGACGCACGCCACGCAGGAATGTTTGGATGCTTGCGCGCTGTTTGTCTTTCAACTGCTCGATGCGTTGTCTGGTGCCGATAAGGCAGCGGCGACTCGCCCGCGCGTCATGGCTCTGACGGCGAATCTGCTCTTCATCAATGGCGGGGACTGGAAGACCAAGACGCGCGATGAAATTCAATCCAGCGGGTACGTCGTGCATACCTTGGAGGCAGCGCTCTGGTCGGTTTGGCAGACCGACAATTTCAAAGACGCAGTGCTGACAGCCGCGAACCTGGGGGACGACGCCGACAGTGTCGCCGCCGTTGCTGGCCAACTCGCCGGGGCGCTGTATGGTGCTTCGGGGATTCCGGCTGAGTGGCTTGCTAAACTGGCCTGGCGCGACAAGATCGAGCAACTTGCTGGGCAGTTGTTTGATCACAGCCGCAAGGGAAGTTGATGATCTCTGCCGTGTCTGATCGGGCAGGCAGGCGTTGAGTTTCTTTTTCTAGCAGAGCGGATGGTGGGCACAGCCCACCCTACGGAGGCGAGCTGATGTCTGTGCCGAAGGTGATTGCGGATACGCCGCTCGATGAGACGGTGAGGGGGTTGATGGGTGATGAGGTGGAGATTTTGTCGTGGGAGGAAGCGAAAGAGGGGCGGGAGGATGTGGCGGGGATTTATACGTATGGGCATCCGATCGTGGATGGGGGGATGCTGGATCGGCTACCGGGGGTGAAGGTGATTAGCAATTACGGCGTGGGAGTGGATCACATCGATTTGAAAGCGGCGGCTGCGCGGGGAATTCCGGTGGGGAATACGCCGGGAATTTTGGATGGGGCGACGGCGGATATGGGGTTTACGCTGCTGCTGGCGGCGGGGCGGAGGCTAATCGAGGGAGATCGGTACGCGCGGGGGCCGGAATTCTTGCGGTACGATCCCGGCTACATGCTGGGGCGGGAAATTCACGGGGCGACGCTCGGGATTGTTGGCCTGGGGCGGATTGGGCGGCAGGTGGCGCAGCGGGCGCGCGGATTTGAGATGAATGTGCTGTACCACAACCGGCGGCGCGATGAAGAGGCCGAGCGGATGCTCGGCGTGCGGTATGCCGCGTTCGATGAACTGCTCGCGGCGGCCGACTATGTGATGCTGTGCTGCCCGCTAACAGCCGAGACGCGCGGACTAATCGACGCTAAAGCGCTCGCCAAGATGAAGCGCACGGCGATCTTGATCAACTTGGCGCGCGGGCCGGTGGTGGATACGGCGGCGCTGACGGAGGCTCTGGCCCAGCGGCTAATTTATGCCGCTGGGCTGGACGTGACCGACCCGGAACCGCTGCCGCGGGACCATCCGTTGCTGGCGCTGGACAACGTGACGATCGCACCGCATTTGGGGAGCGCGACGGCGCAAACCCGGACGAAGATGGCGGAAATCTCCGTCGAGAATTTGCGGTTGGGGTTGGTGGGACGGGCGCTTAAGTGGCGGGTGGGATAGTCGCGATGGTGGGCCGGCGCGAACTGCGCTCGCTGGTCCCACCCTACGACTCCTTATGACTGGGCCAGTTCGATGGCTGGCAGTGATTCGTCGATGGCGGTGGGGGCGGACATGCGCCGCCGGCGGCGAGGGTTTTTAGCGCTGGACCATTCCTTCGTCAGCGTTTCGAACACGTCGGGCGATTCGTAGCGGATGATGTTCTTGCCTTCGGGCATTGGTCCGATCAGGCCGCGAAAAACCGGCATGCCGCGAAGCTCGAGATCGGTGGAGCAATCGTCGATGCCGATCTGGCTGTGCATCTCGAGGAGCGGCTCCGTCGTGGGGTAATCGCGAATGCGGAGCGTGCCGTCAGCCGCGCGCGTCACTACGCGCACCGTGTTCTTGTGAGACATGGTTTCCCCCGGGCAGCTCGGTCAGCTTGCTGGCACGGCTGCTGGATGCAGCGCCAGGGGCAGGCCTCGCACGATTGAGGACGACCACCCTTGGCTGCTGAGATGTATCGGCCAGGTAAGGGCTAACGTCGCATTGCTGGTCTCGGCACCCCTATGGTGAGATAAGCCGCCATAACCGGCGTGGGCGGCGTGCTAGCAAGGATCGGTACATGTGGAAGGGAAGGAGGGCTGGCCGGCAACAGGCAGCCGTAGCCGAATTCATAAGAATTCGCTTAGCCACTGCTGGGAATTCTCACGAATTCCGCTACGAGAGAGAAATGAGCTCGGCCGGCTGGAGGCCCGCCCCACGGCAGGCTGGAAGCCTACCCCACGGGGGCTGACCTTGACCGCTTTAGAGGTGGCTCGTACCTTCGCCCCGCTGATGGCTGCGGGAACTACCCTCGCGGCCGGTGACGGCACAAGGAAAGTGCCTTTTATGTACGGCAAGGATGCCAGAGTCATGAAAAATGGATCGAATCGGCCCGGTCAAGTGGCAGCCTCGAAAACGGAGAAGTTAGCCGCGAATGTGCCGCTGCTCGATGTGAACCGGGCGACGCAGGCGTTGCGGAGTGAGCTGATTGCGGCGACGACGCGCGTGATCGATTCGGGACGGTTTCTATTTGGGGCCGATGTGGCTCAGCTTGAGCAGTCGATCGCCAGCATGTCTGGCGTGAAACATGCCGTGGCGTGTGCCTCCGGTAGTGATGCGATCTTGCTCGCTTTGATGGCGCTGGATATCGGCGACGGCGACGAAGTGATCGTGCCGAGTTTTACATTCTTTGCCACGGCGAGCGCGGTGTGGCGGCTGGGTGCGCGGCCGGTATTCGTCGATATCGATCCCAAGACGTTCAACATCGATCCGAACAAGATCGAAGACGCGATCACGCCGCTGACGCGGGCGATCATTCCCGTGCATCTATTCGGTCAGTGTGCCGATATGGACGCGCTGGGGGTGATTGCTCAGCAGAAGGGACTGCACCTCATCGAAGACGCGGCGCAGGCGATTGGGGCGAAGTTCAAGAGTTGGCCGGCGGGATCGATGAGTGCCGTCGGCTGCTTGAGCTTTTATCCGACGAAGAACTTGGGCGGTTTTGGCGATGGCGGGATGCTGACGACGCATGATGCGTCCCTGGCCGAGCAACTGCGGTTGTTCGCGGCTCACGGCATGAGCCCGCGCTACTACCACCAGGTGGTTGGCCTCAACAGCCGGCTCGATTCGCTGCAGGCGGCGGTGCTGAACGTGAAGCTGACCAAGCTGGACGAATGGACCAAGGCACGGGCCGACAATGCCCAGCGTTATGACGAGTTGATTCGCGACGCGGGCCTGGAAGGGCAACTTGGCTTGCCGCAGCGCGACACCCGTTGCGAGCATGTGTGGAACCAATACACGGTGCGCGTTTCAGGCGGTCGGCGCGATGCGGTAAAGGCCCAATTGGGTGCTGCCGGCGTGGGGAGCGAAGTCTATTACCCCGTGCCGCTGCATTTGCAGAAGTGCTTTCAGACGCTCGGATATGGGCCGGGCAGTTTGCCGCACACAGAAAAGGCGGCTCGCGAGGTTTTGAGCCTGCCGATTTTTCCTGAGTTGACCGCGGTGGAATTGGAGACAGTGGTGGCGCGGTTGGCCGAGGCGGTGCAGGTGCCGCTGAGCAAGGCGGCGTAGGGAACAGAGGTCAGAAGAGTGGTGGGAGCGCGAGTGCGTGTAAGGGAGTGCTGATATGTGGCGAGCGGTGACTTTTCTCGTGGTGGGTTTTGTCATCGCTGCGGCTGGCGAGGGTGCCGATCCGCCTAGCAAAAAGGTATCGGCCAGTTCGTGGATTCAGCAACTATCGCACGATTTACCGCGCGCCCGGGCCACGGCGGCGCGGGCGCTGGCTGAAATTGGCGGGGCGGATGCCGTTAGTCCGCTGATCGAGCGGCTGAATGATTCCGATGCTGATGTGCGGCTGCAAACCGCTTTTGCCCTGGGCCGCATCAAAAAGCATCCGGAACAGACAGTGGAGGCGCTGGCTAAACTGCTGCGCGATGCCGACGAGCATGTGCGTTATTCGGCCCAGTGGTCGATCGGGCAAATCGCACAGGGCGTATTGGATGCTCCGCTAGATGAAGCGCTCGATGCGCAGCGGCTGCATGGCCTGTTTGCAGGCGTGAGCCATATTATGACGGAAACGCGCGCGCCGGAGAGCATTGTGGCGCGGTTGAGCGCCGCCGGCGACAAGTTGAACGCGGCGAAGAGCCCAAACAGCGGTGAACTGGATGCGCTGGTGGAAGGGTTGAAAGCGGATGATATTTATTTGCAGGTGCTGGCTCTCTCCAAGTTCAAGAACCTCAATGCGGCTCAGTTAGCGGACTTGGTAAAGCGACTAGCCCCGATAGAGCCGGAGTCGATCTTGGAATGGAAGCTGCCGGAGACGTTGGCTCCTCTCTGCCCCGATGCCATGCCGGCGATTATTGAATTGCTGGGCAGCAAGGATGAATCGGTGGTTGATGTGGCGATTGCCACGCTGTCGCAAGAGGGAGTGAACGGTCAGGCAGCGTTGCCGCAGCTTCTGGCGGTGCTGGCCGACCTAAAAGCTTCCGAATTGCGGCTGGATCACGCTCTGGTGGCGATCACTAACATCGGACCAGCGGCGAAGCCAACGGTGCAGCGAATTTCTGAAATCGTGGCGAATCGTGAGCAGCCGGATTGGATTCGTAACGAGGCGATTTTGGCTTTGGGCGCGATTGGAACAAACGCCGGCGAGGCCTTGCACCAGTTGAAGCAAGTGGTTGCCGACGCCAATGAGCCCAGCGATTTGCGCGTTGAGGCCGCCGGGGCGGTGGTGCTGATTCTCGAACATCCCGAAGAGGCGATCCGCTTTGCTAAGCGAACGATTGCTGAAACGGACGATCTGGAGCTGGCCAGCGGCGTTGCGGCCAAGCTGGGCAACCTCAAAGCGCGGGGGATTGGCGCTGTACCCGTGTTGTTGCGTTTGCTCGAGCAGAAAGAGGTCAGCCCGTACCGCCGGCAAGAACTCGTGCTGACTTTAGGTGAGGTGGGTGCCGGTGATCCCTCGGCAATTTCTGCCGCGGTTGGAATTTTGACCAATCCGGAAGAGGATTCTTCCGTGCAAGTTGCCGCGGCGTTGACCATTGGCAAGCTGGGGTCGGCAGCCGTTGCAGCGCTGGCCAAGGAGTTTCGTGATATTCGTCCAGAAACGCGGCTGACGATCGCGCGGGCGTTTATCCTGCTTGGTTCGCAAGCGGAACCCGCCACGAGTGAGTTGGTGCAAGTGCTGAATAACGCGGGTGAGGAGGACGAGACGCGCGTTTTGGCGGCGGTGGCGTTGGGAAAGATCGGCGTTGCCGCCAAACCGGCAGTGCCGGGGTTGACGAAACTGCTCTTCGATATGGGCTATGGTAGCGAGTTGCGCGCGATGTGCGCCGTTGCTTTGGGGAGCATTGATCCCGGTTCGGAAAGCGTGCTCCAAAACGCCTTGCACGACGAGTCGAAGGAAGTGCAGACAGCCGCGGCTTACGCGATTACCAAGTTAAACGGGCCGGGCACCCAAGCGGCATTGCACCAATTGCTGCGGCTGTTGGCTGACGAGGAAGCGAACGATATTGCAGCTCGGGCGCTGGCCGATGTGGGTGCGAGCGCCGTTCCGCCGCTGGCGGAGGTGGCTCTGGATGCCACGCGCGATCCCGACTCGCGGGCCTTTAGTATGGAAGTGTTGGCGCAGATTGGCTTGCCGGCAGCGCCCACGTTGCTCAAGGCACTGAATGACCAGGCGGTTGCAGAAAATGCGCAAGAATCGCTGCAACTGGTGGGTGATGGGCTGATTCCGTCTCTGTTAATTGCGGCCGAGGACGCCGATCGATACGAAAGTGATGCTCGTCTGCGGATGCAGGAGATCGTGCGTTACTTTCACGATGGGCTCGGTGCTGGCGGGGATGATTTGGTGTGGGGGCAACCGCATCCACTCTCACGATATGTCGAAAACTTTGGCAACGGAGGTTCGAGCGCTCAACCGAGGCATTACGTTGCGCCACCGCTCTCGCTGAAGGGCAACTCCGAGCCCACCGAGGCGTCGGTTGAGGGATTCAAGACGGTTCAGGTTTTTTACGGCACGAATCGTAAGGCTGAATTGACGGCGGCAGTGGGTCGCTTGGCCTGGCTGCCGATTGCGGCAATTTGCACGCTTACCGCGGGGCTCGTTTGCTTGTTGTGTCAAACGCCCAAGAATGTGCTGGCGATCGTCGGCAGTGGACTGGGATTGTTGATTGTGGCCGCGCCACAGGTGCTGCCGTTGTGTCGGCTGCCTGGGACGGCAGCGGCGGCCCCGACGCTTTGCTATGGCGGTGAATACAGCGACCGCGTGGAGCTGGGCGTGTGCGAAGTTACGATTCCCGACATTCACGAAAAAGGGGAATTGGAAAGTCCTTCGATCTTTCGCCTGGAGATTAAGGTCGATCCCGAAAAGCACGTTACGCTGCGGCATGTCGATCGTTTGGAATACAAGGATTTTTTCACGAAGCTCGACTGGGAGCTCGACCACAAAGGGAAAAACCTGCTGGTTTTTGTCCACGGCTATAACGTGTCGTTCGAGGACGCGGCCCGCCGCACGGCCCAGATGGCCAGCGATTTGAAGTTTCCCGGCGCGGCAGTGTTCTACAGTTGGCCGTCGCAGGGGCATTGGTACAAGTATCGCGCCGATGAGCAGAACGTGGAGCTGAGTGTCGATCAGCTCAAGTCGTTTTTGTTGGCGGTGGCCGAAGAATCGCACGCCGACACGATCAATCTCGTGGCTCACAGCATGGGAAACCGCGTGTTGACCGGCGCGCTGCAAGCGATCGACGCATCGACCAGCAAGAATCACAAATTGTTCAACCAAGTGGTATTAGCCGCGCCGGATATCGACGCTGCTGTTTTTAAGAATCAGATCGCGCCCGCGATTGTGACCAAGGCCCAGCGGATCACGCTGTATGCCTCGTCGAAAGATTTAGCGCTGTATGCCTCGCGGCAATTCAATAGTGGCGAGGCCCGGGCGGGAGATGTGGGCGAGGATGTCGTCGTCGTGCCGGGCATTGAGACGATCGATGCTTCCGCCGGGGACAGCAGTTTGCTGGGCCACTGCTATTACGGCAGCAGCGTCTCGATTTTGCGAGACATCGAGCGGCTGTTGCAAAATCAGCCAGCACAGGAGCGGCCCTGTTTGCACTCCATTTCCCGGTCGGGAAAATCATATTGGCTGTTCGATCCGACGGAAGTCGCCAGCCGCGAGACGTTGGAAAAAATGCGGTAAAATCGAGTGTTTTCCACACTGCCAGACCGCGCGCCACCGCAGATTTGACAGTGGCCGCCCGTGACGTAGTGTTTCTGTTGAAGTGCCGCGGCTGTCGTTGTGTGACGGGGTTGAGCTGGGGCTGCTTCTCGTTCTTTGAGCGGGTTCCCGCTTGAGAATCGGCGCTCTTCATCAGCGCTCACGCTAAGGGACACCCCCATGTTTTTTTCCAAACGACCGTCTCGCCCTGCGCGCTCGCAACGCAACTCGAGAAGCAACCGAGCGAACAAGCGGAATGCTCGGTTCATTCCTGGCGTGGAGCAGCTTGAGATCCGGGCGGTGCCGGCGGCGACGCTATCACTTTCTGCCGCGGGCATGCTCACCGTGAATGGCACGAGTGGAAAAGACTCGATCGTGTTCACGCAAACGAATGGGCGCGTCAGCGTCGCGGGAGTCAGCAAGAGTTTTGCCGCCGACAGCGTCAAGTCGATCACCGTCAATACCGGCGCTGGCAACGATTCGGTTTCCCTTTCGGGATTGAACTCGTCGCCGTGGACCAAGCCGATCACGATAAAAAACGCCGCGGGAATCGACGCGATCAAGTTGCTCAACGGCACAACGACTAATTTGAACGGCACGAACTCGACGCTGACCATTCCAGCCAGCGGCGGCTCGACTCCCAACAATAACGGAACGGGCGACTGGTTCGACCAGAACATTCAAGATGCGGCGCTGCGGCAGCTCTTGAGAACAAGCTACGCCGATCAAGTGCTCAACCGCACGGATGTGCTGGCCGTCTTCAACCAGGTCAGGAGCGACGGCACCGTCACCACCGACGAATTCAACGATTTGAAGGATGTGGCCAGCAACACATCGCTGTTTGGATCGTCGAGCTATATCGCCGACATCACGCAGAATGTCGTGCTGGGCAACGCGGCCAACGCGAAGTATCAGGGGACCACGCTGGGCAATTTGAGCGCGGGGGCATCGGCCGCCAAGCTCGATAAGTTGGTCAACAAATGGTTTGTCGGGGCCGATCGACCGGTGGCCAGCTATTCGGGGATGACCGTCACGTATGTCACGGCTAACGGGTCGCTGTTCGGTTCCGGCGGGCCGAAATATACCGATGTGCGGCAAGGGGCGGTGGGGGATTGCTATTTCGTTGGCACGCTGGCGGAAGTGGCCCTGCGCACGCCTGCCACGATTCAAAACATGTTCGTCATTAATGGGGACGGCAGTTACGGCGTCCGCTTCTATCAAAACGGCACGTCGCGGTGGGTGACGGTCGATTCGCAGTTGCCGACTTATAGCGGCGGCTGGTTCTTGTATGCCAATATGGGCAGCCGGGCGAGCGACGCGAGCAATGTGTTGTGGGTGGCGCTCGCTGAGAAGGCCTATGTGCAGATGAACGAGGCCGGGTGGCTGCGTCCGGCGGGGTGGGGCGGAGGCATCAATTCCTATGACGGAATTGAAGGGGGCATGTTCACCGATGCGGCCAGGCAAATCGCCAACCGGGCCGGTTCCAATTACTACGTCAACGGCACGAGCGACGATGCGAGCCTGAACAACGCGGTCACCACGGGCAAGCTCGTGGGATTTGCTTCCAAGGGGACGCCGGCGGATTCGCGCGTCGTCGGCAATCACCAGTACGTTGTGGTTGGCTACAACAGTTCCACCAAGACGGTCACGCTGTTCAATCCCTGGGGGATGAACAACGGGTCGAGTTATCCCGGGCTAGTCAATCTGACGTTGTCGCAACTCGGTTCGAGCTTCGATTATTGGTCGGTGGCGTAAATACGAAAAAAGGTCGCCCGGATGGCCGAGCGACCTGGTTGGTCGTGAGTAAAACTGTCGGTTAGGGGTAGCCTACTTCTTGCTCTTGGCCACGCCGAGCTCGCCGAGCTTCGACGCGACGTCCGCGCCGTGCGTCTCGGTCTTGACCGTCTTGTCGATGGCGAGAATCTTGCCGTCGGCACCGATGTAGAAGGTCCAGCGGAGGGCCGCTTTGCGTTCGGGGTTAAACACGCCGTACTTCGTGGACACGCTGCTGTCGGGATCGCTGAGGATCGGGTAGTCCGCGCCAAGCGACTCGGCGAATTTCTTGTTTTGCTCAGCCGGGTCGTTGCTGGCGGTGAAATAGGCGACTTGGTAGTCACGCATTTTCACGCCGTCGCTCTTGAACGATTGGCATTCCTTGGTGCAGCCGCCAGTGAAGGCCCGCGGGAACCAAGCGACGACGACCGCTTTGCCCTGCTTGTTGAGTTCCGATAGGGTGTAGGTTTTGCCGTCGCTGCCGACCATGCTGAAATCGGGGGCGGCGTCGCCAACTTTCAATTCGGCGGATAGCGCGGGGGTTAGAAAGACGAGTGAAGTCAGGACGCAGGCGATGAGGCGCTTCATAAGCGTTCTCCAGGTGGGAAATGTGAGGTGGGGTCGTTTGACGTATCCCCTGTAGCGTAACCGATGAAGCGTGGGGTGTTCAACGAGCCATGCCTGCCGCGGAAAATTGCTTGACGAGCGGGTTGTCGAGGTCAACAATCGGGGCATGAAAAATCTCATTCAATGCTTGTTGATGGTTGGGCTGATTCTCGTTTCTTCGTCGGCCGCGCTTATCCCACAGGCAGCGCTGGCCCAAAAGGCGGCGCACGATTCCAGCAAGTGGGAGAAGGCAATTGTCACTTTTGAGGCGACGGATAAGACGATGCCGCCGCCGAAGGAAGCACTGCTGTTCATCGGCTCATCGACGATCGTGCGGTGGAAGACGCTGGCCCAGGACTATTCGGAGCATAAAGTCATCAACCGCGGTTTCGGCGGGTCGCAAATCGCCGACTCGGTGAATTTTGCCGAGCGGATCATCCTTCCCTATGCCCCAAAAGCAGTGTTTCTGCGGGCAGGGGGCAACGACCTCAACGCGGGCAAGTCGGTTTCGCAAGTCTTTGAAGACTACCAAGCGTTCGTGGCTAAGATTCACGCGAAGCTGCCGAAGACCGACATTTTCTTCATCGGCCTGAGCCCCAGTATCAAGCGGTGGCAACAAGCAGATAAGGAAAAGGAGCTGAACGGCCTGGTGAAGAACTTTGTCGCCAGCAAGCCGCACCTAAAATACATCGAAACTTACGACATGGTGCTTGGCCCGGACGGCAAGCCGCGGAAAGAATTGTTTGTTGAGGACGAACTGCACTTCAGCGACGCGGGAAATAAACTGTTGGCAGAGAAAGTGCGGCCATACTTGCCGAAGTAGTCAGTGGTCAGTTGCTGAATAGTAAAGCTAGGGCAGGAGGTCGGTGAGGTCGGGCATGGGGGGAGGGGGAGTGGACTTCTCCGGGCTGGGTTCGGGTTCACGGGCAGCAGGAGCAGGGCTGGCGAGAGGAGTTGGTTCCACCGGCTGACGGCTGAGATCAGGTGCGTCGATTGTCGGAATGGTAACGGGAGCGGGTGGCGGAATTTGGTCGAGGCCGGGAAGGATCTGCAATTCTTCGCTCGCGCTTGCCTTCTCCGGCTCAAGCTCTTTCTTGGGTGCTGGTTTCTTCGACCGGCGCGAGCGCGGCTCATTGATCAGCGGCACATCCCAATCGGTTACTGCCGGCTTGCCATGAAATTGGGCAGGCACGGCCCAGGGAGCATACGCGGCGACGGTGGGGCCGAGCTCGACTGGATCGACCTTAAAAATCCACCACAGCACGAGTGGCGCGAGCGCGAGACCCAAAACTCCACCGCCAACCCAGTTGAGGAGCAGCAAGAGTACATTCGTTTGCCGGGGGCGTGGGCGGCGTCCACGGATGGATGGTGCGCGCGGGGCGAGAGTCGCTGCGGTCGTTTGGCCCCACTGGTTATCTTGTGCTTCGAGAGCAGTCGCGGCCAGTTGATAGTCGTGGCCAACGACCGGCGAATCGTCGATGGCCGATTGCGGCACTTCGCCACCGATGATGACCAAGGCGGGTGGCGCGTTGGCGAGTGCTTCCGCGAGCAAATACTCTTCGAGGCACAGCGGACAACGAACGAGCGCCCGGCTGGTCGCCATTGCCGGCACCGTCACGTCATCGCGGCACCTGGGGCACCGAACTATCGCCATCGTTCACCTTAACCCTGTTAGCTACTCGTTGTATTTCAAGTGTAGCTTGGGATCGCTGGGCGCAGCTACCCGCGAATTCGGGTTAATCGCAGGATGAGACAGGTCGTTGAACTCCGATCTGCTGCTAGTTATTCCGCGCTCGCCGATTCGCCGTGATCCATTCGATCCACCAGTTTTGATAGGCCGTGGCAAAATCGACAAGGGATTGCTGCGGGTTGGCCCGGAGGATGCTTTGGGCGGCTTGAATGGAGGCAGCGACGCGACCGAGGGTGGAGTCGTCCACGAGGCCGTGATTGTGAGGCGGCGGGGCTAGTTCTGGAAAATCGTTAGTAATTTGATCGCGGCGGGTTTTCAGGCCGTCCAGGAGGGCATTGACATCGAGGGCTAGAATGCCGCGAACGATGTCGGGATCCATAGGCTGCTCGGCCTGTGGCAGCGTTTGCCCGAGTTTGTTGCCCAGGCTGGTATGAGGCGGATATTGCGTGAGCGCGAGAATGGCCAGCGGCCGAACTTCCTCACCGCGGCCAAAATCATCGACGCACTCTTGCGTGGGAAACGCGCCGCCGCCATCGATGGGCCGGGCGTTGGTCTCGCCTTCGACCATGAGATTGCCCCATTTGCAGTCCCACTGGCAGGTGAGCGTGGAAAACAGGACGACTTTTTGCAGGCTTTGAGCGGTAATCTTTTCTGGAACTTCCAAGAGGCGGCGTTGGGCCTCCGCAATTGCCTCTTCGTCGCGTGGATTCTGCTGCGAGAGCTTGGAAAGTTCTTCTGGATCGACGGTTACGCCGCGAATGCCTTCGATGAGCGCTCCCGTCTGGCCGTCCAGATGGACCGTTTGGGCCTTGGGAAAGCCAAAATCGATGCCCGTTTGGGTTAGCACGTCCTGTACGACCTTCGAGCACAGTTCCTCGCGCACGGTGCAAGCGCCAGGCGGAAGCTGCAGAAAATTGAGCGCGCCGGGCGCTTCGCCTGTTGTGCTTTTGAATGCGTGAGAGATGGAACCATCAAGGTTGCGCAGCAGGCGCACGTCGGAAGTGCCGCCGCCCCCCTCTTTGAAGCAGCCGTGACTTAAGAGAATCTCGGCTTTTTCCAGTTCTCCCGGGTTCTGTAATTTGGAGAGTTTCGAGTAGCCGCGAATTTGGCTCGTTTTGCGGAGCAATTCGAGCGTGGCGTTGACCTTGGCCAGTGTTTGCGTGCTGAGCCAGGTGTTTTTCTGGAGCTTGGCTAGTTCTTCGCCAACTTGATAGGACAGGGGTTGTCCGGCTTTGAGCTGGGCCGTGTAATTTTCGCAGAGGGCGAGCGCGTCGGTATTACGCCGCTCCATCTGGGCAAGATAATCATCGATTTTTGTGACCATTTCGCCGCAATAGCCACGTCGTTTGAGGACGCGCGAGGGGAGCTTGCCAACGAGCGGATCGGCGTGACCTTTGATATATTTTCGCGCGAGATCGCGGGCTTTGGTCAAGCGTTCCATAATCTCTTCGTGCGAATCGATGTAGCCCCGATTGTCCGGCGTGGAACGAACACTGGTCAGGACGCAGATTTTGCCAAAATCGCTTTCCTGGTCGGTTTCGCATTCCTCGAGCATTTGGCGGAGCGTTTCACGTTCGTAGAGTCGCGGTGTATCAACGAGCGGAGTGATGGTTTCGCGGGCTTGCTGGATTTGTTGCCGCGTCTGTTGCTGCTCAGGCGTCAATTGAAGCTGTCGCCGGACACCGACTCGCCCGGTGGGGTCGAGTCGCCGGGGGCGCGGCTGCGGAGGGAGTTGCCGCCGCGGTTGCTGCTCTGGAAGCGGGGCTTGCAAATTCGGCGGCAACGGCTGGCTCTTAAGTGATTTCAATTCTTCCGCCACGTAGCGGTGGACCCCTTCGACCTCGCGCTTGGCGTTGGGATCGCCGTGCAATAGAGGATCGGCATTGGCTTGCTCACGTTCCGCCTTCATGTCGGCAACAGCCTGATTGAACCGTTGCGCTTTCGTTTCCTCATCGGTTGCTTGAGCGATTTGGCTCAAGATGGCATCCCATTGCTCTTGGGAGCGATAGACATCGCCGCGGCGCGATTGGGGCTCATTCTGTTGTGGCAATGGCCGGCCAGCGAGCGCTTTCAACTCTTCGGCCACGTTGCGATGAACGCCCTCGACTTCCCGCTTGGCATTTGGATCGCCAGCCAATAGTGGGTCGTTCTGCACTTGCACCCGCTCGACTTTCAAATCAGCGACCGCTTGATCGAAGAGTTGGCTCTTCGTCTCATCGTCAGTCGCTTCGCCAATCTGAGCCAAAATCGTGTCCCACTGTTGCTGCGACCGATAGACGACACCTCGCGGCTGTTGCGGTGGTGGCTGTTGTGGAGGTGGCGGCAGGGGACGATTTTGCCGCGGCCCATCGTCCGTCTGCCCGTCATCTTCCATTGCGACTTCGGGAAGTTCAGGGACGATTTCAAATGTGGGCTTGAAGGAGAAGCCGGTACCATCGTTCAAAAAGTCTCGGAGACCGACCGGAGTTTTCATCGGCGGCGCTTCAAATCCGTCGGCCACTGCGAGCTTGAAGACAATGTTCGGGCCGCTGCCATCGACGACGCCAAACGAAACTTCCCCCATGCCGGCTTCGCGAGCATCGCGTTTGTGGCCGTCGAGATTCCCTTTGCGATAGGCAATGACGCTGAGAACCTTCATCCCTTTATGGACCATTACAAAGCGGGCCGGCTGACCGCGTTTCACAAGCTCAAGGCACTTGATGGAGTCTTCGTTGAGGGGCATGGCGCTGAGCTTTCTCCAAAATTCTGGAAGGCGGAAGCCGGGGAGGCGGCCCGTGGGTTAGAAAACGCAAGTTTGGCCGGTCATTGTTAAGCAGCAAATTGATCGTCACAAGTCCGGCAACGAAGGAACATCGTAATCGGCGAATTTGCTCAAATGCATGGCTATTCACTGAATTTCCTCTGCTGCCGAGGGTCGGAGTCGGGCGTTTACGTAAAGGCAGATCGCCTCTATCTTGAAGTGATGCGTTATCGCCATGTTTGCATCGAATCGCTCGGCTATGCGATTCCCAACGAAGTCATTTCCAGCGACGAGATCGAGCAGCGTCTTGCGCCGCTGTATCAGCGCCTCCGATTGCCCGAAGGCCGGCTGGAACTGATGAGCGGCATCCGCGAGCGGCGGCTCTGGCCGAAGGGCATGAAGCCGAGCGAGCAGAGCATCGTAAGTGGACGAAAGGCAATCGAGGCCGCCGGGATCGACCCGCAACAGATCGGCTGTTTGATTCATGGCTCGGTGTGCCGCGACCAACTGGAGCCGGCGACGGCCTGCCGCGTGCATCACTCGCTGGGATTGCCGGAAGATTGCCTTGTGTATGACGTTTCCAACGCCTGCCTCGGATTGTTGAATGGCATTTTGCAGGTGGCGAATCTGATTGAGCTGGGGCAGATTAAGGCGGGCTTGGTCGTGGGCACGGAAGACAGCCGGTCGTTGCTGGAAAGCACGATCGACGAGCTCAACCGCGATGAGACGCTCACGCGCGACCGTGTGAAACCGGCGTTTGCGTCTTTGACGATTGGCTCCGCGAGTGCCGCGGTTTTGTTAACGCATGAGAGCATCAGCCGCACGAAAAATCATCTAACTGGTGCCGCCGCGCGGGCTCACACGGCACATCACGAGTTGTGCGCGGGTGGCCATGCGGGCTCGACCGATGGTCAATCGCAGATTCTCATGCAGACCGATTCGGAGCAACTGCTGGCGGAGGGGTTGGCGGCAGGTATCGAGACGTTCAGTCAGTTTCTGGCAGCCAGCGGCTGGGACCGAGAACAGATCGCCAAATCGATCTGCCATCAGGTCGGCGGCACGCATCGGCGGATGATGCTCGAATCGCTGGGCCTGACGACCGAGCGTGATTACGCGACGTTTCCCTGGCTGGGCAACACCGGCTCGGTCGCGCTGCCGATCACGCTGGCCCTCGCCATCGAAAACGGCTTCATCGGCGAGCAAGAGCACGTGGCGCTCTTGGGCATCGGCAGCGGGATCAATTGCGTGATGCTGGCCGTCGATTGGCAGCGGTCCCTTCAGCCGCGAGGAAAAGTCGAATCGCGGCCGCATTTTGAGTTGCAAGGAGTCACGGCCGCGGCACGATGAGCTTGCTGAAATCCAGGTCGATCGTGTGCGTGTGCTTGGGGTTCGTGTTGTGCTCTTTCAAGAGCGGGGAGTAGGCATCGACGTAGATTTTGTTTTCAGTCGGGACGAACTTCATCGTGCGCAGCCACCCCAGGCCGCCTTGCTCCAGGTTTTGATAGTCGGTCAGGATTTCGATCACCGGACGGCCGAACAGGTTTTGATTGACGAGCAGGTTCACGCCTCCGACGTGGCCGCAGGCGACCATAAAAATGTTCGGCTGCTGGCAGACAAGCTTTTCCCACATTTGCTGGCCGCTATTGGCGGTTGAATCGACCTTGGCCTGGCCCGTCGTGCGGCCTTGCAGATTGAGATAGCTGTGCGTGGCCACAATCACGTTGTGATTCGGGAACCGCTCGCAAATCTGATTGGCCCAGGCCAGCGACTCGTCGCGCGGAGCAAATTCCAGGCTGAGCACGAGAAAATCCCGCCCCGCCGCGCGGAAGAAGCAGTAGTTGTTGTCGTTCGTCTGGCCCATGTGCCCGCCATACCACGGCTCTTTCTCAAACCGCTGCGGACCAAAGTACTTATTGAATAATGCGCTATCGCGTGTGATCACTTTGTCCTTCACGACCAGATCGTGGTTGCCAGGCACCGAGCTATACGGCACAACGCCGTCCAAAATCCAGGCCGACATGTGGGCCCGCACCCATTCCTCTTCAATGTGCGCGTTCTGCACGATATCGCCGAGGCAGACGACGAACTTGATGTTGTCCGCCTTGGCCCGCTCGCGAATCCACATCGTCTGCGATACGAACGTCGCCGGATATTTCTCGCTATAGAACTGCGTATCGGGCAGGAGCACCACTCTGAATACTTCGTCGCTGCCGGCCGGCGCGGGTTCGGCTCCGGTTGCAGTACAGGCGCAGCAGAACAACGCCAGAGCGGCCAACAACCAGCGGCGGCGAACAAAACTCGCAATCATCAATAATACTCCTGGTGCTTCTGAAACTGTTTACCCGTACTAAGTCGCAAAGAATTAGGAACCGCGGATGACGCGGAATTTCGCGGATCAGAATGAGCAGCGACTCAGATACTCAATTTTTTCTCGATTTCCGCATTTTATCAGTGTTACCAGCGCCATCCGCGATTGTATTTCTGCTGCTTGATTTACAGATTGAGTTACAACGTCACCTGATCTCCACTGCCAATCGAACCGAGTGCCCGCCACTCGTTGAGGCCGATCGAATTGGAAATGAAGTGAACCGATCCATCGCAGAGCGTGACTTGCAGACCCGAAGGATGCCGACTGCGGGCACCGGTCCATTCGGTATTACCGTTTACCGGTACACACGGCAGATTCAGATCGGGCCGGTTGGCGAGGGCCGGGCAACTGGAAATGCGCAGGTTGTCGGGAACGGGGCTGTTCGGGCCGACAAAGGTAAAGGTCCACGCGCCGCCGGGAAAGTCGTACCAATACGAGCCGCGCATCGACTCTTCGGGATTGATATTGCCGCGCAACTGCTCGCCATAGGCCAGCGAATTGCTCGTGCCGTCGGTGATGTTGGCAAAGCGAACGGGCCGATAGTCGAAAGCCGCCGGCATGTGCCCCGCTGATTGCGTTCGCGTCGCCCCTTTGTTGATGTTGCCAAAGAACGCCGCGTAATTGCCCTTGGCGGTAATGTGCGGCCGAATGCCGGGATGGTCGTAGGTGCGCGAGCCGTTGCCATCGGTCGGACACAGCATGGAGGGAATGACGGCTGCCGTGATCGAAGTCGGGCCAGATGAATTCGCGTTGTTGAGATACATCGTGTCGTTCGATCCGAGCGTAAAGGCAAAGCGGTCGTAAATCGCCTTCTGCTCGATGAACGGATACAAGTGAATGGCCCACGTCAGCCGCGGATAGCCAAATTCCAAGCTCAAATTGCTTTGCAACACGCCCAATGGCAGCACGTTGAAGGTGTCGTGATAGCTGTGCGTGGCGAGGCCAAGCTGCTTCATGCTGTTGGCACATTTGATGCGCCGCGACGACTCGCGAGCCGCCTGCACCGCCGGCAAGAGCAGCGCCACCAGCACGCCGATGATCGCAATGACGACGAGCAACTCCACCAACGTAAAGCCAATACGATTTCGCTTAAGCATGAATGGCACTCCCGGTGCGAATTCCAATATTTGAACCGCGGATTTCGCAGAAGACGCGGATTTAATTCCGGATTTGCTTCTCGAATCTGCGCTATCCGAGTGATCCGCGGTTAAATTTGCTGCTTCATTCATAGGACTCGTTCAATTCGTGGTTTTATGACTTGTCTGCGTCTGGCTCTCTCTCTATTTCGATTCCAAATCATAATTATGCGTCATCTTCGGCGCATCGACGTTCAGCTCGATTCCAGCCGCATACTTCTCAGGGACCATGTTCTTCAGTTTCGGATAGGTAATGCCAAACTCCACGTGCTTTTCGCCGATGTCCTTGAACGAGCTAACGATCACCAGCGACTTGCCGCGGGGAACTTTGTCCGACCGATACTTTCCGGCTTTGATCTCGGCCGAAATGGCCTGGCCGGCGTTCGATTCTAGCGGCGAGAAGTTGAGCGAGCCCGCTTCTAGCGGCACGCCGTCCACTGCGATTGTGCCCTCCACCGTGCTGACCGGGTACGCGGAACCGCTACAGCCGGCAATTGCCAACAGACAGACCAAACCGAGACTTGCTTTCCACTTAATCATTGCGGCGCTAGGCTATCGCGCGTGAATGGGGGAGTCAATCAATTTTTGCGGCGGGAAGCGTTTAGCGAGGATTGACAGCGGTCCCGCCAGAAAACGATAAATAGGCCATGAATCTGCCTGCTAAATTTTCACTCGTTCGTCAACGACTCTCCACGCTGAACTGCTCGAAGCCCTTATTGGCTCTAGTTGCCCTGGCCACACTCTGGTGTGGCAACGGCTGCAGTAAAGGGCCGCCCGTCTATCGGGTCAAAGGTACGGTTAAATACCAAGGCAAACCGCTGACCACGGGCGTCGTGGCCTTTCACCATACCGACCAGAAATCACCGCTCGTGAAGGGGGATATTGGTGCTGACGGCACGTTTCAACTTTCGACCCGGCGACCCAACGATGGAGCCGCCCCCGGCGAATACCACGTCACGGTCACTTCGATGACGCCCGGCAAAGGGGTCGAGGGCATCGACCAAGACTACAAGCCGCCGCAGGCATTAATTCCGCTGAAATACATGCGGCTGGACGAATCACCCTTGAAAGCGACCATCGCACCCCGCGATGATAACGACATCCAACTCTCCCTGGTTCCGTGACGGGTGTTGCCATGCAACCTATCGCCCCGCGTCGTGTCGGCTTAACGCGTCGCTCAGGTTTTACACTCGTCGAGTTGCTGGTGGTCATCGCGATCATCGGCGTGCTCGTCGCGCTGCTTTTGCCAGCCGTGCAGATGGCCCGCGAGGCCGCCCGCCGGATGCAATGCACGAATCACCTGCGGCAGTACGGCCTGGCGCTACACAACTATCACGACGTGATGGGCAAGTTTCCGCCGGCGGCCGCTTGGGACGGCAACACCAACCTCACGGCCGCGGTGAACTGCATCAGCGCCTTTGCCATCTTGATGCCGTATTACGAGCAGGGCAATTTGCAATCGCAGTGGGACTTTAAGGTCAACCACAATCACGCCACCAACCTCGTTCCCGCCGGCACGCCCATCAAGCTGATGTTTTGCCCCTCGCGGCGCAACCCCATGAAGAACGGCAACTATGCCGCGGCGGACTATGCCCTCTCCGCTGGCACTGGCTACGACCAAACGGCCAACCTGACCGAGCACAAAGGGATGTTCAACACCAACAGCAACATCCGCATGGCCGACGTGACCGACGGCACGTCCAACACGTTTGCCATCGGCGAGAAATTCGTCGATCAGAAGAACGCCGCGCAGACCGACGGCCCCGCGTATCGCTGGGGCTATCATTCGACACGCAACACCGTCTCACCCATGAATGCCTATCCGCTCAGCCCCTGGGGAGATGCGGACGTGACTTTCGGCAGCAAGCATCCCGGCGGCGCGAACTTTGTCTTCACCGACGGCGCGGTCCATTACCTGCCGCAGAACATCAACCTGTTGCTCTATCAAAATCTCAGCAACAAAGCCGACGGCGTCGTGGTGCAGATACCATAGAGCGCATTCTACAAAAACGGAGCGGCTGTTCCGTTCAAATCGCCTAATAAAACGCCGCCGCGAATGCTAACTGTCCGTGCGACAAGCACTAGCGACTACCGCCCAATGCTCGGCGGGTTATCCTGAAAGAAATCGCGCGGGCCGCGAACCGTGTAGTACGGATAGGCGACGGCTGCCGAAGGCGGGCCTTGCGGGCCAACGTACTCGCGGTTCATGTGCATGTGCCGCGGATAGCCCGGCGTGCCGTGCGCACCGCCGTGATAGCCGTAACGGCCGCCGGTGAAAATCTGGCCTGGGTGGTTATACGGATAGTTCGAGCCGTTAGGTGCGTAGGCGGGGCTGTTAAAAGAGTTGGGACCAGTGCCCCATCCGGCCTGCGGCATGCCACCCGGCGGGCAGTTCGTCGGCGGCAGCGGCGCTTCGTGAAAATTCGTCTGTTGAATCTGCTCGGCCGAGGGCGGCGCGGCGTACAGCCCCTGAGGCTGCGCACAATGCGTTGCCATGATATTTTCGGCCGCCTTGCGGGCAGCTTGGCATTTGGCGCAGTTGCACTGCTGCGCCGCTTGGCCCTCGGCCGCGACCGCGATCGAGCCACTGGCGGACAGGAACAATGCACAGGCGGCCAAGAGCCGAATCAACATGGCAGCAATTCCTTGAAAGAACTGGGTCGGGCCCACGAAGCAGCCTGCTCTTCGGGGCGAATGCGCGAGGCAGAACTGCGTCCATTGCGGGAATAACGGGCGCAGCGATAGCCGGCCGCGCTGGTGGCGCGGCGCGCTCTACCATCATCATCGGCGGCAAATTCGGGAGAATTGAGAGAATCGGCAAGCACCGGACGTGACTGCAGTGGGCGTGGTAAAGGGAGGGTGATTGGTCTTATGGAGGGCGGACTTCTATACTTACGCTTAGCCGGGACCAAACTTGGTCCCGGAACGATTTGCCAAGTCATATTCCACTGCTGAACTACCGGAAGCAGGTTTGCTCCCGGCTAAGAGCTTGCTAGCAAATGGCTGTATCTGCTGACACGGTTGCCGCGGTGATGGAAACGTGCCGCCAGGCAGCGGAGGCCAACCGGGCGCTGGCCGCCCGCCGCGGCAACGTCGTCTGCCTCACAGCCGACAACGCGGCTGACGTCATGGTCGTGGCCGATCTCCACGGCAACCGCCTGAACTTCGAAAAGCTGCTGACCATCGCCGACCTGGCCAACCACCCGCGGCGACATTTGATCATGCAAGAGGTTTGCCACGGCGGACCCGAGTATCCCGGCGAATCCGGCGGCTGCATGTCTCACTTGCTGCTCGAAGATTGCATCCGCCTGAAAACAGAGTACCCAGAGCGTTTTCACTTTCTGCTTAGCAATCACGAGCTGGCTGAACTAGCCGATTTTCCCATCTGCAAATCGCGGCGGATGCTGAACGTGCTGTTCCGCTGCGGCATCAACGAGTTGTACGGCGCTGCCGGCGAGAAAATTCGCAACGCCTACCTCGAATTCCTCGCCAGTTGCCCGCTGGCGGTCCGCGTCGAGCCCGGCGTGTTCATCAGCCACAGTTGCCCCGACCGCTGCGATCGCGAGCCGTTCGACCTCTCGATTCTAGACCGCCAACTCACAGCCGCGGATTATAAGAACGGCAGCCCCGCCTTCAAATTGGTCTGGGGCCGCGATTTTCGCCCGGCCAACGCCGAGGCCTTTGCCAAGCAAGTTGGTGCCGAAATTCTCATTCACGGACACGAGCCCTGCGAAGCCGGCTTTAGCGCCCCCAACAAGCGGCAAGTCATTCTCGACGGCTGCTGCTCCCAAGCGACCTATTTACTGTTGCCCGTCGGCAAAAAATTAACCCAAGACGAAATCGTCGCCCACATCCACGGCCTCCACAACCGCGCAAAGTAGTTCCTACCTGCCGGGCTGGACCTGGAATCGCCAATACACACCGCGTCAACATTCGTAGGGTGCATAAGCGCAGCGCAATGCATCTTCCGCGTTTTGAAGCCACCTTAGCTTAGGATTGCGTCATGCCCAAAATTACCGTTCGCGTGCCGCACAACGACCCAGTGGCCGCATTGGCCAAGGTCCGCACCGGCCTCGAAAAAACCGTCGCCGACTTTCAAGGCCACGACCTGACATTGACCGACATCGCCGGCGGCCTCGAATTCAAATTCAAAAGCATGGCCTTCACCATCACCGGCCGCGCCCTCGCCGCCCCCACCGACGTCGTCGTCGAAGTCGATCTCCCCTTCGCCGCCATGATGTTCAAAGACAAAGCCGAAAAAGCCATCACCAAAAACCTCACCCGCGCCCTGACGAGTTGAACCCGGAGGGTTCTCAGCCATTAGCCGCGGATTGAGCGCAGCGACACCCCCGGATTTCCGACGCAAACCAATCGGCTCAGCGGCTGTGAATCGCGGAGCGAACCACGGCTGGCGTTACCAATCCATTTTCCCTGACCAAGCTCAGCCAATAAACTGGCTTGAATGAAAGAGAGTCGCCGGCGAACACTCGCGCTCGTTCGGTTGCCTCTTCCTTGCCCACTTTGCCAGCAATCTGGGCCACCCCAAGAACCCGCCACGCCCAATAAGCTCTGATCGCGCTGGCTGCCACCAGTGGTAACGCCAGCGCGATCAGAACTGAAACCGCGGACCGCTTTAAACTCTACCAGGAGCCCTCGCGACACGGGGCAAGCAGACTCGCAGAGGCTAGTTCAGTAGTTCGAGTGCCGACCGATCTTTCGCTTTGTCCCCCAGGCCAATCCAAAACCAGTCCAGCCCGCCGTCCCCCCAAAGTGTGTCCTTGTCTTCGTCGTCGTTGACGGTCTCCTCATCGAGCACGAAGGCCCCATTTTCCCCGCCGCCGTTGCGCAGGTTGTCCACGCGGGTTTCATAGTCATTGCCTGACGTCCACTCCGCCATGATGGCTTGCAGAGCCGCGGCGTCCTCATCGTAGTCGGTCGAACCGGCGACCAGAATGTCGTCGTGGACTTCGCCGAACAAAGTATCCACGCCGATCCCGCCAATCAACAAGTCGCGCCCCGTGCCGCCATACAGCTTGTCGTTCCCCGCGCCGCCGATGGCAACATCGTTGCCTGATTCTCCAAAAATGCGATCGTTACCGTCCAGTCCCAACATTCCGTCGTCTCCCAACCCGCCATACAGATAATCGTTGCCGTCGTTGCCCAGCAACAGATCATTTCCTGATTCGCCGAAAATGTTGTCGTTCCCTTCGTCGCCACCCAACAGGTCATCGCCCTCTTGTCCATACAAGAAATCATTTCCTTTCCCACCGCAGATCAAGAAAAGGTGTCAGGAACCAATTATTGACTTTGGCCCTGGGTTGGTGTAGCTTGCGGGGGTGGGACGACCACAGCGAGCGGCGTTGGGCGGATATGTCTATCACCTGCTGAACCGTGCCAATGCCCGGCTCACCATCTTCGATGGCCCGGCAGACTACGAAGCGTTCGAGAAAGTGCTCCTGCAAGCCGTGGAGCGGACCAAAACGCGGCTGCTGTCGTATTGCGTTATGCCCAACCACTGGCACTTGGTGGTGTGGCCGCGTACCGACGGCGAGTTGTCGCGATTCGTCGGTTGGCTCACGCTGACGCACACGCAGCGGTGGCACGCTCACCGGCACTCCGCAGGAGAGGGCCATCTCTACCAAGGGCGATTCAAGTCCTTCCCAGTGCAGGAGGACGAATACCTCTACACCGTGGCCCGCTATGTCGAGCGCAACGCACAACGCGCCGCCCTCGTCGCGCGGGCCGAGCAATGGCGGTGGGGCAGCCTCTTTCGCTGGCTCCGCGGCTCAGCCGAAGACAAACGCCTGCTCTCCCCCTGGCCTGTGCCCCGCCAGCCCGGCTGGACGGAACACGTCAACGAACCGCTCACCGAATCCGAGCTTTTCGCCGTTCGACGCAGCGTGCAGCGGGGCAATCCTTTAGGAACCGCTGCCTGGAGCGCGCGTGCGATCAGCAAACTCCACCTCGAAACGACCATTCGCCCTCGCGGCCGTCCCAAAAAAGCAAACAATGGTTCCTGACACCTTTTCTTCTGCCTTTCAGTAAATGTGAACGTGACTGACACACAGTGGGGGACCGCTTTGAACCACACAACCATTGACCACGATCCTACAGTTGTCGATCGAATGATAGAGGGATTTCTTGGCCCAGTAACGCTTGCTGAAGATATCCATTTTGGGATTGTTGATTTAATTGTTCCATAAACGGAGTCGATAATGCGCCCCTTATTATTTACAAATGTATTTATCGTTTCCTTGTTTTGTTGTGCAGTGACTATCCAGGGACAAATTGCTATTCAAGCTGACCAGGAATTGCAGTCACTCATTAGCGAGTGGGCTGCGACAGCCAACCGGGACAAAGGGGATACTTATTTCACGTTGCTTGCAAAGATCGAGCCGCTGGCCCGCCGTGACTATCCGCACTTCGCAAAACAGGTTATGTACTATGTTCAAAATTTGAAAGGTGAGGAAAGGCAAAGAGGTGCTTTTGTTTACCGCCTTTTTGTGTTTCTTCTAGTTCCAGAATCGGAAATTGCACGGGGACTCGGCCGATATTTATACGCAGAGGACGAAGAGCTTCGTGAATCGGTCCGTCGAATTTTTCCATTTGATTTTTTTACTGATGCGGTAGGATTTTATAACTATCCCGACTATTCAAAATGGGGAGATCTTGTCAAGGAAGGAAGCGCCAAAGCGGAATTTTTAGAGCCTCTTAAACGAATGATGTTTGAATTCGCCCCGAACGCCGCATTCTTGTTCTATCATACCGACGCGCCAGCAGATGAACTGATAGATCTCCGACGTAACGAGCGTGTCATTGCTAATGCGCTTTACCAAAAGAATTTACTTGAGGGATTTTCCGGCGGCAGAACGGATGCCGCAACCACGGCTGCCGTTCACGAACTATGTAATAGCAAGTATTGGTGGGCTCGACTGTTCGTTTCTGAAGTGATGGTCCAAAACAAAGAATTCCGCGATGCTGGGCTGATTGTCAAATTGAAAACGGATGAAAACGAGTTGGTCCGTAAAAGCATTGCCTCGCTCGAAAAACCCGACCTGCTACGCGCCACTCCCGTTGATTGATAATTATCGAAGCGGAAAAGGTGTCAGGAACCAATTAGTGGTTCGGGGTGGTTGGTGTTGCGATCGGGTGGCTGTCGGGTCGCGCAGCGAACCACGGCTGAAGTCACCACTCCACCTTCCATCACCAAGCTCCGTCCCACTGCCAGATAGCAGCGTCTGATTGGCTGCCCCGGCTTGCCCGTGCCCAATCGAACCAGCCCAAGCCGTCTCCAATCAACATCCGCACAGGCCAGCTCCTCCCACCGGTCGCCAACCCCGCCCCCTGCCCCATAGCAAACCGCATAAAAAAACGCGTTTCCGGCTTGAAAAAATCTTCCAAAATCTGGCCCGGTTTTTCGCCCAAAATGCAATGTAGCTAGTAGAAGGCCACTGCCTCCACAAACACCAACCCGAAGCGTCAGCGAGGGACTACCCAACATGCGCGCCCCGAACCATGAACGCCAACTTTGAACCTGAAACATGGAACTTGAAACCCCTCACAAACTGCTCACTCGACCCTCCTAAACACTCACTAACTGCTCACTGTGAGCTTTTTTCGAACCAGACGATCAGCCGAACTTATTGCCTACCAATGCCTTACGATTTTCAGCCTGCTCGATGCTCACAAAAAGTGAGCGCTTTGTCAGCCACGCCGACTAATCGAACGTCCGGCAGAGGATGCCGCCGTCGGCGAGGATGACGTTACCAGTTACGAAGGCACCGGCGTCGGTGGCGAGTAGCAGCACGGGGCCGACCATGTCGATCGTTTGCCCCCAGCGTTTCACGGCGGTGCGTTCGGCGAACACCTTTTTTTGCTCCACAGAAAGCAGGCTCATCGGCAGGTCGGTCGCGATGGGTCCAGGCGCGAGGCAGTTGACGGTGATGCCGTGCGGCCCCAGTTCCAGCGCCTGTGCGCGAGCCAGGCCCAACAACGCAGCCTTCGTGGCGGAGTAGCAGCCGCGAGCGGGATTGGAAGCCAAACCCATAATCGAGGAGGTATAGACGATCCGCCCCCACTTGTTCTGGATCATCGACGGAACCAACTCGCGGCTCAGCAACATGCAGCTCGTCAGATTCAGCTCGACGATGTTGTCCCAAACTTCGTCGGTCGTCTCGACCAGCGTTTGCGGCTTATTGCTGCCGGCGTTGTTGAACAGAATGTCGCAGCGGTCAAATGTCTTCAGCACATCCGCCGCGAGCTGCTTCACAGCCGCACGGTCATTCATATCCGCGACGAAATAGCTGACTTTGACATTTAGATTATCGCCGATTTCGGCCTGGGCCTTCTTCAGCTCGTCCTCGTGACGGGCCGAGATGGCAATGTTCGCCCCGGCCTCCGCCATGCCGCGGGCCACCGCCTTGCCGATGCCCTTGCTGCCGCCGGTAATGAGTGCCGTGCGGCCAGAGAGATTGAATAGTTCCTTCAACATAGCAAAACGCTCCTCGGACTAGCGTATGAATCGACCCGGCCATACGCTAAATCGCCTGGCGCGAGCGAGCAAGGCGGGGAGCAGTGCGAGCGGCGTTACCAGCCGTTAGTGACCGTGCGACGCCGCGGGCGCGTGCTTAGCCTCGGTCTTATGGTCCGACGCGTGATCGCCGCCGGCACTCGACTTATCCGAGTGGTTCGACTTGTCAGCCGCAGGAGAATGTTTGTCCGCTTCGTGCGACGCAGCTCCATGTCCGTCATCGGTTTTATGCGTGTCGTGGCGGACCGGCGTCACCTTCGGGCGGATTTTGCCTTTGCCCGCCGGCTGCGCCAGCTTCGCACCCGTGGTTTCGTTGAGCAGAGCTACTTCAACGCGGGCATAACCGCCACCCGACAGTTGCTCGTCGGGCAAAGCCAGCGGCTCAAACCCCGCGGCCTGGCTCAGGCGAATCCGCTCGTGCGGAATGCCAAGTTTCTCAAGCTCAGCCATCGTGGTTAAGCACCGCTCGTAAGACAATCGCCAGTGATCAAGGAAAGGACTATCCACAGGCAGCGGACGACGCGACGAATGCCCGCGGACCTCAATTTTTTGCGGTTTGCCAATGAGCAGCGGCACGATTTCCTTCAGCCGTCGATTGGCTTCAGGATCCAACTCCACCGAATCGTCGGCAAAATGAACAACGATCCCAATACCAGTCCGCTGGCCCCCCTGCGTCGTCAACAGCACGGAATGGCTGCCACCCGCTTCCTTCTCGTGTTGGGGTCGATTGGTGATGCGGGCCGGCGCGGGATGTCTTGGCGGCCGCTGATTCGATGTTCCATCCTCTTCCGACTCCCGGGAGAACGGATCGCTGAAATGGCTGGCAATTGCTTCTTTTTTGTCTTCGCTCTGCGCGACGATCCACATGACCAGAAAGAAGGCCATCATCGCCGTCACGAAGTCGGCGTAGGCGACTTTCCATGCGCCGCCACCACCTTTGCCAGCCATGAGAGAGTCCTAGGAGGGAGTGGGGGAGTAGGGAGTAGCGAATAGCGAGTAGGGACTGTGATTAGCCGCCGGTATCGACGGCTTTCAACAGCGTTTCAAGTTCTTCCTGCGTGAGGCGCACTTCCGTGCCAAGGCTGCGGCGAGCCATTTCTAAAATGACTTTTGGGGGCTGATTGTCGGCAAAGCCTTGCACCATCGTGGCGATAGTTCTGAAGTAGGCCATTTCGGCGATACCCATGAATTCCAGTTTTGTCACGAGCGGTCCAAAGAAGCCGTACGAGAGCAAAATGCCAAGGAAGGTTCCGACGAGGGCGGCACCTACCTTGTGGCCGATCTCTGTAACCGGTCCATCGATGGCACCCATCGTGATAACGATGCCGAGCACGGCGGCAACGATGCCGAAGCCAGGCAAGGCATCCGCGGTCTTCGACAGGACGGAGATAGGAGCGTGGTGCTCGTCCTCCATCGTTTTCATCTCCGCTTCCAACAGGCCAGGCAATTGCTGGGGCGTCACCGAACCATCCATCACGGGCGCAATCGCTCCGCAGATGAAACTCGTGACGTGATGATTGTTGTGGACGCTTGGATACTTCTGCAGGATCGTGCTGTGATGCGGATCGCTGAGGTGTGGCTCTAAGGCCAGCAGTCCCTCGCGGCGAGCCAGGCGGAAAAACTCATACATGGCCTGGAAGAGATCGCTATAGGCCTTTTTAGTAAAAGGCGAACCTTTCAGTGATTGCAGGAGACCCTTCATCAAATCCTTCAGCACCTTCACCGGGGCCATGACGATCATCGCCCCCAGGGCGGCACCGCCGATGGTCAAAACTTCCGCGGGATGGATCAACGCACCGACGTGGCCGCCCGACAGCGTAAAGCCGCCGAGCACGCAGGCCAGCACGACGATGCAACCAACGATGACAACCATGTTTTCCTACTTGCCTTGTCGATCAGGAAAAGGTCCGTAACGAGGACTGCCGCGTGGACCGCGCAGGGGTCTTGGCGTCAGCGCGCTTTGGCGCGACTGGCAAATGTAGGACACGCGGAAGCATTGGGACGCGAGGAAGGGGGACTTTCTGTTATTCCGCCGACGCGACTTATCCGTCCATTAATTCTCCGTAAGCTTGCGGGAAAATGGCCGCAGAATCGTGATTTAATTAATCGCAAGCTGTTTCCGTGAAATGAGTTACGGATAATGATTCGAATGCGTCCGCCCTTGAGTGGACGTGCGATGCTCTGAACATTTAGGGTAGGCTAGCCAGCATTGCAGTAGGGATAAGTCATTAACACGCTGTGACGGATCGCCAGTCATCGTCGGCTGTCGAGCTTTCATCGCCCCGAATCAGTCGGGACCACTTACTCCAGTAAGACCAGATATGAGTCTTGTACGGATTGTGTGGTTTAGAAGAGTGATGTGCGTTTTGGACCTGTTGGCAGTGCCCATCGGTTGTCCGTTGGCTCGCAGCGGAGTTAACCTCCGCCGTGGTTGAAGCAACTACAGCCGCAGTCCCCACCCAGGAAGCCGATCTCCAGGCGGATGGCCTCGAGCATCTCGTTCACACGATCGAGCACATTGCCCACGTCCTGCCATCGCAAGGGCCGATCCAGGTCTTTATTCACCACAATACGCTGCATGCCTTTGAGCATTTGTCGTTTCACGACGCGGTGAAGCAGGGCGGGGCCACTTACGGCTGCCATCCGTATCTACCGGAAGATCGCTACCGGCAGCACTTGGCACGCGGAAGAATTCAGTTCGAAGACCTGGCGGCCGTTTTGATCGATGATCTGGGTGAAGAAGCGGATCACTTAGTTAGCTTTCTGGGGACACGGCACCAACTCCGCCTGGCGATGCTCGAACATCCCTTGCGATTGGGACCAGATGCGGAGTTGCGTTGGCTGATTGCCGAGACAGATGCTTTGCGCCGATTTCGCGAAGAGACGCCGCCGTCCAAACGCGAGCAAATGATCGAGCAGACGCGGCGCTGGGTGCTGCGCGATCTAAGCAACGGTTCGCCAAATGAGAATCGTGACGCGCGTGAAGCGTTGGCGTCTTTGTTCGAGCAGTTCGGCGCAGCGGGGATCGAAAACTGGAATGATGCGACTTGGGAAGCCTTCACGCTGCACGCCTTGTGGCGGATCTGTCATCAGGGCGTGCATGCGGTTCCCCGTTTTGCTCCGCTCCCTGCGCCGCTCGTTCGCCATCGCGATATTATCCTGCAAGCGACGGGAATCGATACCGATCGCATCGTGCATGATGTGTTGATCCGGTTTTGCGGGGCGTTTCTTGATCAAGGCATTGCCGATTGGCCCCTACCCACGCGCGAGCTGGGCTTTTTCCAGGCGTTTGTCGAACTCTACAAAGACGCTAGGCAGGTGGATGGCTGGCTATCGCCCCTAGGTGCAGAACTGCACCGCATTGCCGATGCGCAGCTTTCAGCAGCCGAGGTAATTGACGAAAACCTGCGGCGGTTAGGCGTTTCTGCCGGCGAGACTGAGGAATTTCTTAGCCGGACGATGCTTGCGCTGCGCGGCTGGGCGGGCATGATCTGGCAAATGGAGACGAATGCCGAATGGATCGTGCATCGCACACCGCACGGCTCGCTATTGGGATTTGTCGCGGTGCGCCTGCTGCTCGATCGTCTGGCAGTTGAGTACGTGGCCCGCACGGAGCTAGGTAATGGCAGCGAATTGCAGGATTTACGCTCCTTGGCCCGCTCGAAGATACAGCATGCGAGCCGGGTCAGTGTCGAGCAGCGGACGTTCCTGATATTTCAACTGGCGCAAGTGCTGGGCTGGACACCCGAAGCGCTGAGCAAGTTGGCAAAGAGCGATTGGTCGCGACTCGTGGAAGAGATCGAAACATTTAGTGCTCTCGATCGTCGCCGGATTTTTCATCTGGCCTTCGAAAGACGTTATCGCAATCAAGTGCTGGATGCTTTTTTGATTCATTCTCAGCATGTCGCGCCGCCTAGCGACCTGCCAACATTTCAGATTTGCTGCTGCTTGGACGAGCGCGAGGAATCGTTTCGCCGTCATTTAGAGGAAGTGGAGCCGCGGTGCGAAACTTATGCATTCGCCGGCTTTTTTGCCGTGGCGATGTATTATCGCGGCGCGGTCGAAGCGCATCATGTGCCTCTGTGCCCGATTCTCATCAAGCCGCAGCATTATGTAGAAGAGGAAGTGGTTTATTCCCTGGAGCAAACCCACCGCGCACGCCAGAAAACGCGTCGCGTGCTCGGTAAAGCGAAGCATAAGATTCACCTCGGCAGCCGTTCGGGTTTGGCTGGTGCCCTCGCGTCGATTGTCGGTTCACTGGCTTCGATACCGCTGGTCGCGCGTGTCTTGTTTCCTCGGATCACAGCGCGTGTCAGCCGGCTGTTCGACAGCCTCGTGCAGCCCCCGGCGCTCACCCGGCTAACGCTGGAGCGCAGCGACCCAACGCCGGGACCAGAAAACGGCCATCTCGGTTTTTCGCTGACGGAAATGACCGGAATCGTGGAGCGAGTCCTCCGCGACATCGGCCTGACCAAGCGGTTCTCGCGGTTGGTCATCATTGCGGGGCATGGCTCATCGAGCATGAACAATCCCCACCGCGCAGCTTACGACTGTGGTGCCTGTGGCGGCGGTTGCGGTGGGCCCAATGCGCGGGCTTATGCCTTCATGGCCAACGATCCGCGAGTGCGCGAAGCGTTAGCACAACGCGGCATTCGGATTCCACCGGATACGTTTTTCATCGGCGCGATGCACAATACGTGTGACGACACGCTGACGTTTTCTGACCTGGATCGCCTGCCGCCATCGCATCGCGGCGATTTTGAGCAAGCCAGCGCCGTGATCAAGCGGGCTTTGTGCCGCAATGCTCATGAACGTTGCCGGCGATTCGAATCGGCCCCACTCTCCATCACGCCGGAGGCGGCCCACCGCCACGTCGAGGCCCGCTCCGAGGATCTGGCGCAAGTGCGACCTGAGCTGGGCCATGCCACGAATGCCGTGTGCTACGTCGGGCGGCGGTGGCGCAGTCAGGGGTTGTTTCTGGACCGGCGGACATTCCTCACTTCGTACGATCCGACGCAGGACGACGCGGAACGCACGATACTGACCCGCATCTTGCAGCCGGCCGTGCCCGTTTGCGCCGGCATCAGCCTGGAATACTTGTTCTCCTATGTTGATTCGACGGGCTACGGGTGTGGCTCGAAGTTGCCCCACAACATCGCCTCGCTGGTCGGTGTGATGGATGGGCCTGTCAGCGATTTGCGTACTGGGCTGCCGTGGCAAATGGTGGAGATCCATGAGCCGCTAAGGATTTTGTTCTTGGTGGAATCAACGCCAGCCGCCATGCAGAGCATTTTGGAAAAAAACCCGGTGATTCAGCAGCTTGTCGTCAACGAATGGATCCAGCTTGCGTTGCTCGATCCGGATTCTCCGTCGGTTCAACTCTATCGTGCCGGCCGATTCGAGCCGTACGTGCCCGAATCGAAAGAGTTGCCGATCGTATCGTCCTCGGTCGATTGGTACCGTGGCTCGCGCGATCATCTCGGTTTTGCCAGTATCGTGCCCAATGTGTCCCGTCGCATCTCTTCGAAGGGGCAGGCATGATCCACGAACGTATTTTTTGGCTCCTCGGTTTGGGAGTGGTGCTTAGTCCCGCGATGCTCTTGGTGAGCGTCGGACTAACCAGCCTGCTGCGATTTCCGCTGAGCGAACGGAATATGGCGCGGGCGACACAGGTTGCCGTCTTGTTTGGATTGACGTGCGCCGTGCTGGTGCTGGGGCTGATGTTGGCAACCGGCATTCGCAATGTCCAAGTCGAGTTCGGCGATTGGGTCGTGATTCATCCCGAGGATTTTCATTTCCATTTGAAGTTCGTATTCGATCGGCTGTCGGTCCCGTTCGCCATTCTCACGTTTGTGTTGACCGGAACGATCGGTGCGTTTGCCAGTCACTACTTGCACCGCGAGCCGGGCTACCATCGCTTTTTCTTTCTGTACGCCATCTTCCTCGTCGGCATGATCTTGGCGTCGCTCGCCGGAACGATCGAGGTGCTGTTTTTCGGCTGGGAGTTGGTGGGGCTCTCATCGGCGCTATTGGTTGCCTATTTTCACGAGCGTCAGTCGCCCGTGATAAATGGGCAGCGCGTGTGGTCGGTCTATCGCATTGCGGACGCGGCCTTTCTGATTGCGGCCCTGATGCTGCATCACCTCACGGGGGGCGGCGATTTCGAAAAGTTGATGGGCAGCGGTTCCTGGCCCGACAGCGTTGCGGCCATCACGCCCAATCAGGCTCTGGTCGTGGGGTTGCTGCTCTTGGTGGCCGCCGCGGGAAAATCGGCCCTGGTGCCGTTTTCGGGTTGGTTGCCGCGGGCCATGGAAGGGCCCACGCCGTCGAGTGCCGTGTTTTATGGCGCGCTGTCGGTCCACTTGGGCACATTTCTGCTCTTACGCGTCAGTCCCATCATCGAGCTGTCATTGCCGTTGCAATTGGCGATCGTTGCCTTGGGCGTGATCACGGCCGTGTATGCCGCTCTGGTTGCGCGGGTGCAATCGGATGTGAAGTCGGCCTTGGCCTTTGCCTCGTTAACTCAGGTCGGCATTATCACCGCCGAGATTGGCGCGGGACTTCGCTATATTGCCCTGATTCATATCATCGGGCACGCCTGTTTGCGCACGTTGCAGTTGCTGCGGGCCCCAGCGCTCTTGCAAGACTATCGGCTGCTGGAAAACGCGATTGGCGGCCATTTGTATGCCGAGCCGGGCTGGTGGGACCGCTTTATCCCCGAGCGGTTTCGCTTGGTGTTGTATCGCCTTTCGCTCGAACGCGGCATGCTCGACTCGATGATCGACGAATATCTCGTCCGTCCCTTCATAAAAGTCTTTCGCTGGTGCGACACTATGGAACGACGCTGGTCGAGTTTTCTCGCGGGAAACCCGGCCGGTCGGATAATCCATGAACCGCTGGCCGTTCCCGAACCGGCAGGAGACGAGCTGGCATGACGCACTTGTGGATTCCCTGGATCGAGTTGGCGATTCTTTTGCCGCTGTTTGGCGCGCTGTGGGTGCGGCGATTGCGCGATCCCGATGTGGCGCGGCTGCACAGCTTGTGGATTGCGGGTGCGACGCTAGCCTCTGCGTGTGCGGCGTGGTTGTCGTTGCACGTGACTCCACAGGACGCGGGTTTGGCCCGCGAGCAATTCGATCTGGTGGCGCACATTTTTGGCAGCGATTTGTTCGTAATCGACGAGCTGAGCGCACCGCTGCTACCTCTCAGCGCCCTGTTGTTTTTGCTCACCGGCCTGGCCACGCTGCGAACGAAAGTCCGCCGTTTTTCTTTCAGCTCCATGCTCGTATCCGAGGCGATTTTGCTGGCTACGCTAGCCTGCAAAGAACCGTGGGCGATCGTGACGCTGCTATCCCTGGGAACCCTCCCTCCATGGTTCGAGCTGTGCGAACGGAACAAGCCGACGCGCGTGTACATGTTTCACATGTCGTTGTTCGTTGTCCTACTCGTCGCGGGGCAAGCCTTACAGTCGCTGGGAGGCGAAGCCATCCGCCATTCTCCGTTGCCAGCCGTGCTGTTGATGGCGGCCATTTTGATCCGCAACGGGATCGTGCCGCTGCATTGCTGGCTGACCGATTTATTTGAGAACGCGTCGTTCGGAACAGCGCTGTTGTTTGTCACACCACTGGTGGGAGCCTATGCCGCTGTACGGCTGGTGTTGCCAATCGCTCCCGACTGGGTCTTGCGCTCGATCGCGCTTTTATCCCTCGTCACCGCGGTGTATGCGGCCTGCATGGCGCTGGTGCAACAAGATGCGAGGCGATTTTTCTGCTACCTGTTTTTGAGTCACTCGTCGCTGGTACTGGTGGGACTGGAAGTTGCCACAACGATTGGCCTGACAGGGGCTCTGTGCGTTTGGATTTCGGTCGTGCTTTCGCTGGCGGGCTTTGGGTTGACGCTCCGCTCGATCGAAGCCCGCACCGGCAGGCTGTCACTCGCGAAGTTTCATGGACTGTATGAGCACACGCCATTGCTGGCGATTTTGTTCTTGCTGACGGGCCTGGGCAGCATCGGCTTTCCCGGCACGATTGGCTTTGTGGGCGCTGAATTGCTGATCGAAGGAGCAGTTCAAATCAATCCGCTGGTAGGCACTGCGATTGTGATCGCCGGGGCGCTCGACGGGCTCGCCATGCTGCACGCCTATTTCCGCGTGTTTACGGGAGTTCGGCATGTCACGTCGATCGATCTGCGGATTCGCTGGCCCGAGGAAATCGCCATGCTCATTTTGATCGCGTTAATCATCGGCGGCGGACTTTATCCGCAGCCGGGAGTCTCGTCGCGGTATCACGCCGCGGTCCGGCTCGTGGAGCAACGGCGATAAGGACCACACGAAACATTACAAAACCGTCACCCATGATTGGTTGACGCCTGTTCCAGCCACTATCCTAAATCTGTGATTACCCGAATTCCGATGCCCGATTCATCCAGAAATTCCAATGGCGATGGCTTGACATTTCTCGGTCGCATGAGGGCCGATGCGCTCGCCGGGTTTCTGGTGTTCTTGATTGCCCTGCCGCTCTGCCTGGCGATTGCCAAGGCCAGCGGGTTCCCCGAAATTGCCGGTGTGTTTACGGCTGTCGTCGGCGGCCTGATTACTCCCTGGATCAGCAATAGCCAGCTCACGATCAAAGGGCCCGCCGCTGGCTTGATTGTAATTGTGCTGGGCGCGGTGACCGATTTTGGATTCACGCCGACGCCGCAATCTGCCTCGGAAATCGCCGGCAATCTGGCAGCTTACAAAATGGCGCTGGCCGTGGGCGCGGTCGCCGCGGTGGTGCAAATTCTCTTTGGAATATTCCGCGCCGGCGGGCTGGGTGAATTTTTTCCCGCCACGGCGGTGCATGGCCTGCTGGCCGCGATTGGAATCATCATCAGCAGCAAGCAGGTGCCAGTCGCCTTGGGCGTAACCCCGCACGGCCGCGAACCGCTGGAGCTATTGGCTGAAATCCCACACGAGATTTTGGAGTTAAATCCAGAAATTGCCACGATTGGAATCGTGAGCTTGCTCATTCTGTTTCTGTATCCGCTGATCAAAAACCCGATTCTTCGCCGGGTTCCGTCGCCCATCGTTGTGCTCGCCGTCGCGATACCCATGGCCTGGTTCTTTGATTTGTCCCATCCACACGATTACTCCGTGCTGGGGCATCACTATTCGGTCAACAACAAGTTTTTGGCGAGTGTGCCCTCCAATCTGGTGAGTGCCGTCACCATGCCGGACTTTTCGGTGTTCGCGCAATCCGCGTACTGCTGGAAAGCCATGAAATGGGTGCTGATGTTCTCGCTGATCGGAAGCCTGGAATCGCTGTTGAGCGCCAAGGCCATCGACATTCTCGATCCCCAGCGCCGCAAGACGAATTTCAACCGCGATCTGTTGGCCGTCGGCGTGGCGAATCTGGCCAGCTCGATGATTGGCGGCCTCCCCATGATTTCAGAAATCGTCCGCAGCCGGGCGAATATCGACAATGGCGCGAAAAGCAAATTTGCCAACCTGTTTCACGGCTTGTTCCTGCTGCTGGCGGTTGCTCTGGCTGCCAGCCTGATTCGCATGATTCCGCTGGCCGCGCTCGGCGCGATGCTGGTCTATACCGGCTTCCGCCTGGCCCATCCACGCGAGTTTTTGCATGTCTATCAGGTCGGTCGCGAACAGCTCGTCGTATTCGTGGGGACCATTGTGGCCGTACTGGCGACCGATCTCTTGATCGGAATTTTCATTGGCATTGGAATCAAGCTTTTGATCCAATTCATGAATGGCGTGCCGATCAAGTCGCTATTCATGCCCGATACCGAGGTGCAACAGGTCGATGAGCAC
>JANNTN010000689.1:0-5475 GCA_031394445.1 Anatilimnocola sp.
GGGTTCACCACACAAGCCCGACGCGCATGCGAGGGCCACCTCAGCCGCCCCCTCCTCCCTCAACCCCGAACCCCCAACCCTTAACCCTACCCCCGCCCCTACCACTAAAAAAAAAAACGCCCGACCTAGCTGAGTCGCCGCCCAATCTACCCGCGACCACGCCCCAAACGACTCCTTCTCTCGACTCCCATGCCGCCACGGCAACCTGGCAGCAAACCCTTGCTGAGATTGGAGATATGACATCCGATTTCGCTGCCAAGGCCGAGCGAGTAGCAATTTCCGCGCCAAATCGACTGGTCGTTTCCTTCCGAAAAGCATATACTCAAGCTCAGCAGTATTGTGAACGGCCCGAACGCCGCCAAAAGCTGGAGCAAACCTTCTCCCGCCTTGTCGGGCAGACCATTCGAATCGATTTCGCGACCCTGCCCGACGAGCCCGCCGCCCAGGCGATACCGGCTGACCGACCAGCGACCAAGCCGCCCGTCAACCGCCGCCTACGGCAGCTCGAAGCGATGAAAAATCCGCTGATTCGCAAGGCGGCCGAGCTTTTCGACACCGAAATTATCGCCATGCTCGACCCGCCCCCAGCGGCCGAAGACGCCGAAACACAAACCCGAAGCGTAAGCGAGGGATAGTAAGCCAAGGTGACTCGGCTTACTGAAAAAAGCTGATGTCCCAAGTCACTCAATCCATCGGCAAACTGATCGACGAGCTGGCTAAGCTCCCAGGCATCGGTCGTAAATCCGCCGAGCGTTTGGCATACCACTTGCTACGGGTCAACAAGACCGATGCACTCGGTCTGGCCGATGCGATTCGCGATGTCCGCGACAATGTTCATTACTGCCGTGCCTGCTACAACCTGGCCGAAGGCGAGTTGTGTCCCATTTGCAGCGATGCCCGCCGTGACCAACAGCAGCTCTGCATCGTCGAGCAACCGCGGGATTTGATGGCCTTGGAGCAAGCCGGTGTGTATCGCGGCCTGTACCACGTCCTATTAGGACGGATCGCCCCGCTCGACGGCATCGGACCAGACCAACTGACGATCACTCGGCTGGTGGACCGGGTTCGGGCAGGTGGCATCCAGGAAATCATCATGGCCACCAACCCGACAGTGGAAGGCAACGGAACCGCCCTTCACATTTCCAATCTATTAGCCGAATTTCCCGTCAGCATTACCCGCCTCGCCCGTGGCATCACCACCGGCAGCCTTATCGAATACACCAACAAAGAAGTTCTCGAAGAAGCCCTTATGGGAAGACAAAAACTTTAAGAGCCATTTGTCACTAGTGACTAGTGACAAATGACAGCCAATCACTGAAATCAGCCGAAATATTCACAAATGCGACTCTCCTTTGGCCTCGAACATCGACAGCTCCAGGTGCAAAAGCTTGCGCCGCGGATGATTCAGTCGATGGAAATCTTGCAGCTTCCGTTGCAAGAGCTGCAGGAACGCATCGAGAAAGAGCTCGTCGAGAATCCGGCCCTGGAATTGCAAGAGAGCGATCCGACGCTGCCCGACGAACCGGACGAACGCGACGATCCACGCGAAAAAGCGATCGAAGACAAGCCCCTCGTCGTCGATGAAGCCCACAACAACGCCGACGACTTCGAGCGCCTGCTCAATCTCGACCGCGAAATTCCCGAATATTTTGACGAGACCACGCGCCGCTCCGCCAGCCGCATGGAGGAAGACTCCGATCGGGCCCACGATGTAATCGCCAACGTCGCCGAACGTCCCGAATCGCTGCAAGACTATCTGATGCACCAACTCGGTGAACTGGAAGTCGAGCCCGACATGTACACGCTCTGCGAGCGGATCATCAGCACGCTCGATCCTAAAGACGGCGGCTATTTCCGCGCCAGTCTGCGCGATCTGTTGCCGGCTGACGCGGGGCCTGACCAACTACAAAAAGCGGAAAAGGCTCTCGCCCTCGTTCAATCGCTCGATCCGCCCGGCATTGCCGCCCGCGACCTGCGCGAGTGCCTGCTGGCCCAACTCGATCCCGATATGCTCTTTTACGAAGAGTTGCGGGCACTGATCACCAATCATCTCGAAGACCTCCGCGACAACCGCCTCCCGCTCATTCAAAAAGTCACCGGCTTTCCGATCGACGAGATCCAAGAAGCGTGGGTCGAGCTCCGCAAGCTCAATCCCAAGCCCGGCGCGAAGTTTGGCGAAGTCTTCGTGGCCAACGTCACGCCCGACGTGTTCGTGGACCGCGGCGAGGACGGCCACTACAAAGTCATCGTCGATGACAGCCGCACCCCCACCTTGCACATCAGCCGCTACTATCGCGAGCGTCTGCAAGGCGGCACCGCCACCCCCGAAGAACGCGAATACATCAAGCGCAAGATCAACGCCGCCCAGTGGCTCATTGAATCGATCGAGCAGCGCCGCAGCACGCTCACCAAAGTCTCCCAGGCCATCGTCGATCACCAAATCCAGTTCCTTGAGAACGGCCCGGAGTTCATCGAGCCGCTCAAGATGCAGCAAATCGCCGACAAGGTTGGCGTGCATGTCACGACCGTCAGCCGGGCCGTTGACGACAAATACATTCAAACTCCCCGCGGCATCTTCGCCCTCAAGCGGTTCTTTGTCGGCGGCACCAAAAGCGGCGAAGGCGAAGACGTCGCCTGGGACATCATCCGCATCCGCTTGCAAGAGATCGTCGATAAGGAAGACAAAACGAGCCCCCTCTCCGACGACGAGCTGGTCGAAGAGTTGAAAAAGCAAAATCTCGTCGTCGCCCGCCGCACCGTCACCAAGTACCGGCAAAAGATGGACATCCCCTCCTCTCGCCAACGCCGCGACTGGTCCAAAACCGCCCCCCACAACTCCAACGGCGCTTCGTAGTTCTCTCTAAGTAGCCATCACCGGGCACCGACGCGCAGCGTTGGTCGGCGTGATGAGCCCCTCCCCTCCTCTTCCGCTTAGCCCCCGCGCCCTCGCGGCTGCATGGCGGCGCGTGCCACGTCGTTAATAACAGTTCTCCCTTTTCGCCCTCTCATCTTTGATTTTCGTGTGCGGCCGCGACGACGAAATGGACTTTCGGAAATCGCTTCATTAGATCGCTAAACTCAGGCTGCTCGGCTACCGCGGCGGGAACGATGATGGTGTCAACCTCGGAATATGGCCATTCCGGCAGACGCTCCGAGATCCAGGGACAATCTACCGAAGTATCGGTCAGGTCAATGCTGACTGGCAGGCGAGATTTTTTTGCGTAGCCGATGATGCGACCACCCATTTCGTTTACTACCCGCTCCTGGCCTTGAAGCAGAGTCTCGTAGTTTTCCTCCAGTTTCATAAGAAATAGCCCGCGAATCGAGCCCAGTGTGACACCGATGACCAGAATGAAAGCGAATAATTTGGCGAGGGAGAAGCGGAAAGGGGAAGTTTGACGCATAGACGCGAAAAATGGATTAAGCAGGGAATTAAGTAACTGTCGTCGGCTCGGTTATGGCTTTTACGACCGGGTCGTATCTCCGCCACTGAATATCAGTCAAGGTCAATCCAGCCACTACATTCCACCACGAGGGAGCACTTTGATGTATGCTCGAGCATCAAATCGGCTTGGGCCCACTGGCAGCATGCCAGGCGCAAATAAACTAACAGGACTTGCATTAGGCCAGTAATTCATCGAGCCGTAAAACGCTTCGGTTGCCGTTGGTTTAGATGGGTCGATACGGCTCTGGCCAAGCGCGTATTGAATCGCATCTGTCACAAATACGAAGCAATTACGTGCCGCAATAGTGTACTCTCCGGGGTTAGCTTGGCGTGCAACAATGAAAGCTAATATATATGCTTTGAACGCCGTGACATTGTGTTCCGTGTCGTCGATTACAATTCTTCCACTCAAGAAGTAGTAGGTTCCTTTGGGCAGATCTGCATTGTAAGGAGGATATCTCGTCAACTCATTAGTTCGCACTACGCCATTATTCAAGGCATCTTCAGGCCAAAATCCGTAACCTGTTCCGTTGACAATTATGAAACCGTGGGTGGGAAAACCAAACACCGGATTCCAAGCGCCAGTTATTCCTCCGCCTTTTAGATACGTTAGCGCTACTTTGACGCCCGTGTCAACAAAATTATGCATCGCCGGCTGAGGCGCTTCCATCGCGACGAACTGCGGTGGGGCTGCGCCGCCCACACAGCCGGCGGCGATGATTGCATTGTTGTAATTCGCGTAGATCGCATCGGTCTGGGACTGGAGATCCCCGATCGTATCGTTGTACTCTTGAATGGCATCGTCGATTTCCTGTTCCCGAGTGGCTGCGGCAGTTTGTATTTCTTGATTCCAAGCAGACCTGGCCGCATGGATATCGGTTTCGTACACTTGGGCCGCAGCGGCCACGGCAGCGTACCGCTCATCGTTGGCCGCCTCTATCTTCGAATCGAAGAGATCGGTTATCTGCTGCACAGTGTCTTCCCAGCCTGGAGAGTTTTGATCGACCTGAGCCATTGCATCGTCGAATTCACTTTGCGCCGTGGCTTCTTTCCCAGCGTATGTATTCTCCGCACTCGTGAATTGTCCGTTGTAGGCGGTTGTGATGTCTTCAGCAGCGTTGTCGTAAGCCGTATCGGCTGCTGCCAGGGCGTCGGCATAGGCCCTTTCAGCATCATCAATCTTTGTCCCAACCAGATCGGAAGCTTCCGTGGCTTGTTGGTAGATCGGTGCCATTTGGCCATTCAATGTGACCGCCAACCTTTGCAAGATGCACGCACAGTTAACACGGATTCTGACCGTCGCCGTCGCCGTGTGTCCGAATACGTCCTGCACCGTGTAGGTGAACGAATCGTTGCCAAAATAATCTGCTTCGCGTGTATAAACCGGTAATCCGTGTTCACCGATCTCGACCGTGCCGTGCGATGGCGGAGTTACGGAACTGACCCAGACGTAAACAGGATTACTGTCATTCGCGAGGACTTGAATTTCGACTGGGTCGCCGCCTGCATCGGCTTCGTCATCAGTGGCCTCTAAGGTAATGTCGTCGATATGAAAATCGGCGTAACCTAGGCCACCGCCGTTCCAAATTCCTCCGTTAATACTGACAATTCGCAATCGATAAGTCTCATACGAATCCTCAACATCGTCACTGAGCAATGGAATATAAATCGGGTCGCTATTCATTTCGTTGGCTGCGATGGTGACCGTAAAAGTGCCGCCCGTGTAATCAATTCCGTCTTGAGCCGTGATGTCCTGCGTCACGAGCGTGATCGTCACCGCACCTTGCCCGCCGCTGAGTCCGCGAACAAGCATGATCTCCTTGGTCAATCCTTCGTAGCTGTTAGCCGTCTCCCAAAAATGATCGACGATCGCCGGTTGGTAACTTCCCCTGTTTTGCTCCAGTCGAATCTGGACAGCCGCCGGTGTTGGGTTATTTTGACCCAAGCGGAGGTTTTTATGTCAAAGTCAGCGCGGCGGAAGTTTCAGGATTCAGAAAAAGTGGCGATTCTCAAGCGGCATCTGGTGGAGA
>JANNTN010000691.1:0-13793 GCA_031394445.1 Anatilimnocola sp.
TCTCCACCAGATGCCGCTTGAGAATCGCCACTTTTTCTGAATCCTGAAACTTCCGCCGCGCTGACTTTGACATAAAAACCTCCGCTTGGGTCAAAATAACCCAACACCGGCGGCTGTCCAGATTCGACTGGAGCAAAACACCTGTACTGGCTTGTCCAGCACTACTATCTGGGTAACCGTTAACGGAACGCCGTCGTTGGCGCAGTGGCTATCTGTTGAGTAGGTAGTCATCTTCATTGCCGGACAGCACTCCACAATATTTGAGCGCCATCCGCGCAAATGCCCAATATTCGCGGCGATTCGGACCGGTACGCGACGTCTTCAACAACTCAACGGATTCCTGAATCAACTCACTTCTAATTGCGTCGATGTCCGCTTCCGGATAAAGGCGGTAGATGATGCATCGAGCCGCAAAGAAACGCGACGCCAGGTCTCCATGTCGCAGTTCGCGGGGCAGGATGACGTGGAACGTTGGCAAGTCAACGTTCGCCGCAATTAGCCCCAGGTAAACACATCGAAGTTCTCTGGCCGTTTGATCAAGCCGTGCGACCAATTTGGGCATGCACTTGTCGCCCATACGCTCGATTGTAATCCGTGCAAATTCCGCGACCGCGTGGTTCGGCAAGCTCAAACAATCGATAATCCGATCAATGAATGGAGTGCATTCGTCGGCGCGCGCTATCAGCTCACGGCCGGCAATTCCAGCGACGCGGAGATCCGACGACAACAATGCGTCAAGTAGTTCAGGAATGGTCTGCTGCATTAGTCTGAATCATCGCCTAACGAGCAAGTTTGGCCACTTCTCTGCCGGACTCGGACAGACGACCAACCTTGAGGCACTCGCGCTCACTCGCTCGCCTTGGCTTTTGAACCAGCCCCTTTTGTTTCCAGGAGCTTGGCCCGCAGTAGGTTTCCGGCCCGCTGCGGCGATTCCTTGTCGGATTCCAGCCATTGCTTGGCTAGGTCGGGCTTGCCGAGTTCTTCGTAGCACCGGGCCAGGTTGTAGCGGGCACCGGGTGTGAAGGGGCTGGGCGGCGAAACCTGCACAGTCCGCTCGCCGAGCCATTCGATCGCCGCGTCGTAACGGCCGGCGTCGTAGTACGACAAGCCGAGCCAATAAGTCGCATAGAATTTGCCTTCGCGGGCGATTTGGGTGAACAGATTGAGTGTTGCCTCCCGTTGCGCTGGATCGTTCGGAAGGTTTTGATCGAGGCCAATCGACTTGCGATAAAACTCACTCGTCTTCATCGCATCGATTTCGCGATCCGGCGGCCGGCACTGCAAATAGAGCGAGTGGGCCCCCGACTTCCGCTCCTCATTCTCGTAGCGGCCCTGCAAATGCAGGTTGCGGCCCTTGATGAGCGGCCGCGCTGGGGAGAACAAAATCCCTTGGCGGTGCAGATCCTGCGCGGCTTGCTGATTTTGCGAAGCGGCGACCTGGTGGCCAATGCGATAGCCGATCGCCTCAAACGGAACTGTCCACAAACTCACACCGCTGACATTCGCTTTGCGCAGTTTTGGTTCGAGCTCGCTCGGTTTCGTGCTAAGGGCCAACCGCGTTGCCGCCGGCATCGCCGCTTGCAGCATTTGCATCCGCCGCGAGAGCGCCGCCGGCTCGGCATCGATCAGGGCCAAGACCCCCAGCTTCAGATCCTTTTCGGTAATCGGATAAGCCGCAACGCCAGGCACATCAGCCTGCTTGAGCAGTGCCGGCTCCTTAATTACCTGATCGAGCGTGGCAATCCCCTGCCCTTCCGGTCCCGCCAGCGGCAGGCCGAGCGAGCTATCGAACAAATAGAGCTTTCCGCCAATAAGCACGGCTGGCAACCAGCCGCGACGTGCCACCGACTGATCGACCGAGAAACCGAGCATCACCGCGTCGATGCCCGCCTGACGGCACAGCAAGATAAAAATCCGTGCTCGCTCGTGCGCATCACCGCGACCGTACAGCAATGTTTCTAGCGGCAAATGGCCATAGCCCGGCCCCACCTCACCACGAAACGACGGCAACACCGTTTCCGTCGTGCCGGCGGTGGCCAGCGGATCTTTCGGCTGCGGCGGCAACGTATCGAGCTGAATATTCCGGGTGGTCCAATCGAGCATTCGCTCGGCAGTGGCCAACTGCTCCGCCTCTGGCAGGCCTACTTCCTTTTCAATTTTCTTTAGCCACGCCCGCCAAGGGGCACCGGCTGGTTGACGCCGCGCCCGCTGGGAAATGTCGTGCAGCCAGAGATTTTGCTGCAGGTAGGAAATATCGTCGAGCCACTGTACGTTTCGAAGCAGATCGCTGTCGTCAAAGCTGAATTGCAGCTTCGGCAGGCGCTCCAGCCCCGGCGTATTGCGCAGTGCTCGCGGCAAACTTTCGAGCATGCGGTCCGGCTGCCACGCCGCGGCTGACGCCGGATCGGCAGAAATCCACTGATTGAGATAAAAGATCGTCCGCTGCGCGGCTTGGTGGTCGCTGCCTTCGGCTAACTTGCGAAGCGATTCGAGGCCGATGGTGAGATTGCCGGCGGCAGGATTCGTCGTTGCTGCGGCCTGAGTCGTGGGAGGGGCTTCTGTGTTGGTGGTGCAGCCGAAGAGGGTAAACGCTACAAGCACGAATGCACGTATGTAAAGTGAGCGGGAGTGGACGATCAAGAGAAAGCCTCCACCGTTTGCCGAATGGCTAGGATTCGCTGTAGCACGCCGGCAAAGTCTTCTAGCCGTAACATGTTTGGTCCGTCGCTCGGCGAGTTGTCGGGATCAGGGTGTACCTCGAAAAATAGGCCGTCCACGCCAATCGCCGTCGCGGCCCGGGCCAGCGGTTCGACCATTTCACGGTTCCCGCCCGTCGCGGTCCCCAGTCCGCCCGGCTCTTGTACGCTGTGAGTGGCGTCAAAGATCACCGGAACCCCCAAAGATCGCATCTGCGGCAGCGACCGCATGTCGTTCACCAGCCGGCCATAACCGAAAAAAGTTCCCCGCTCGCACAGGAGCACATTTTCGCAGCCCGCCGATCGCAGCTTGGCAACCACACTCTTCATGTCCCACGGGGCCATGAATTGCCCTTTCTTAACATTCACGGCCCGCCCCGACTTGGCCGCCGCGACGAGCAGATCGGTCTGCCGGGCGAGAAAAGCGGGAATCTGCAATAGTTCGCAAACCTTGCCAACCCGCTCCGCCTGACACGGCTCATGAATATCCGTCGTCACCGGCAGGCCCGTTTCTTGCTTCACCCGCGCGAGCACTTCCAACCCCGCCTCCATACCCGCCCCACGAAACGCCGCGCCGCTCGTGCGATTGGCCTTATCGAACGACGCCTTAAAAACCAACTGTACGGGCAACCCGGCGACAATCTGTTTTAGTCGCCGCGCGATCGACAGCGTGAAGTCCTCGCCTTCGATGACGCACGGTCCGGCGATCAGTAACAACGGCTGACCCGCGCCGCAGCGATAGGGGCCGACGGATGCGACATTTTTGTTTTCAATCACCATGAATCAATTCACCACAACGAATCCTTTAACTCGCCACCACATCTGTCGCCTTCAATCCCTGCTGTTTGGACCACGATGGATCAATCAGCAGCCGAATCCTGCCCGGGAGAACACTGAACTCTACCGGCAACTCTCCGCCAGGATCGCCATCGAGCTGGTAGGGTGCGTTGCCCGCGGCCTCGACGCGCAGTCGTCGCGTTTGCACGCGCGTGAAATCTTGCATGCCCTCGTGTTGGCCCAGCATTACGCCGCCCAAATACATGAGGCCATACATCAGCGAGCCTTCTTTGAACGTGCAGACGTCCAAGAGTCCGTCGGTGCCGGAGGCTTGCGGGGCAAAGCTCAGCCCGCCCGCGTAGCGCGGCAAGTTTACCACGAACACCCAGCGGGCCGTGATTTCCGTGGTCAACTCGTCGGAACCATCCGGAGCATAATATACCCGCAGCTCCGGGTATTCGTATTTACGGATCGCGTCGAGAATCGGTTTGGCGTACGAGAGGTGGTGAATGTGGCCACTCCGCTCGTTATGCAGGCGGCGAACCACCTCCGCATCAAAGCCGCACCCCGCCATGAGCGTGAAAAGCCGATCCCCCGTTTTTCCGTCGTTGACTTGCCCCGCATCGAACCGCACCGTTCGCCCTTCCGCAATGATTCTCGTCAGTTCCACGACATCCGTGCTCAACTCCAGATAGCGGGCCAGCAAGTTCTCGGTCCCCAGCGGCAGAATGAACAGCGGCGTCCCCGGCGGGGTCCGCTCTGCCACCAGCCGAAAAGTGCCATCGCCCCCCGCTGCGACCACCGCCCGAAGCTGACCGCTCGCCAGTAGCCGTTCCGCATCCTGGGCCAATTGATCAATCTCATTGTGAATGACCGGCTCAAAGCCCCTCGTCAGCAACTCCTGGCTAAATCGCTCGACAATTTCCCGCCGATTCTGATACCCCGCGCGCGGATTGGCAGCAATCAACACCCGCCGGGCGTCATCCCTCAATTGTTCTAAATCACCCGCCACAACTCGTCTCCCACAACTCACCACTCACTTATCCTTCATACCTAAAAACACCCCTGCTCGATTTCGCCACGTGGTGCCCTTATTCAGGACCCGGTTTATTGGGCTTTTTGTTGCGTATCGCTACACGGGCAAAACGTGCCAACGCAACCTGCCCAATCAGCACGCCTACGGCAGTCAAGTGTTACGACACAAGTGTATTCCATGAAATGACTTACGTCGATTCGCAATTATTTTTTGGCACAGCCAAGCTTTGGCGCATCGACTGCTTATAGGCCAAATCGCTCGCCAAAATGAAACAGCGAGCAATTAACTTCGGCTGGCCCGTGGGGGCTCTGGCGTGTCTAGCAATAGTGGTTGACTTGCCCCTGGCCACTATCGCCTTCCAAAGTGTTTTTGGACGTCAGAGCCCCCCGTTTTTTAGCCAATCGTCGCAATCGTTACATTCACCCAAGGTGTTCCGCTGGGCCAAGCATCCAATCACGCGATAAATGCCGCATTTTTGCGGCGTCCGGCGACCAAAATGCTGGTGACGGCCTATAGTTAAGTCTCAGCATTGACCTGGGGCTCAATCGCTGTGATTCTCCATTGTGAATAGTTAGGAAATAACTGCGTCCCGTCCAGCCCTTGACCCTTCCCGCAGACCGCCTTAGGCTAACTCGATTACCGGCAGATGGCCGCCCTAGCTGATGGTTCGTCCGGCGGAAAGAATGCCAGCGTAGCTTCAATTGGCAGAGCACCGCATTCGTAATGCGGGGGTTGTGGGTTCAACTCCCACCGCTGGCCCTTTCTTGACAGGACGAAACACCGGCTGTTGCGGTGATTTTTGCCAATGAATTTGGTTATTTCGCCTCGATTCGGCGAGCGCCATTTCAGTCTTCAGCATTTGGACGGGAGTTTCGCAGCGATGGTCCCAGTGGATATTCGCGATATTGTCCTTTCGAACAACACCTTCGGCCCGCGAGAGATCAGCGCTCTTCTGCAAACCATCGCGGAAGACTACCAGCAGTTCAGCGGCCTGCGCGATGCCGTGGGTGAGTTGGAAATCCGTGAAGACCGCACTCCCGCTGCCGCGGTCCGGCTCGGCGTGTGCCAGTTCATTTTGGGTCGGTATCGTCAAGCGATCGAGACCCTGCGAAACGCCGATGGCGGGGCGCTTGCTCATTTTTACATTGGCAAGAGCCAGTTTTCGCTGGGCCAATTCGGCGAGTCCATCAAGTCGTATGCTTCGGCCAAGACCGCCGGCTACAACGGCGACGATTGTGCCTTGGCTATAGCCGAGGCCCATCGCTACAGCAAAGACAACAAGAAGGCCCTCGAAGTTTTGGACAAACTGTCAGGCGCGGTCGAGCAAACGGCCGAATACCTGTATCAACGCGGGGCCACGGTTGCCGCCCTCGCGGGCAGCCCCACCGAAGTCATCGCCCTGTTCGAACGAGCCGTAGAAGCCGATGGCAAGCACGCTGGCGCTTTGTTCGGCTTAGCAACGGAAAACGACCGTCGCGGCAACGACGAAACCGCGCTCACACTTTATCAGCGGGCCACGGCCACCTTTCCCACCAATGTCGGCACGCTGGTCAATCTGGGCCTGTTGTACGAAGACAAGCTGCAGTTCGACCGCGCCCAGCTTTGCTACCAGCGCGTGCTCGATTCCTATCCCGATCATCCCCGCGCCCGGCTGTACGCCCGCGATGCCTCGGCCTCGGGCAATATCATGTACGACGAAGAGGCCCAGCGTCGGCAAGATCGTCTCGCGGCCGTGCTCAACATTCCGGTCACGGATTTCGAGCTTTCAGTTCGCAGCCGCAATTGCCTGCAGAAGATGGGCATTCGCACGCTTGGCGACCTGACTCGCACCAGCGAAGCCGAGCTGTTGGCCAGCAAGAATTTTGGCGAGACCTCGCTCGTCGAGATTCGCGACATGTTGGTTTCCAAGGGCTTGGAGTTAGGTCAATTCGCGACGGAAACCAAGCCGGCCGAGCCAGTCGTCGATTTGGCGATGATGTCCCCCGACGAGCAAGCCATGCTCGAACGGCCGATTTCTGATCTGAATCTGTCCGTTCGTGCCCGCAAGTGCATGGCCCGGCTAAATATGACGCTCATCGGCGAGCTGATTCGCAAAACGGGCGACGACTTGCTCGAATGCAAGAACTTCGGCGTCACCAGCCTCACCGAAGTCCGCGAAAAGCTCACCATCATGGGCATCAAGCTCCGCGGCGACTGACGAAAATCGAGTCCCAGGCCCAAGGTCGCAAGTCCAAAGTCACTCATTGGTGACAGTTCACGACTTTGGACCTCGGACTTGGGACTTTGGACATGTCTTCTGATTTCCGCTTCGACCTCCACCACACCGACGCAAGCTGCGCCGCCCGCCGTTCCACCTTCCACACCCCCCACGGCCCGGTCGAGCTCCCCGCGTTCATGCCCGTCGGCACGCAGGCGACAGTCAAAGGCCTGACGATCGATCAGGTCCGCGCCACCGGCGCGCAAATGGTACTCAGCAACACCTACCACCTCGCCCTCCGGCCCGGTGAAGAGGTGATTCGCGACCTCGGCGGCCTGCACAAAGTCATGGGCTGGACCGGCCCCATCCTCACCGACAGCGGCGGCTTCCAAATCTTAAGCCTCGCCCAGGAAACGAAGAGCACTGTAAAGGCCGCCATCTTCCGCTCGCACATCGACGGCTCATTGCTCGAGCTTTCCCCCGAGCGAGCCATCGCCATTCAGGAAGCCCTCGGCAGCGACATCGCGATGGTCCTCGACCACGTCCTCGCCCTCCCCGCCACCGACGACGCCATTCGAGACGCCTGCGATCGCACAATCCGCTGGGCCGAGCGTTGCCAGGCCGCTGCGACCCGTTCCGATCAGGCCCAGTTCGCCATCATCCAAGGCGGCCTCAATCCCGAGCTCCGCGTCTGGTGCGCCCGCCAACTCGCCGATCTCAATTTCCCCGGCTACGCCATCGGCGGCCTCAGCGTCGGCGAGGGCCCGGCAGACATGTACCAAGTCCTCGACGTCGTCTGCCCCGCGATGCCGCCCGAAAAACCGCGGTACCTCATGGGCGTCGGCACGCCGCAAGACCTGCTGAACGCCATCCGCCGCGGCGTCGATCTCTTCGATTGCGTCATGCCCACCCGCAACGGCCGCAACGCCCTCGCCTTCACCGACTCCGGCCCCATGCGTCTGCGAAACAAAATCCACGAACGCGACCAGCGCCCCATCGAAGAGAACTGCCCCTGCCTCGCCTGCCGCCACAGCCGCGGCTACCTCCGCCACCTCTTCCAAGCCGACGAAATGCTCGGCCCCATCCTCCTCTCCCACCACAACCTCACCTACTACCAACGCCTCCTCGCCGACGCCCGCGCCGCCATCAGCGAGGATCGGTTTGTTCCGTTTTACAACTCCCGCCTCGCCGGCTGGAGTGTCTGATTTGCACCACATCGGCGGGCGTGGCGTCGGTGTGTCGGACCGAAGCGCACTAAATCGTTGGACTCCATGTCAAAATAGGGTGGTATTTCGAGACAAGCGATAAACGTATGGGTTGATGCGATAACCGATAGATGCTTGAGAGTACGCACATCTGGTTGCGCCGCACCTTGGGTTGCCAATCAAAGCCAAATCGTGCCTGCGACATGCTGCCCAAAGTGCAGCAGCCAGAGGGGCGATTCTGCGCAAGCCGTTCTCGCGCCAGGACGTTGCGCCGTCCAGGTCGCGGGTTACGGACCCGCAGCCAATGGGCGTGCAATGGAGTGCAATGCGATATCTTCATGGTGGTGTAATCGTTGAGAATAAGTACAGGCATGGCGGACAGCGTTCCGTGGGCGAACATGCGGGCGCGGCTGTGGCAAAGCGTGGCCATCCGTCACGGCTCAATACGGCAAGATGAATATCGGCAGACCGAGCGGAACAATTGCCCTGACAGGGGCCGTCGTAATAGGTGCGGCTGACCTCTCCGCTGGTCGGGAATTGACCAGCTTGAGTGTCAAGTTCAGGTCGCGATGCGACGATTCTGCAATACCTGTCGAATTTGCGGCCGATTTCACAGAAAACGCAACAAACCCGGTGCGGCATTGAGTTTGCTCTAAGTGTGAGTGACGCGGCAGCGGGGCCCATGCTCTCGCGAGCACCCCACCGCCGCGGATCGTGTTCCGAGAGGCTGCTGTCGTGCTTGAGGCATGGTTCTCTCGATGGCTACCATCGATAAAGAGAAATAATAGAGCGAACGGCCTGCCGCGGATCGCTGGCGCTATACTTACTTCGCACCATTCATCGGCCAACGGCAACCCTGCGTCGTCCAGCCCACAGCACTACTCGGGTCATGTACACAATCTATGATTATCCCGGTTCTCTCCGCCGTATGGGCGACGACCGGGAGCTGTTTCAGGAAATGGTCGGGCTCTTGCGGTCCGATACTCCGCGCTGGTTGAGCGACGTATTGGCCGCGCAGCGCGAGGGTGACCCTGTCCGTCTCCAGCGCTCGGCCCATACGCTGAAGGGGCTGGCGGCTAATTTCGGCGCTGCTCGTGCCGTGGCAGCAGCCGACGTGGTCGAACAAATGGGTAAATCGCTACAGACGGTCGGCCTGTCGGCGGCGGTAATCGAGCTGGAAGAATCGCTCGATGAGTTACTGTCAGCCTTGACCACGGCGCACGAACCAATCGCCGCGAGGTAAACTGGGGTCCTTTGAACAACCATGCTGCTCATCCGCGGCCCTCTATGAATAGCTTCCGCAGACGCGGCCTCTTGACCGGATTCGTGATGGTCTTCGCCGTGCTGCTCGCCAGCTCGTCGTTAGCGTACATCAACTTGCGGCGGCTGCGGGAGCAGGGCGCTCTCATTGATCAGACCCGCGTGGTTCTGGTTGAACTGCAAAACTTACTGGCAACCGTCATGAATTCCGTGGCGGGCACGCGGGGGTACGTCCTCACGAGCGAGGAGGAGTATCTAGTCGGCACTGCCCAGACCGATGCGGAGGTCAGCGATTCTCTCAACCGCCTGCGACGCCTCACCGAAGACAACCCGGCCCAGCAGCCAGCACTGGCTTCCTTGACGGCCGCGGTCGAGCGGCGACTGAGCCTGAACCACGATTTCGTGCGGGCAGTCCGCGAGGAGAGTCCGGAGGCCGCTCGTCGCCTAGTGATGCGCGGCGACGGCCAGCGAGCGCTCGTCGCCGTGAACGAATGTGTTGCCCGCATGGAGCGGGAGGAACAACGGCTGCTCAACAAACGCCTTACGCAGGCCGATACCGACTACCGGATTGCGGTCGTTTCGAGCTTGATCACGGGGGGCCTGGGGCTGCTGATGGCCGTGGCCGGCTACGCGCTGGCGGCGCGCGATCTGAAGCTGCGCGCGAATGAATCCCGCATTCTCGCGGAAGCCAACGAGCTGTTGGAGCACAAAGTTCACGAGCGGACCGCGGCAATCAGCCGCGTCAACCAACAGCTTCGCGACGAGGTCGCCGAGCGCGATCAGGCGGAAAGAAAAGTGCGACAGTTCGCCGAGGAATTGCTGCGCAGCAATCGCGAGCTCGACCAGTTTGCGGCGGTCGCCTCGCACGATTTGCAGGAGCCGCTGCGCAAGATCCAAGCCTTTGGCGATCGGCTCGCCGGCCAATGGCGGAATGATCTGAACGAGAAGGGGCGGGAGTATCTCGATCGGATGATGGCTTCAGCGGGAAGGATGCGAACGCTCATCGACGACCTTTTGCAATTCGCCCGGGTCTCGACGCAGAAACAGCCTGCGGTCGCGGTCGATCTGGGAGAACTGGTCCGTGAAGTCGTTGGCGATCTGGAAGGCCGCTTGCAGCAGACGCAGGGTACTGTCGAAGTGAATGGCCTGCCGACGATCACGGCTGACCCAATGCAAATGCGGCAGCTCTTGCAAAACTTGATCGGTAACGCCATTAAGTTCCACCGGCCGGGCGTGCCGCCGGTGGTTCATATTTCCGGACGCTTGCTGCCGGGACCACCAGCCGAGAGCGAGGATTCTCAGCTTGGATTACAATGCGAACTGGTCGTAGAAGATAACGGCATCGGTTTTGAATCAGCCTATACCGACCGGATCTTCGAGCTATTTCAACGCTTGCACGGCCGCGATGCTTACGAAGGGACTGGAATGGGACTTGCTATTTGTAAAAAAATCGTGGAACGGCACCGCGGAAAGATCACTGCTGCCAGCACGCCGGGACAAGGATCGCGGTTCCAGGTGATCTTGCCGGTGCTCGACGCGATGTTCAATAATCAAGTGAAATAGTCAGGAGTATGCGCCATGGCGCGAGCCGCCAATCCGATCACGATTCTGATGGCCGACGACGATCCCGATGATCGCCAGATGACCCGCGAAGCATTCCACGAGTGCCGTTTGACGAATGACTTGCGGTTTGTCGAGGACGGCGCGGAGTTGATGGATTACCTGTGCCGCCGCAACGAGTATTCCGATCCCGATTGCTCGCCGCGGCCGGGGCTGATCTTGCTGGATCTCAACATGCCCAAGAAGGATGGCCGGGAAGCGCTCCGCGAGATTCAAGCGAACCCGAGCCTGCGGACGATCCGCGTGGTGGTGTTGTCCACATCCAACTCGAAGGATGACATCCTGCGGACGTACGATCTGGGCGCGAGCTCCTACGTGACCAAGCCGGCGACTTTTGCGGCGCTGGTCGATGTAGTCGCCACGATGGGGCGATATTGGCTGGAGATTGTGGAGCTTCCTAACGACGAGGTTCGCGGATATGCCTGACGCCCCGGTGCGAGTGCTGCTCGTCGAAGACGACGACGACGATTATTTGCTGGCCCGCGACTTGTTCGCTGAACTGCCGCCGGGAGCGTACCACCTCGATCGCGTTGCAACGTACGAGTCTGCGCTGCAGGCGCTGGACGAATGCGATCACGACCTGTACCTCGTCGATTATCGCCTGGGCGGGCGCACGGGAGTCGAGTTGCTCGCCGAAATGCATCGCCGCGATTGCACCGCGCCGATGATCATCCTCACCGGGCAGCGCGAGCGCGAGGTCGATCTCTTGGCCATGCGGGCCGGAGCGGTCGATTTCCTGATCAAAAGCGGACTCGACGCGAACACTATGGAGCGCTCGATGCGCTACGCTCTGGCCCAGAAACGGCTGGAGGACGACATCCGCCAGTCCAACCTGCTGTTGGAAGAGCGCGTTCGGCGGCGGACGGCAGAGCTGGCTAGTGTCAACGAGGCGTTGCGCGGCGAAGTCGCCGAGCGCAATCGGATCGAAGAAAAACTCCGCCTTGCCGACCGACGCAAGGATGAATTCTTGGCAACGCTGGCGCACGAGCTGCGAAATCCGCTCGCCGCGCTGTCTGCAGCCACCGAGCTGATTACCGCCGAGCCAACGAACGCCCAGCAAGTCGAGCAACTCATCCAGATCATGTCGCGGCAGCTCGAGCAACTCGCGCGGCTGATCGATGACCTGGTCGATGCCTCGCGGATCAACAGCGGAAAGCTGCAATTGCGCCTCGCGCCGGTCTGTTTGGCCGAAGTGTTACAGATGGCCGTCGATGCCAGCCGCCCGGCGATGGAATCGGCCCAGCACACGCTGGCCAGCTTGCTGCCCTCAGAGCGATTGATGGTGCTGGGTGACCAAATGCGGCTGACGCAGATCGTCAGCAATTTGCTGATCAACGCCGCCAAGTACACGCCCCGCGGCGGGCGGATTGAGCTGTCGCTGATGAGCGCAAACGGCGCGGCAGTGATCACGGTGCGCGACAATGGCATCGGCATCCCGGCGGCGATGCAGACGCGAATTTTTGAGCTGTTCGCCCAGGTCGATGCTTCGACGACGCGCTCGCGTGGCGGCCTGGGCATTGGCCTGACAATCGTACGAACGCTCGTCGAACTGCATGGCGGTTCGATTCACTGTGCCAGCGAAGGGCCCGGCCAGGGAAGCGAGTTCACCGTCCGCTTGTCTCTCTTGCAAACGCCCGCCGAACCGGCCGCGGCCGCGCCTGAGACGGTCAAGCATCCTCTTCCTAGCCTGCGAGTGCTCATCGTCGATGACAATGAATCGGCGGCTCACCTGATGGGCCGCTTAATGCAACAGTTGGGGCAGGACGTTCGCTTGGCCAGAACCGCCTTTGCAGGCTTGGAGCTTGTCACGAAATTCGCCCCGGAGCTAATCATTTCGGACGTGGGGATGCCCGGCATGTCGGGCTATGAATTCGCGCGCGCGCTCCGCTCGCGCGACTTGCCCTGGCGGCCGTACCTGGTGGCGATTACCGGCTATGGCCAGGAATCGGATCGGCAGGAAGCGCTTGCCGCCGGCTTCGACCGGCATCTGACCAAGCCGGTCGGCGTGGATACGCTCGAAGAGCTGCTGCGCGCGCGCGGCGGCCGGCCTTCCGGCTGAACGCACTGCGTTCGCGCTGCATTGGCTCCACTCAGACAACTTGCAGCCGTTTTTGCGGGCCGCATTTAGAGACTTTTCGCAAGCCCAGTCGAACCCACGACTTGCGTCAATTGCAGTCGCTAAGTTCTGCAGCGGCACGCCATGTGCCTTCTAGGTTGGTCCTGTGAGGCTTTTGGCGAACAAACCATCGCCCCTTTGTGCTCACCGATCGTGACCCGCTGGGCTGCAGAGGGGCGATGTGCGGCACTGAAAATCAATAACGGGTTACTGTTGTGAATGACCAAGCTGCTGTTTCACCGCGATCGAAGGGCTCCAAACCGATTCGAGTCTTGCTGGCCGATCCCGATGAGGCGCTGCAGCCTGTGTATCGAGAGGGACTCGCGCAAGAGGGCTTCGAAGTGGTCGCGGCATATAGCGGATTGGAATGTGTCGCTCGTTTGCACGAGTGTGTGCCAGACCTGCTCGTGCTCGAGCCGCAGTTGCCGTGGGGCGGAGGCGACGGAGTTCTGGCCAGGATGAGCGAGGTTCCTCAACTTGCGTCCGTACCGGTAATAGTCCTTACGTCGTGTCGCGATTCTCAGGTCTTGGATCGCGTGACGCGCTTTCCGGTGAGCGGTTATCACCTCAAACCGCTGGCCCCCAAACAATTGGCAAGGACGCTGCGCACGTTGCTCGACCATCCCAGACAACGTTTTACTTTGGCGGAACAAACGGGCCGCCTGGAAAGTTCGATTGCCAGACGCACCGGCGGTCGCCTCCGGAACCTGCGCGTTGAGTCGGTTGACGGGCGCATCATTGTGCGCGGCCGCTCCGACTCGCACCACGTCAAGCAATTGGCGCTGGCTGCCGTGCGCGAGGCGTTTGAAGCCTCGGAATCCCAATCTGATCGGATTGAATTGGACATTGAAGTTTGTTGAGCAACGCAGGTCAACGGAAACGAATC
>JANNTN010000692.1:0-4774 GCA_031394445.1 Anatilimnocola sp.
TCTCCACCAGATGCCGCTTGAGAATCGCCACTTTTTCTGAATCCTGAAACTTCCGCCGCGCTGACTTTGACATAAAAACCTCCGCTTGGGTCAAAATAACCCAACACCGGCGGCTGTCCAGATTCGACTGGAGCAAAACAATCCCAGGCCTAATAGCAGCCTGCGGTGCGTTCATCATCCAGAAACGTGGCGGATGCTGGGTGTGTATTCGTAATCCAGATCTCCCGGAAAATGAACCGTGGATATACGGGTCAGATAACTTTTATTATCCAGTTTTTGTGGTCGCTACTATTTTTAATGAGATTGAGGAAGGCGTCTCTGTAAGTGCATTTATAGATGACATTGTTCTTTCTCGGTCTCAAATGCACCCTTACAGAAATTTGGCCTAGCCGTGCTGTTGTGTGTCGCGCTGCGGGAGGAAACAAAAGGGACATTCTGAATCATGGCATTGCAGTTTGGGAGGCGGAAAAGGTGTCAAGGCGGAAAAGGTGTCAGGAACCAATAACCGGGGCCGGCAAAGGTGTCAGGCCGGCAAAGGTGTCAGGAACCAAAAAAATGTGTCGGCGGGGTAGCTGATATTACGATGGGGTGGCTGTCCAGTCGCGGAGCGAACCACGGCTGAAGCCACCATTCCACTTTTACATCACCAAGCTCCGTCCCTCTGCAAGATGGCGGCGTCTGATTCGGTCAGCGATAACGGAAATCCCGATACGGATATTGGGACGGTGACGATTCGGGTGAGCGAGTTTGCGCCGACGGCAGCCGGGAATGCGTACGGCACGAACGAGGATACGCCGCATCTTCGTTCTACCCAGGAGGCCCGCTCTTTCAGCAAATCAAATCAAACGAATTACACGAATGACACGAATGACACGAATCGGACAGAGAAATAGCCGCGGATGACACGGATTAAAACAGAAAAGAGGGAGTTGGGACTGCGTTGGTGTGGAGGAGAGGACGAGGCAGGAGCCTCGGGGTAGTGAGTTCCCAGGCGGGAGCCTGGGAACTAGGTCAGTGCTTGAGTTGGTTCAAGAGGATGGTGAGGTTGTGGGTGTGCCAGTTGGCTGTGGCGAGATCGAGGTCGGTGTCGTGGTCGAAATCGGCGAGGGCGAGGGAGAAGGGGGTGACGCCGGTGATGAAGGTTTGGGGCTTGGCGAATTTGCCGCTGCCGAGGTTGATCAGGATGCTGATGGTGTTGCCGCCGGGGTTGTTGCGGTTGGGATAGTTGCCGGCGGTGTTGGCGGTGAGGATGTCGAGGCGGCCGTCGCCGTTGATGTCGCCGAGGGCGACGCCTTTGGGAACGGGACCGGTGGCGAGGTTTGTGGCTTTGGCAAATTTGCCGCCGCCTTTGTTGACCAGGAGGCTGACGTTCTTGCCGTTGTCGTTAGCCGTGACGAGGTCGGGCTTGCCGTCGCCGGTGAGGTCGCCGACGGCGAGGGAATGGGGGCGTGAGCCGACGGTGTAGGCGACCTTGGCGGCGAATTGGCGGTTGCCGGTGTTTAGGAGGACGGCGACGTTGTTGCCGGAGCGATTGGCAATGACGAGGTCGGGCTTGCCGTCGGCATTCAAATCGGCGGCGACGACGGAGTGGGGGGCGGTGCCGGAGGTGAGGTCGATGCCTGGGGCGAAAACGGCGTTCCCTTGGTTGAAGAAGACGCGGACGAGCTTGGAGCCCCAACCGACTTGGACAATGTCGAGCCGGCCGTCGGAATCGAAGTCGGCTAAGGCGACGCTGTGAGCGCCGGTAGTGGCGGGATAATGAACCGCGGGGGCGAAGGTGCCGTCGCGTTGATTGAGAAGGACGGAAATGGTGGCGACATCTTGATTGGGAGTGACGAGATCCTGCCAGCCGTCGTTGTTGAGGTCGCCGGCGACGACGGTTTTGGGTGCCTGACCGACGGAGTAGTTGACGGCGGGTTGGAAAGTGCCGTCGCCGATGCCGAGTAGGATGCTGACGGTGCTGGAACCGGCATTGGCGGCGACGAGATCGGGGAGGCCGTCGTTATTTAAATCGGCAGCGGCGACACCGTGGGCATTTTGGCCGGTGGGATAGCTGACGGGGGCTGAGAAGTTGGCTGGCGGCGGAGTGGAGGGCAAGGGGCGCGGGGGGGCGGTGCCGGGGCCGGTGGTGAAGGCGAGGAGGCGGGCGTCGGCCCAGTCGGCGTGGTCGTAGGCATTGCCATTGCCACCGTCGTTGACGACGAGCTGGAGTTGCTTGATGCCGGTGACGTCGAGATCGATCTTGGCAGTGGGTGAGGTGCCGGTGATTAGGCCGCTGTCGAAGAGTTTGACGCCGTCGCCCCAAACCTCGAAGCGGACGCTGCCGAGGCCGGCTACTTCGTCGTCGAGACCGATGTCGGAGGCGAAGCGGTTGTATTTTGCCGCGAGGTTGAAGGTGACCTGGCCGGTGGAGTGCATTCCGAGGCCTTTGGCGTAACGCACGCCGTGCAGCGAGAGGGTTGTGCCGTCTGAGGTGCGGAGCTCGCCGTTGGAGCGATTGCGCTCGACGGGCCCCCAGCCGTTGGTGGAACTGGCGAAGGAGAGATCGCTGATGTAGGTGACGTTGGCCGGCGAGTAGAGGGCGGTGTAGGTGGTGTCGGTGGTGGGGAAGTTGATGTGGTGCGTGGCAGCGCCGCCATCGGACCAGGATTGGAAGAGATAGGACTTGCCAGCGGGTTGTTGTGTGGGAGCAGCGGCAAGGGTGCGCTCGAGGCCGATTACACCGGGTTCGACGAAGGGAGCGGTGTGTGGCTGGCCATCCAGGTCGATCGCGAGGCCGGGGATGTTGGTTTGGAGTGATATGGTGGCGGTGCGAGGAAGGATGTCGCGGTAAGTGGTTGTCGCGAGGCCGAGCGAATCGATCGCGGTGAGGGAGATGCGGTACCAAACGTCGGTTTCGGTTTCGCCGATGACGGGAATGGTGAAGGTGAGTTCCGAGAGGCCACCGGTGGGGGGCAGGAAGGGATGCGAATGGGTGTGGTGGTGAAAATCGATCTGCCAGATCAATTGGCTGGCGGCGAGTTGGCCGAGTTCGGGGTCGTTGGCGGTGCCGGAGGCGTGGAAAACTTGCCCGCCAGCGTAGGTCGTGCCGGCGGTGGGGGAGATGATCGTGGGGATCGGCGGTAAATCGGTGGTGACGCTGAGCGTGGAGGAGAGACTCGTGGCGGTGCCGAAAGCGTTGGTGACGGTGACGCGAAATTTCGCACCGCTATCGGCGAGCGATGCTGTGGGGAGGCGGTAGGTGGCGGAGGTTGCGCCGGGGATGTTGGTGTTGTCGCGCTGCCATTGATAAGTGAACGGCGCGGTTCCCGTGACGGCGACGGAGAAGTTGGCGGGGGCACCGACGGTGACGAGGGCGTTGGCGGGAGGGGTGGTTATTGTGGGAGCGGCGCTGGTGGCGTGTTGAATTTTGAAGACCTGGCCGGTGCCGGTATCAGGAAAGCCGGTGCCGATGCCGCGTGATATGTAGTAGAGAGCGCCTGCTTGTGTGACGGCCAGATTGGTGGGGAAGGATGTGCCGGAGGCGAAGGGGGTGACGGTTTTGGTGTCGAGATCGAGCGCGTTGATTTGGCCCGAGCCAAAATCGGCGAAGAAGTAGTCGTTGGCGTACTGACTGGGGAATTGCGAGGTGGCGGGGTTGTAAAACGCGCCGCCGGTGATGGCGGTGCCTTGCGCGTGCGAATAGGAATGGAGGGGCGGAGTGAAGCTCGGGTGATCGGCGGGGGTGAATAAGCCTTCGGTCGTGGGCCAGCCGTAATTGCGGCCGGGGCCGCCTTCGTTGATTTCTTCCCACTTGCTCTGGCCGACATCGTTGATGAAGAAGCGGCCGGTGCCGGGCTGGAAGGCGGTGGTGAACGCGTTGCGGAGTCCGTAAGCCCAGATGGCGCGGTTGACGCCGGTGGTGGTGGCGTAGAAGGGGTTGTCGGTGGGGATGGAGCCGGCGGGGTTGAGGCGGAGAATTTTGCCGAAGGGGTTTTCGAGGCTTTGGGAGTTGGCCGAGTTTTGGTGGTCGCCGGTGGAGACGTAGAGTTTGTCGTCGGGACCGAACTGAATGGCACCGCCCATGTGCCAGATGGCGTCGCCGACGGGGGGCAGGTCGAGCAGGACTTGCTCGCTGCCGGGGATCATGCGGTCGCCGTCGGCGGTGAGGCGGCTGACGCGATTGTGGACGACGGGGGAGGAAGCGGCGTAATAGACATAGACGTAGTGGTTGTGCTCGAAATGGGGATCGAGGGCGATGCCAAGCAGGCCGCGTTCGCCTTGGGAATCGACCGCGAGGGAGGCGAAGGGGGTGGGAACGAGGGAGTCGTTGTTAACGACGCGGATGATGCCGTTTTGTTGGGTGACGAACGCGCGGCCGTCGGGGCTGAGGGCGAGGGCGGTGGGACTGTTGAGGGCGGAAGCGACGGCGGTTTCAGTGAAGCCGGTGGGGAGCGTGGCGAGGAGGGTTTTTTGTTCGAGGGGTTCGAAGGTGAGGGGGCGGGTGGAGCGCTTGGTTGTGGAAGAGGAGCGCGCGATGCGGCGGTAGGTTGCTTGGAGCCAGCGGAGAAGGGGTAAAGGAGGCATGGCGGGTGTGCGGCGGGGTTTGTTTCCGGTTCTATGGTGCTTGGAGTTGGTGGGGGAAGCAACCTGCGGCGCTACTTGGCTGATGGGATTTTTGGGGCGGCTCTTGCATTTCTGGGGCCGAGGCTCCAGGCTTTAGGCAACTTGAAGCAAATGATCTACCCCAATAGTCGCGTGGCCAGGACGCCTGCGCCTGCGGCTACGGGTTAAA
>JANNTN010000695.1:0-3221 GCA_031394445.1 Anatilimnocola sp.
TCTCCACCAGATGCCGCTTGAGAATCGCCACTTTTTCTGAATCCTGAAACTTCCGCCGCGCTGACTTTGACATAAAAACCTCCGCTTGGGTCAAAATAACCCAACACCGGCGGCTGTCCAGATTCGACTGGAGCAAAACAAGTTGTGTTGCTGTCTGACACAGGTTGGAAACAGGGTATACAAGAGGGGGTTAGCTAGTTGTTAAGCTAATCGAATTGCAGCATGGTAGGTTTTATGAGGACTGCACCGGGAATATGCTGGCTATTCGCAGGTGGCTCAGCAACAGGAGTGAACTAGCAGTGGAGAGCCCAGAGAGTTATCGGTTGCCTGATCTTGTCAAAATCTCCGAGCTGTTTCTCGTTCCGAGCAGCTTTTTAGTGGCGGCCCTGGGCACGGCCGACACCAATTTTCACCGGGCATCCGTCTCTCTGCTGGGGCTGATTTTCAGCGTCTTGTGGCTCGTGTGCGCACGCGAGGCGCTGGCCGAAATCATGTTGAGCAAGCCTGAAGTGATCCGCACCGCCAGAATTCGCATCCTGGCTTGGTTTTCACTGGTCTTTGTCACCGGCTGGCTGGCATCCTTGATTATTCACTTGGTGCTATCAGGCCAGGCGCTGGGTCGCCCGTAACAGGAAGCACAGAGGAAGTAGTTGTTATACCCTTCCGTAGGATGGGGCAAGTTTATCCATAGCCCCTATTACGCGACTTGCGCAAACTGCGCCACCGACGCCGTCTAAAGGATTGATGACGAAGGGTCCGATAGTGAGGAATGCGCCATTATCGGCAGCCGGCGTGTTTGCTTCAGGGGCAAGATAGCCTGGAGCGTGGGCGAGTGACCCTGGCCATTCGTGTCACTGGCCCGGCCCGAACTTTGAGGGCTTGGGCCGCTCATCGCCTGTGGAATGTCCTGTGAACCGCAAAGCTAATTTAGATGTCGTCCGAAAGCCGAGCGTCCGATTGTCTGCGGATTCGACACGCTCGCACGCGCAGCTGCGGCTATTGGTTCGTGTCATCGCTGTGGATTTTGATGGCATTGCTCTTTGGCCGAGCCACAGCCCAGTCTGGCCCCGAACTAGCGCCACCAGTTCAGGCGCGCGATAACCTGATCATCCGCGAACCGGCCAACTCACCGGAACCATTGCCGATTTCGCCGGAACTGCTGCGACCAGACAGTGATTTTGCGACTTGGTGGCACGACCTCGTGCAGCGGCCGCTGGGCGATCCAAAATCGGCGTTGCCGATGCAACTGGATGCGGCGGTCGTGCAGGCGATCACGAATTCGGCGCAGGTGCGCGTGCTGCGCGACACGGCGGAGATCGTGGAGTTCGCCATACCCAAGGCGAAAGCCAATTTCGATGCCACGCTGTTCACCGATACGCGATACACCGGCACGAGTGATCCGGTGGGCAACACGCTGACGACCGGCGGACCGCCACGGTTTATCGACGAGACGTGGTACGGATCGGGTGGGTTGCGGAGGCGGATGCTGAGCGGTGCGCAGGTGGAATTATCGCAGCGAATGGGTTTTCAAAACAGCAATTCCCAGTTCTTTGATCCCAATAATCAGGCCACCGCACGGCTGAACCTGACGCTCACGCAGCCGTTGATGAAGGGAGCCGGCCAGGCCTATAACAGCGCGATCGTCGTGCTTGCGCAACTCGATGCGGGCATGGCGCATGATGATTTTGCCCGTGAGATGCAGAGCTATTTGCTGGACTTTCACAAGTCCTACTGGGAAATCTACCTGCAGCGGGCGGTGTATTTGCAGCGGCGGCGGCTGCGCAATGAGGCGGTGGAGGTTCTGAAGGAACTGGCGGCTCGACGCGGGGTGGACGTGGCCGATAGCCAATTGGCGCGGGGGCAGGCTGCGGTCGCGAATCGTGAGACTTCGCTCGTGCGTTATGAAACGAACGTAAAAAACGCTGTCAGCCGCTTCAAAGCTCTGGCGAACGATCCGATTTTGGACTCGCCGCTGGCTGTGGAGCTGATTCCGCAAAGCGCGGCGGGTGCGTCGTCGGGCGAAGCCGACTTAGCGGTGGCATTAAGCACGGCATTGGGGCTGCGGCCAGAGATTCAGCAAGCTTCCAAAGAGATCAAGGCCGCGGGCGAACGGATGAACATCGCGCAGCGAGACTTGCTGCCGATGTTGAACATGATCTTGGGTGGGTATGTGAGTGGTCTGCAGGGGGACGCTGATTTTGCGGCCGCTTATGGCAATCAGTTCAGCCAAGGCCGGCCGACGTACTGGGGCGGGTTGGTGTACGAATTGCCCTACAACAACCGGGCGGCGCAGGCCCAACATTCGCAGCGGCAGGTCGAACTGCGGCGATCCACGGCGAAGCTGGAAATTGTCACTTCGAATGTGCGAGCCGATGTGGAGATTGCCACGCGGGAGGTTTCGACAACCTTTCGAGAAATGGTCAGCGCACATCAGGCGATGCTGGCGGAGCAAAGGCAGATTGACTATTTAACGCAACGTTGGCGACTGCTGGCGGGCGATCAACAAGTCGCGGGCATCGTGCTCAATGATTTGCTGGAGTCCCAGGATCGGCGGGGTGGGGCGGAATTCAATTTTGTCAGCTCGCAGGTTGCTCATCGAATTGCTTGGGTCAACTTGCGCCGCGCGACTGGAACATTAATGGACTGCGCCGCCGTAACGGGCAATGAGGAAATCATTGCCACGCCGCAACCGACCCTCGCGGCCAAAGCTGAAGGACCGCCTGTGTCGCAATCAGCTCGCATGACAACGACTTCTGAGTCGATGCATTCGTGGTCATCCCTGCCGCTTTCGTCTGCTCGCGAGGCTGCGCGACTCGGTGCCGTCGCCCGCGTTCCTGTGCCGGAACCGGAAGCTGGGATTCAGCAGGCGGCACGACCCAATCTGGGAGTGCAGAATGGAGGCTATCGATAGCGAAGCGGCAAAAGATCAGCGTTTGGCTGTTTCGATCAATCCGGCTTGGGTTGCCAGTTGCTGCAAGTATTCATTCCACAGGTTGAGAAGTCGGCGGCCCCACGACTGCGAAGTTTGGCGCAGACCAATCGTAACCCGTTCGCCCGCGCTCAACTGCGATGCAGAGCGACTGTCGAGTGATACTTTGGCAAGCGAGCGCGGCTGGAGCGACAGATAAGCACTTTGCTGGGGCTCGGCGGCAGAATCTTGGGAGGGCCGCACGACTACCTGACCGCCCAAATCGGCTCCGAGCGCCGGATGGGGCAGGTGC
>JANNTN010000696.1:0-3036 GCA_031394445.1 Anatilimnocola sp.
TCTCCACCAGATGCCGCTTGAGAATCGCCACTTTTTCTGAATCCTGAAACTTCCGCCGCGCTGACTTTGACATAAAAACCTCCGCTTGGGTCAAAATAACCCAACACCGGCGGCTGTCCAGATTCGACTGGAGCAAAACAACCCTGTATTCGAGTCCGACTTCGCCGTCACCACGATCACTCGATGCTGCCCAGAGTTTTTACCGTATCTGGATAGAGGATTTGACGAACTTCTGAGCGTGGCAACAACGGAATTGAAAGTGGAAGAGATCGCTCTTTCCCAAGCAATATTGGGGCGATACTCCGACGCGCTTGAGACATCATTACGACTGAATGAACAAGATCGCAGAGAAAACGTCCGTTTTGTTATTGCGATTGAGCGATACCGGCTTGAACAAGTTGACGATGGCCAAGAGATGCAGCAAACCCTCGACAGGCGCACGCTTGCAGGATGGGGTGGGGCGCAGTTTGCACTAGGAATTTGTAATCGCATGCCGTGGTGTATTTATCCTTACCCGGATTATTGACCCGCTAGAACAAACAAGCTGAATTCAGACGCACCATGAAAATCCGTCAGTGAGTGACGGATTTTCATGGTGTGGAAAATGGCCGGAATGGCGGGGGACATGGTGGGCCTGCGCTCGCAAGCTCGCTGGTCCCACCCTACAGGATAGGGACAGGCGAGACGCCTATCCTACGGCTGCAGCGACCGGATCCAGGCGTCGAAGAGCTTGACGGCGGTTTCGTCCACGAGGTTGGTGCCGAGTTGCGGCATTTGGCCGGAGTTGGGGCCACGGTGGGAGAGGCGGTGGAAGAGGATGGAGCGTTCGGGGTGGCCGGGGGCGATGAGCTTGGGGTTGTCGAGGCCGAATTTGTGGTGGAGGGGATCGACGTCGATGGCGTTGAGCTTTTTGAGGGAGGCGGTGTATTCCATGTCCATCTGGGCGTTGCCGCCGCCGGCGTTGATGTGGCAGATGGCACAGTTGGCGTGCAGGTAGGAGCGGGCGCGGGCTTCGAGAGGCTGCGTTTCGTCAGCCGGGTCTGCGATTTTGGCGAGCTTGTCGGGGTCGGCGGGTTTCTTGAGCAGATCGAGCTGTTCGAGCACGCGGAATTGATGTTCGAGCGTGCCGCCGTAGTCGTGCTGTTTGTTCATCTGAGCGGTTGAGAGGCCGAGGACGAAGTTGGCGGCCCGGCTGTGGCAGACCATGCACTCGACGCGGCTGGGGAAGTGCCAGGTTTGGGTTTTGCCGCCGACGGAGTAGGTCTGGTCGAGGCCATCTGCTGCGACTAACTCGGCGTCAGTTTGTTCTTTGTTCCAACGATAGGAGTAGCCAATCCACTCGTTCTCTTGCTTGGTCAAAAAGCGGGTTTCGATCCAGCGGCGAGTCGCCGCATCGCCGGGAGTCGTTTCCAGAGCGAAGGACTTGATCAGGACGGTTTCGCTCGGGAAGTCCCAGCCGTTTTTCTTGGCGAGGTCGATCTTGAAGTTGGCGGCGGCGTGCTGCGGGATGGCGAAGTGGCGTTCTTTGTGGGAGCCGTCGGACCAGAGGGGGGAGTTGACGGAGTAGGGGATGACGCCGGGGGCGGGGGTGCGGTTTTTCAAGTTGGTGAAGAGGCCGGAGTCGCTGAGTTTTTTGGGGAACGTGGTAGGGCCGGTTTGGGGAGGCGATTGTTCGAGGTAGTAGTAGCCGCCGTCGTTGTCGCCGCGGTGGTCGGCGACGAGGAGCTCGCCGTGGCTGTCGATGGCGAAGCCGGTGATATTGAAGGTGGTGTCGGCGAGCAGCTTGTGCCAGGTGACTTTGGTGCCGTCGTGGCGGATGCCCCAGATGCGGCCGGTGGAGTGGTCGCCGTAGATGTAGGCCCCAGTGAGCTCGGGGAGTTTTGTGCCGTGATAGACGACGCCGCCGGTGAGGGAGCGGGCTTCGCTGTGATGATGGTCGGCGACGGGGGGCGTCAGCGGCTGCGGACCCATTTTGCGGTTGGCATAGAAGATCTGGTTGCCTTCATAGACACTCCAGCCGAAGTTGGCACCTTTGGTGACGAAATAGACCTGCTCCCAGAGGTCTTGGCCGTTGTTGCCGACCCAGATGTGGCCGGTTTTGGGATCGACGGTGATGCGCCAGGGATTTCGAAGGCCGTAGGCCCAGGTTTCGGGCACGACGCCTTCGGTGCCGACGAAGGGGTTGTCGGAGGGGATGCTGTATTGCTTGCCCTCGGCCGGATGATCGACGTCGATGCGGAGGACTTTGGCGGTGAGTTGTGTGAGGTCTTGGCCGCGGAGGTTGGTGTCGGAGTCGCTGGTGCCGTCGCCCGAGGTGATATAGAGCATGCCGTCGAGACCGAAGTCGAGGTCACCGCCGTTGTGGCCGTTGGATTCCCAGGAGATGACTTCGAGTGCGGTCGCGGGGTCGAGCTGGTAAGTGGAGCGGTCGAGGGTGTAGCGGGTGATGATGGTGCGTTTGGAGGGGGGCTTCGCGGGCGCGTCGGGTTTTGCCTCCCTCGCTTGCGCGTCGGGTTGGTGTTCAATGTCCCTCGCTGACGCTTCGGGTTGGTGTGGGGCGACTGCGGCGTTCCAGCCGATGTAGAGATAGCCGTTCTCGGTGAAGCGAGGATGGAAGGCGATGCCGTAGGCGGTGCCGTTGTTGGGGGTTGTCAGAACGGGCTCGGCGGTTTCGTTATTGGGATCGTCGCGGATGCGGAGGATCTCGGAGGGGGCGTAGGGCTTGCCTTGGATGATGCAAAGGAATTGGTCGGTGCCGGGAATACGGTCGAGTGAAATGGGGAAGTTGAGCTTGAGCTTGGGGAAGGCGCGGACGGGTTTGTAGGGAAGCGGCGGATCGGGGGAGCCGATGACTTTGGAGGTGGTGACGAAGGCTTGCGTGGGGAGGCCGGGCTTGGGGGCAGAGGCACCGGCTTTCAGGCCGATAAATTTCAGCCGTGAATAGTCTTCGAGGAGATGGAAGCTGGGTTGTGAGAGGGGTGCGGCGGTGGAGGTTTCGGGCTTTTCGTTCAGCGTGTAGTCGTAGCGGCAGAGGGC
>JANNTN010000725.1:0-2454 GCA_031394445.1 Anatilimnocola sp.
TTACGATGTCGGGCTCGCTGGCGACAAGCTCGACGGAGAAGCCGTCGGGGACCGTCATTTTTTTAATGGCTTCGGCGGGCGAGAGGGCCGGGCCGGGTGGGGCGTCTTGGTGGTGGGGGATGACTTCTTGGGCCTTCGTAGTGACCGCAGCCGTGAGCAGCAACGACAGAATGATTACCGACAAACGACGCAACATTTGTGACCCCGCTAATGCAAGCCAATAGATAACCGCCCGATTATGCGGCAGGTGCAGTGCCATCGCAAGTTCGGCGAAAGTAGTCCTCTCACGCCTGCGAGCGACGGAGACGGCAGAGACTTTTCCAGCCGTTCGGACGTCATACGCCAAAGCGAGTTGCTTGTGCTTCAGGCCCCGACGGCGTCGGGGGCCTACTTTCCGGTAGAATGGGGCGATGAGCGATGACTTATTGCCGGTGGCGGTGGATGATCCGAAGTGGGCGGTGGCGTGGTCGGAATTGGGGCAGGGGGTACCGACGATCGCGGGATTAGCCCATGTGGCGAGTTGGGCAATGGCGACGGGGGGAGATAAGACCGTGCGGCTGTCGCCCGAGGCGAAGTGTTTGCTGGTCGCGGCGCGGGAGCGGGGAGTGATTGAGGTGAAGGGCGCGAACCGGGCGTTCGATGCGCCGGGCCGGATGCTGGCCGTTTATGTAGAGAAGGATGCGGACCACGTCCTGATTTTTCGCAGCCGGGAGAATCCGGCGGTGACGATCCGGTTTCTGGCGGGCTTTCGGGAGCTGTGTGCCGCCGGTCTGGCGATGCACCATATCTATACGGAGTTTTCGCTGACGCGCGAGGGGCTGGAATTGGCTGCGACGATCGAGCGGAACGAAGTGGCGGCGCTGTTGGAGCTGGCGGTGGTGATGGGAGCGATAGAGTAGTGGGAGCGGAAGGATATCGCCGCAAAAAACTCGCAGAGACACGAAAAGCCACCCGGCAGGAGATGATTTAATGGGTTGCGGAGCCAGCAATTCATTACGTTTATATCGACGATTGTTGATATTATCCAATTTACTCCCAAGGAACACTTGACCCACTTGACGCATATTACCCAGCCGGTACATTCACCCGGCCATGACGCATGGCATGTGAGTTTTTTTATTGGACCTGGAAAAGGGAGTTAATGGAGATGGTCAAGTTTCTCGCGACGATTGCAGTAGTGGTTAGTTCGTTGGTTGTGGCTGATTCGGCAATGGCTTTCGGCCACCGCGGTGGCCGTGGCTGCTCGGGTGGTAGTTGCTCGAGGGGTGGCTGCTCGACCGGTGGCTGCTCGGGTGGAGCTTGCTACACCTCGGTTGCCCCGTCGAAGATGGCCGCTACGACCGATGCCCCTCCCGGCTTGGCTGGTACGGTTTCTGAACCAGCCCCGGCCGCGACAGCAGTTCAACCGGCTAACAACTACAGCGCATCCCGCCGTGGTCTGTTTGGACGCCGCTAAGTCGGACGTCGGTCAGCTAGCATAAATTGGCTAGCTGGCTAGTTGAAATTGCTAATCGCACGGGAGAGCGAAGGATCGTCTCTCCTTTTTTTATGCGCGGAGGGGGAAGTTCGGAGCGCGGAGTTCTGAATGCGGAGTTAACTACGAATAACCCGAAAGGGGAGGCAGAGGGGGCGTGGTGGTCACTGGGAAGCGGATAAGGGAAGTACTGAGTATCAAGTAAAGAGTACTTTGTGCGGCGTACAATTGGGGCTATGCCGGCAACTCCAGCTTCGATGCTTTTTGGATTTCTTATTGGCGGGTTTATGGCCGCTGCGGTGCCGGCAGCAGATCGGTTGATATTGCGCAATTTGGATGTTGTCGGGGAGCGGACGGTTGTGAGCCTGGATGAAGATGGGGTGGTGCTGAATGGGCCGCGGGGGAGTGGTGGGAATCGGGTGACTTGGGATGAGATCGAGCGCGGGCGAGTTGCGCTCGATCAGGCGAAGTTCGATCGGTTGCTTACGGAACTGGGCGGGCCGCTGTATCGGATTCGCCAACGGTTGAAGAATGGCGACTATGCGGCGACGAGCGAACCGGCCGAGTTGTTGTATCCTCGGTTTGCGGAACGCAAAAGCCAAACGGCTTATCTGGTTTGCCAGGCGACGATGTGGTCGCGGCTGGCCGCTGGCAAGCGGGAAGCGGCTGTGGAGCCGTATTTGAGGTGTTTTGAACTGCTGCGGACGCGAGTGGCGGTGAGCGGGAGCTTGCCGGGGGCGCGACGGTTGAACACCGATGCAGCAACGGCGTTGTCGCCGGAACTGGCACCCGTGTGGTTCGATGCTGCGGCGGCGAAGGAAGAGCTGCCGAAGGTTCAGCAGGTAGTGCGTTCGCTATCGCAGCCGCGATTGGAAGGGCTGTATGTCTATTACGCCAGTTTGGCGATTGCGGCTGGTGAAGCAGCGGAAGCAGAGCGGGTGTTGCCGCAATTGGTGTCGGAGGAGATGGCGTGGTGGAGG
>JANNTN010000078.1:0-5665 GCA_031394445.1 Anatilimnocola sp.
CCTCACGCCGCTCACCGCCGCCGATCAGCAAGACAGCCGATTCGTACTGGGACAATCCTGCCCCTACTGCTTTCTGTCCGACGCCGAGCAACAAGCCCGCACGCTTGCCGCCCGCGAGCTAGCCATTCAGCAAGCGACCACTCCACTCCCCGGCAGCGAGCCCTACGACAATATCCGGCCGTTAAAAATCTCGGCCAAACACGACAGCCTGACATTGCTCCAAGCACTCGGCCAGATGTTCCCTCAACTCACCTCAGAATATTGGCACGAGCGTTTTGCCCAACAATTGATATTGGACCACGCGCATCAACTAGTCGCCCCTGACCGCAGCGTGCGACCCGGCGAGCACTATCTGCACCGCCAGCCCGCCTGTTCTGAACCCGCTGTCAACGCAAACATTCGCGTCCTGCACGAAGACGCCGCGCTCATCGTCGTCAACAAGCCCGCTCCCTTGCCGCTGCATCCTTCCGGCCGCTTCAACCGTAACACCCTTCAGTGGATTTTGAATCAGGTCTATCACCCACAAAATCCGCGGCCCGTGCATCGGCTCGACGCCAACACCACCGGCCTCGTCGTTTTCGCCCGCACTAGGCACTTCGCCGGCCAACTTCAGCCCCAATTCGCCTCCGGTACCGTTGAAAAACATTACCTCGCGCGCATTCAAGGGCATCCTCCGGAAGACGCATTCGTCTGTGATGCCGCCATCGGCCGCGGCACCACCGAACTGGGTGGCCGGGCCATCGACGAGCAGGGGCAGCCCGCGCGCACCGAGTTTCGCGTGCTCCACAGGTCCGACGATGGCACAGCGCTCGTCGAAGCCCGGCCCACCACCGGACGAACCAACCAAATCCGCCTGCATTTGTGGCATCTGGGATGGCCGATTTGCGGCGAGCAAGCATATCTGGCAAACCAGCAACTCGGCGATACCCAAACCCACGAGCCCGCCGATCCACCGCTGTGCCTGCACGCCCACCGTATCTCGTTCCTTCACCCGCTAACCAAGCAACGCGTGACTTTTGAATGCCCTGCGCCGTTGTGGGCTGATCGAATACGATAGCGTGGGCCGATCGAATACGATTGCCAAATGCCATTTCGCCTGACCAATCTGGAACTGCCGGTTGAGGAACCCGAAGAGCAATTGCGCGACCTCATCGTCGCCCGCCTGGGGCTGCCCAAAGGGGAACAGGTCACCTGGCGAATTTTGCGGAAAAGCCTGGATGCCCGCTCGCGCGATTCCTTGCGGTTTGTCTATACGGTGGTTGCCTCGTGGCCCGGCGAAGTCGAATGGCAGGCCAGCAGCGCCGGCCGTGTCGGAGTCGATCGCTTTGAACCAACCCAGTTTGACGACCCGCTGCCGGGAAATTTGCCGCTGAACGAGCGGCCGATCGTCGTCGGTTCCGGACCCGGCGGACTGCTCGCGGCCTATTACTTGGCGGTGCGCGGGTATCGGCCGATCGTCCTTGAGCGGGGCGACGCGGTGAAACAACGTGTGCCGGCGATCAGAGCCTTCGATCGCGGCGGACCTTTCGATCGCGAAAACAACTACTTGTTTGGCGAAGGGGGCGCTGGCACCTTCAGCGATGGCAAGCTCACCTGCCGGATGAGCGGACCCGACGTTGATTGGGTGCTGGAGCGATTCGTGGAATGCGGCGGTAAGCCGGAAATCCGCTATGAACAGCGCCCGCACCTGGGCAGCAATCGCTTGCCGATGCTGGTTCGCAATTTTCGGCGAAAGATTGAACATCTCGGCGGCGAATATCGCTTTCGCTGCCGCCTGGAAGAAATCGATATCGCCGCGGGCCGCGTGCGGGGCGTGCAGACATCGAGCGGTTATTTGCCCGCCTCGGCCGTGGTCGTGGCGATTGGGCACAGCGCCCGCGATACCTACGCCATGCTGCACCGCGTCGGCGTGCCGATGGAGCGCAAGGCGTTTCAACTGGGCCTGCGGATTGAGCAGCCGCAAGAGCAGGTGAATCGCCATAAGTACGCCGGGCAGCGCGAAACCTATGAACGTATTCTCGGAGCCGCCGATTATTCGCTCATCATGCGCGGACAGCGCGACGTGTTCACGTTTTGCATGTGTGCCGGCGGCGTGGTGATTCCCAGCATTTCCGAGCCAGGCATGTTCTGCACCAACGGCATGAGCAATTCGCGGCACGATTCATCGTTTGCCAACAGCGGCATCATGGTGACGCTCGAGCCGGGCGAGTTCGGCAGCGAGCATCCCCTCGCGGGCGTGGAAATCCAGCGGCAGTTCGAAGCGGCTGCTTTTGCAATCGGCCGTGGGTCGTACCTCGCCCCAATCCAGCGCGCAACCGATTTTCTCACCGGTCGCACACCTGCCAGCAGTGAGCAGTTTGAGAGTTCGTATCAACGCGGCGTCGTTCCCGCAAACTTGAATGGCGTACTGCCGCCGATCGCGCTGTCGGCCTTGCGAACCGCTCTGCCGCTGATGGATCGCCAATGGCGAGGCGACTTTTTGAAGAATGCCACGCTGGTCGGGCCGGAAATGCGCGGCAGCTCACCCGTGCGTATCATCCGCGACCGCGATTCACGACAAACGCCCGGCATCGCGGGGCTGTTCCCCGTCGGCGAAGGCGCAGGTTACGCCGGCGGCATCGTCAGCGCCGCCGTCGATGGCCTCCGCACCGCCAAACAGATCGTTCAACAATTTGCCCCGCCGGCCTGACAACAAACGCAAAATTGCGCTAATCTACCAAATCAAAATTTGCGGTATTGCTCCCTTTTTTGACTTCGAAGCTCAGCCCCGACGAATCTGGTGCGAAATACTTCATCGGTATCAACGCATCACCTGGCATCGTTTCGCCTGGCATCCCGCTGCCCGTTTCGCCCGGCTTGGGAGGCCGATCGGGCCCACGAGCAATAACGGCGACGCGATACTTGCCCGGCAGCGCGCCGTCGCTGGCCGAAAAAGTACCGAGCTTGTAGTAGCCGCTCTCGTCTGTCAGGCCAGCGGCCGCTCGACTTGCGCCATCCACGGGAGTGAAGCTCACATTGGCCTTGGCCAGTGGTTTGCCCTTGTGCGTGATCTTGCCGCTCACTGCGGCAGCGCCCGAGCCGCCACCGCCACAGCCGGTCGTCACCAAAAGAAGCAACAAGAAACCAATGAGTCGGGAACAATGATCTGGCATAGCGGAATGTGCGTAAGACGACACCAAGAATAAAAGAGGGCCCATTCTATCAGGCAAAGCATAGCCTGCTTTGCCACGCGCATCCCAGCGCTGGTGCTTATTGGCTGGTGACGGTCTCGCCTCCTTCGCGGCTGCCCATGGCGTTGAATGACACTTGACTAACATTCTGGTTCACAAAAGACACCGAGCCATCGGACATTCCGACCACAACGCCACCCGGATGGTGGCACTGAAAGCCGCGACCACGCCACGGAGTGCCGGTTAAATTGCAGCCTGGGCAATAAAAAGACTTCTGTTCTATCGAGGGGGTGATGTTGAAATTTACTGGCAGGCTGGTGCCAATTGTGCTGCCCGTGTTGGTGAACCAAACCATGTCGTACCCAGCCGCGAGGCTCGACGTGTGACCGATCATGATCGTGTTGCTCAGGCCATCCGTGATCTGGGCAAAACGTAGCGGCGGCCGGCTGTTGCGATAATCCCAAATGCCTCGATGGTTCGGCCCGCCACCCCAACCGATGCCAGGAATTGGGCAATTTGCACCAGCGACGGTGGCGGTTGCCGATTCACTGCATCCACCGCAGCCATAGTTCTTACCCGTCACCCCCACGCTGTAGCCCACGGTATCCGCGAGTACAAACCCATCGCCATAGCTGCCCAGATAGCTGCTGGGTCGCGACCGAATCAACCCCGATGAACTTGTGGTGCTGCCAACCAGCGTGCCCGTGAACACGGCTGAACCACTATTGTCGTTGCATGCGGTCGCGGGCAGGCCGCGATCGGGCATGAGCGCTTTGCCCAGCGGATCGCTCGGACAGGTGAACGCGGGAATGTAAGCGTTATGCACCTGGCTCAAACTGTTGCAGCAAACATTGGTCGTAAAATTGATCGTATCGAAGAGCGGCTTCTGCTCTACATAAGGGAGCAGGAACGGCAGAAAACCCCAGCCGGCTCCAAAACCACCCGTCGTGCCGCCGCCACCAGTTGGCGCGTAGGACACGATATTGGGCACGGTTCCGTACGAGTCGTGAAAATTATGACAGGCGAGCACCACCTGCTTGATGTTGTTTGTGCATTGCGTGCGGCGGGCCGCTTCGCGAGCCGACTGAACGGCGGGTAATAGCAGCGCGACGAGCACGCCAATGATGGCGATGACGACGAGCAGCTCAACGAGAGTAAAGCCGCGACGCAAGAAATTTTGTGCAGACATAACAAAAGGCTCCCAAGAGACACAATCAGACCGGGCCTGGCCATCGAACCGTGCTAATGGTCAGCAAGACCAGGGAGAGCAAAGCAGCAGCTAGTTCACGTATCATTCTAGGACGCCAACCATTCGTCAGCTAGGGCAGTGGCACAACAACGAGTGCTTACCCGACATCACTTGTCCTTTTTGGCTTCCTTTTCCTTCGGCTTGGCGTCCTTCTCCTTCGATTTGTCCTTTTTCAGTTCCGCCTGGGCCGCGGCTTTTTCGTCGGCGTTCAGCTTGCCGTCACCGTCTTTGTCAAATCGCTTGATGAGTGGGCTGACCTTGGTCGGCTTGGCGTCGCCGGGATTGGCAAGGAGGCTTGGCTGCTGAGGCACTTCACCGCTGGCACCACCACCGCCGCCATTGGGCAAGCCGCCCCGCATGCCGGAGCCGTTGTTACGCATCCGCTGAAAGGCCTGTTGGGCCATCATGGCCTCTTGCTGATTGAGCTTGCCGTCGCCGTCGCGGTCGAACTGCTTGGCGAATTGTTCCGCGCCGGGAAAGCCGCCGGGCGGAATGCCCATGTTGACCCCCTGGCGACGCATCGCTTCCTGAGCCGCCATTTTTTCCTGATCGCTCAGCTTGCCGTCCCTGTCGGCGTCGAACTGCATCAGCATCTGTTGCTGCATTTGCTCGAACGCCTTCTTCTGCTCGAAGCCCGGCTGCGGGCCTTTGTCTTGAGCGTGAGCCGCAACGGATACAATCGCACAAACGAGAACGAACAGTGCGGTAACATGACGCATGACAATGCCTCGCGGTTGGAACCAGTCGAAAAAGCTCGCGCCAGGGGCAACCGTGCTTGCGTGCGGGCGACTTATGCCTAACCTAGCCTGTCTCTAACCTACCTTGCTAACGAGGGCGTTTGCCAGTGTCTAACTGGCCATTTGTAACGAAAACTCCGGTGATTTGCCCGTGAAACGGAAGGAACGGCGATGCCGACGACCGAACAACTGCTCAACGACGGATGGAAGGCCCAGCAAACGGCAAACCCGCGCTTGGCGGAACACTTGTATTTGCAAGTGCTGAATTCCGAGCCGCAGAACGCCAATGCCTGGTGCTTTTTGGGCATGGCGCTACACGACCAGGTGCGCTACGACGAGGCGATCTCGGCCTATCAGAAGGCGATGAACCTCAAGCCTGATTTCGCGATCGCCCTGAACAACTTGGGCAATACCTATCGGCTGATGCGGAAACTCGACAAGGCCGTGGAGTGCTTCGAACAAGCCATTGCGATCAAGCCCGACTATCTGATCGCTTACAAAAACAAAGC
>JANNTN010000820.1:0-7374 GCA_031394445.1 Anatilimnocola sp.
CGGATGTGTTTGGGCAAGACGTGGTGACGATCAACGCCGAGCAGGGGCCAGCCTATGGCGTGGCGCTGCTCGCGGCGGTGGGGTGCGGGGCGTACAAAAATGTCGAGGAAGCCTGCGGAGCGACGATCCGCGTCGTCAGCCGGACGGCGTGTGGTAAAAAAGCGGCCAAGGTTTATGATCGCAGTTTTCCCGTGTATCAGGGGTTGTACCGGTCGCTGAAGGATGATTTCGCGGGGATTTCACGACTGTAATGCCATGTACTCCGCACAAGCGGTACAAACGAACCATCCGCTTCGCTGGCGTTGATTTCTGGCAGCGTGACCTAAGCTTTCTGGCCGCTTCTGCGCGCCCGTTCCACTCCCTGGGGACACGAGCTTATGGTCTTTCGGCCGTTTATCGCACCGCGATTTGATCTATCGGCGACGCTGCGCGAAGAGTCGCTCGAATTGCCGCGTGGGCATGTGCCGGCGCTCGATGCGATTCGTGGCTTGGCGATTGTCGTTGTCACGCTGTATCGGTTTGGTGGCGGCGGGGAAGGCGCGGCCAATGCGATTGGCCATTCGTGGCTGGTTGATCTGGGCAGCCGGGGGGTCGATCTATTTTTCGTGCTGTCGGGTTTTTTGATCACGGGAATTCTGTTCGAGGCGAAAGCGAAGGAGCACTACTTTCGCAATTTTTACGTGCGGCGGTCGCTGCGGATTTTTCCGCTGTACTACCTCGCGTTGGCGGTGACTCTCTTTCTACTGCCGCTTGTTAGCCGGTCGCTGGCGGAGTCGCTTCAGCCGGCGGTTGAGCAGCAGGCGTGGCTGTGGCTGTACGGTGCGAATGTTTTGCAGTCGATCCGCGGCGAGTGGTGTCTGGGTCCGCTCAATCATTTCTGGTCGCTGGCGATCGAAGAGCATTTCTATTTGTTGTGGCCGGCTGTGATCTATTTTTCGTCGCGAGTGGGAGCGATGCGGGTTTGTGCTGTTGTGTTTGGAGCATCGATCCTCGCGCGAATGACATGGCTGGTGACTGGTGGCAATGATGTGGCGGCGGAAGTGTTCACGTTGCTGCGGATGGATGGCTTGGCGCTGGGCGGTTGGTTAGCACTGGCGGCGCGGGGCCCAAATGGGCTGGGTTGGCTGAAACGCCGCGCGCCCTTGATACTCATTCCTTGTGGAACGATCGCACTGGCAATGTCAGTGCTCGACCGGCGATTGTTGGGGCTGCCCGATGCAGCCTGGGCTTGCACGTGTGGGTCGCTGCTCGTGCTGGTCGTCGCGGCAGGCCGCGAGAGCTGGCTTAGCCGCTTTGGAAATTCTCGGATGCTGCAGTTCTTCGGGAAGTACAGCTACGGAATGTATGTGTTTCAGTTGCCGCTGATCTATCTTGTCGCGCCGCTCGTGACTGCTGGAGGGGTGGCGAGCGTCCTGGGCAGCGCGGTGGCCGGGCAGGTGGTTTATTGTGCGTTGATGTTTACGATCACGACCGTCGCTGCGCTGGCGAGTTGGAATCTATTTGAGAAGCGGTTGTTGGGGTTTAAGAAGTATTTTGAATAGAGGGTGGGAAATTCCTCGCTGGCGCGTCGGGTTAGTATTTCAGGCCCTCGCTTACGCTTCGGGTTGGTGTTTAGGGCTGCCGCTGAATTTTTTGGCGGAGGGCGGGGATGATGGCGCGGGGGACGAAGCGGGCGAGCATTTCGTCGTCGGCGAGCGGGGCGATTTGCTTGAGCAGCGAACTGGAGATGTGAACAAACTCTTCGTTGGCCATCAGAAAGACGGTCTCGATGCCCGGGTCGAGGTGCTTGTTGGCCATCGTCATCGTGAACTCGCCGGCCAGATCGGTGAGAGGTCGCACGCCGCGAACCATGACGCGGGCACCGCATTCACGCACGAATGCGACTGCCAGGCCAGCAAACGAGTGGACCACGACGTTCTTGATGTGCGAAGTGGCTTGCTGGAGCAGGTCGATGCGCTCGTCGGGCGAGAACAACGCCGCTTTTTCGGTATTGACGCCGATGCCAACGATCAGCGTATCCACTAAACGGGCCGCCCGCTCGATCACGTTCAGATGACCGAGCGTCACGGGGTCGAACGAGCCGGTATAAACGGCCACGCGAGAGTCGGAGTGGGTCATGGTGAGGGTTCGGGGTTCAGGATTCAGGGTTCAAGGCGGGAGTAGCCGAAGGACTGTTGGTGAAGAGGGCGATGATTTGGGGTTTGCGGAGATAGACGAGGCCGAAGATGTAGAGGCCGATTTTGGCAAGCGAGATGAGATACGCCAGCACCATACTGACGATCACCGAAGCCCGGACGACGGTGGGCAGAATGCGGCTCATGTCGGGACCGTTCGCATTTTGAGGCATTGTTTCGGTCATCTTCACCACGTATTCATTCACGATGGTCATCGTATCGAGACTGATGATGCTCTGCAAAATCGAAAACATCAGCTCGAAGACAATTGCGATGCTGCACGCGATCAGCAGCAATTGGCGGCCCGGTTCCATCAACGACAGCGTGCGAATGCCGCCAATGAGCAATAACAGGGCGGCGACAAACCGAAACGCCAAGGCGGGCATCGTGGCCCAAAAATACTTGTTCTGTACCGCATTGATCTCGGTTTGAAACTGCTCTTGGGCCTTCTGCATATCGTCCGGCATTCCCTTGCCCGCTTTGGGCTGAAACGCCTTCTGAATGAATGGGCCGCCAATTGCTCCTGCCGCACCAATCAGCGAATTGAACAATCCCAACGCACCTAAAACGATGCAGAGGACGCACAGTGTGGTCAGCCAACCCGGGCGGCCGGTGGTTGGCGGGCCAACGTAAGGGACTTCGGGCTGGACAGGGGATCGGTAGGGATCGAACGCCTGGGAATCGGACGACATGCAAACCTCGGTGAAGGTGTGGGGGGCAGTATAGCGAATTTGTCATTAGTCATTGGTCATTCGCTTTAGCTCACCAAGTAGGCGGTCGATTTCGTCGGTGGTGTTGTAGCCGTGGGGGCTGATGCGGACGCCGCCGGCACGGCAGCGGACGATGATGTGGGCTGCTTCGAGGTGGCGGCGAATGTGATCGGAATCGTGGCCGGGCAAATTGAACGTGACAATGCCCGAACGATGGATGCCGGTGCGTGGTGCATGGAGCGTCGCGCCGAGTTCTTGTAGGCGCTGGCAGGCGTAATCGGTGATGGCGAGAATATGATCGGCAATGGGCGAGTTTTGTGCGGTGAGGCCGAGGCTGGTTAGCAGATCGAGGCTCGCGCCGAGGCCGTGAAAGCCGATCATGTTCTGCGATCCCCCTTCGTAGCGCGAGGCGGCGTTGCGAAGGTTCAACTCAACCCGCGTGTAGTCGCTGCCTTGGGCAACGCTGTTCCAGCCGACCATGAAGGGGCGCAGTCGCGGCAAATGCTCTTGGCGAATGAAAAAGATCCCCGCGCCCTCCGGACCCAGTAGCCACTTGTGACCATCGGCGGCGAGAAAATCGACACCATCAACCTGGACGTCGAGCGGAAAAACGCCGAGGCCCTGAATGGCGTCCAAAAAGAAGAGGCAGCCGACGCGGCGGCAAAGCTGGCTGATCTCGCGGACGTCGATCCGCCAGCCGGTGGCGTAGCCGACCCAACTGATGCTGAGAATGCGCGTGCGGCTGTCGCAGGCGGCGGCGATGCGATCGAGATCGGGTACTCCGCCCTCGACGGGCACTCGCCGCACCTCTACGCCGCGTGATGCCAGATTCATCCACGGGTATTGATTCGACGGAAATTCATTTGCCAGCGTGACAACATTATCGCCAGGCTGCCAGGGATAGCCCTCGGCCACGAGGCAAATGCCGCTGGTGGTATTGGGAACCAGGGCGATCTCGCTCGGCTGGGCGTTAATGAACTGGGCCGCAGTGGTCCGAACTTCCTCAATGCGGCGGGCCCATTGCAGCCAAGCCGTGTCGCCTTGCTCGGTGGCCTGGGTGAGCCAAGCTTGGATGGCATTTCTGGTGGGGCCTGGTAGCGGAGCGACGGCGGCATGGTCAAAATAGGCCAAGCTGTGGGTGATGGGCATCACGGCTCGAAAGCGGGCCGGCACGGAACGGTCGTTGGGGTCGGTCGCCACGGGGAATATGAGGGGTTAGCGGTTGGGGGGATGTGAAGGAATGGAGTAGGGAAAATCAGATTGGGCAGGTGGGGGGCGGTTTTTCCAGAGAAAATCGGGGATAACCGGGGCGGAATGCTGCGTCGCCCGTCGTGACACGGGGCAAGGTCGAATTATACTACTGCCAAGAACTTTGCTGCGAAGCCATGCGAGAGTTGAGCACCACGAGGACGCGGGGAATGCCAAAGGCGCTGTGTATGTCGGGGCTGGTCGTTGCCGGCCTCGTAATCATTTTGTTTACAACGGACTTAGCCTTTGGCGTGCCGTTCAAGCGCGCGAGCGTCATGATGGACGTGTCGCTATTGTGCTGCGCCTTGCTGCTAGGCGTCTTAAGCTGGTTCACTTTTCGCGAGCAATAATCTCGCGTTGCTTGGTCGTTCGCGCCGCGGCCAACTCTTGGTCCGACGCAGAAGAACGATGTGCGCGTGAAGCGGTATGTTAAATGAACACGGCGCAAAACCGGCTTGCTCAAAGTGGTGATCTGCCGTTAATGCGTCTGTAACGCCGCACTCGCTCATAACCGCAAACGAGATGCAGTCCGTAAGTGACCAATATTTGTCTGGTCTTGCAGCAAATAGCTCGAAACCAGCCTGACAAACATTTGAGTCATAGCCAACGATAGCGAAAGCTGAGTCGGAGCGAACGGCATTCAGAAACTCCACGACTGTCCCACGAGCTTGCGGTGCTGACAGAGCGTCGGCCAATTCAATGAGTACCCATTCCGTGGTCACGAATCGCCCCTTAAAGGCATCGAGATAATCGACAACCCGTTGATGGGCTTCGTCACGTGGATTGAGCCAGGCGATCAGGGCAAACGTATCGACAAAAACGGTCATCGTTTCGGCGTGCCCAAGCGGTAGTGGTCGTGTTGACTGGCGAGGTCTGTGGGTAAATCAGGTACGGCACCTTTGAATTGTGCAAATCTTTCGCCGAACGATTTGGCACCGGACGGATTGGCAACCGTAATATGTACGCGAGTTCCTTCCGGCAGATCTTGCCCAGAATCGGGTACGATGACCCCGTTTCTAACCACGCCGTCAAGTTCCATGATTAGTTACCTTCTCCATCGTAGGGGAAGCCAAAAACACCACTACTTCATTATACAATGCGGAAGATTGCCAATTGTCGCCCAGCAGGGAGCTTATCGGAAATGCCACGAATTTTGACTTGGGCGGTGATTGTTGGCTGGTGCTTGTGTGTCAATGCAGAAGACAAAACAGGCGCGGCACTGTATCCGAATCCCGAGTCGGCTCATACCTATTTTCCGCCGCCGGACACTCGTGGCGGCTGGCGTGTGCCAGCGAAGGCAGAAGAAGCTCGCCGCGTGGCGGGAATCGATATTGGCAAGCTCGAAGAAGCGCTGTCTGTCGCCAAGGCCAGCACGAAGAATGGCGGTGTGCTTGTCGTTCGCAATGGCTGGTTGGTCTATGAGAAGTATTTTGGCCTGGGCCAGCGCGAGGCGACACCCAATCTGGCATCCTGCGGCAAATCGTTCACGAGCATCGCCGTGGGAATCTTGATGGCGGAGCATCCGGAGCTATTTCCCGATGGCCTCAATCAAAAGGTTTTCGCTCCCGCGTATTTACCGGCGGAGGCGTTTCCGTTGTCCGACCCGTGGAAGGCGGAAATCAAACTGGGACAACTGCTGGCATTCACAGCGGGCATTCGCGGCAACAACCCGTGTTTCGTGAATGGCAAAGAAACAACGATCGACCCGGCCGGGCCAGATGGCGCATCGGCGATGCACGACGATGTGGCCCTCGGTCGGCGACCAACGGTGAGCAGTGGCAAGCCGACATCGGCCGAGACGTTGTGGTGCGAGCCCGGCGGAGGATATTCGTATGCCACGTCTTCGGCCCATTTGGCATCGATGATTGTGCGGCACGTAAGCGGAATGGAATTGGAGGAGTACGTTCGCTCTCGCCTGGCCGAGCCGACGGGTTGGGGCCGGTTCACCTACGGCTATCGCAGTTCCGGCGGCATCAAGCACACGCCGGGGGGCGGGGGAATTGCCATGCGGGCCACCGACATGCTGCGGTTCGGCTATTTACTGCTCCGCGAAGGACGCTGGGAAGAAAAACAACTCGTCCCGGCTGACTATGTGAAGCATTGCGGACAGGCCTCTCCTTACAATCCCCACTCGCCGTATAGCTTGCAGTTCGACGTGAACACTGACGGGCACGTGGCCGAATTTCCCCGCGATGCCTTTTGGAAATCGGGGGCGGGCGGGCATGTGCTTTACGTTGTGCCGTCGCTCGATTTGGTTGTGTGGAAACTGGCCGGACGCGACGCTCAATACAGCGAAAGCGACACGGGGCTAAAACTCGATCCGGCTGTTGCGGCCACGGTTGAGGCACGCCATGATTGGCAGCCGACGCTGAACGAACGCGAAGGACAGCGGCAGGTGCTGGCCAAAGCAATTGCGGCAATCGACCAATAAGGCCAAGCCTTTGGCCAATGGAAGTCTCTATGTATCGAATCCGTCGTGTCGCCAAGATTGCTTTGCTGCTCGCGTGTGGTGTTTCGCTGCCGCTCGTGGGAGCCGAGCGGCCGCGGTTGGCCGTGCTGACTGATATCGGCGGCGATCCAGACGACCAACAAGCGCTCGTTCGCCTGATGGTTTATGCCAACGAGTTCGAGATCGAAGCTCTGATCGCTAGCGCGGTACGAAAGAAACACACTCTCAACGGCCCGACTACGCGCACCGACCTGATTCGTGAAATCGTGGACGCCTATGGCGCGGTGCTGCCGAACCTGCAACAGCAGGCCAGCAACTGGCCAACCCTCGAACAATTGCGGGGGCGCATCATTTCTGGCAATCCCAACTACGGGCGCGAAGCGATCGGCATGGGGCACGATACGGCTGCCTCGCGGGCGCTCATCGAGCGCATCGACGCAGGCACGCCGCAACAGCCGCTCAATATTTCCATCTGGGGTGGGCAAACCGATCTCGCCCAGGCGCTGTGGCAAGTGCAGCAGCAGCGCGGCGAGGCGGGCTTTCGCGATTTCGCCAAAAAATTCCGCGTGTATGACATTGCCGACCAGGACGAAATCGCCGGTTGGATGCGGACGGAGTTTCCCGGCATGTCCTACATTCTTTCCAAAGCCCCATCAGGAAAAGACAAAACACTAGCCGTGTTTCGGGGAATGTATCTCACCGGCGACGAGTCACTGACCAGCACGGCTTGGGTCGAGATAAATGTTCGCAGCGGCGGATCGATCGGAGCCCTCTATCCTTTGAAGACGCATAC
>JANNTN010000850.1:0-6742 GCA_031394445.1 Anatilimnocola sp.
TGTGCTTCCGCCAACAACTCCTCCCGGCGAACCTAAACCGGCGCTCCATCGCACTCCCCCTTCCTTCGCTTCCCTGCGAACGGAACGTATCATGGCCCAATCACTTAAAACGAGGCAATAGAAGTCGAACAGTAGAAGTACAAGCGAAAGAAACTGAAATGAGCCCTGGAGAGCCGGCTGATTCGATCGATTATGTGGCGCGGGCGTCTAGTCCGAGCCAGGCACACGCTTTTCGTGATGGGCCGCGAATTACTGCGATTGAAACGCTGATTCCGCACGACGTGATGCCGGGGCTGATGCTGTTGCGGATTCACACGGATGGGGGAGAAGTGGGCGGCGAGAAAGTGATTGGGCACGGCGAGACGTATTATGTGCCGCACGCGGTGGCGGCGACGCTGCACGATTGGATGGCGCGGCGGCTGCTGGGGTCGAACGCGACGGCGATTGAGAGCCATTGGCGATTTTTGTATGAGCGTGGGACGGCTTTCGGTGTGCGGGGCTGTGAACTGCGGGCGATTTCGGCTGTGGATTTGGCGCTGTGGGATATTTTGGGGCAATTGTTGCGGCAGCCGGTGTGGAGGCTGTTGGGGGGAAAGGTTCGCGATGCCATTCCGGTCTATAACAGTTGCGGTGGGCCCAGCTATGGCCGGCGGCCGCGCAATGCGCCGGATGCGCAAGGCTGGCCCGGGCATGGCGACTTGGGAAAGCCCGGTCCGCTTGAGGACAATTACAACAGCGTTCATCAGCCGGGAGATTTGGCCGAGGAATTGTTGGCGCAGGGTTATGGGGCGATGAAGCTGTGGTCGCTCGATCGGGTTTATCAACGATCAGGTGGGCAGCGGATTGCTTGGAGCGATTTGGAGGAAGGGCTGCGGCCGTTTCATGCGATTCGGGAGCGGGTGGGCATGAAGCTGGAGCTGATTTTGGATGGGCACGGTTTCTTTGCGTTGCCGGCGGCGCTGCGGATTGCCGAGGCGATGCGCGAGATTCGGCCGTTATGGCTGGAAGATGTGATTCGCCCGGATTGCGTGGATACGATCGCGGATTTTCGGGCGAAGGCGGGCTGTCCGATTGCGGTGAGCGAGATGCTGGTCAGCCGGGAAGAATATCGGCAGGTGTTGCAACTGCGGGCCGCCGATTACGTGATGATCGACCCGACGTGGGTGGGTGGGATTAGCGAGACGCGGCGGATCGCGGAATTCGCGCAGGTGTTTAACGTGCCGGCGCTGATGCATGATTGCACGGGGCCACTGACATTATTGGCTGGCATGCACGTCGCGGCGTCGTGCGCCAATGTCACCTATCAAGAGACGGTGCGGGCACATTTGAAGACGCTGTACTCGTTGTTGATCGACGAGACGCTGGTGGTGCAGCGGGGGCATTTGCCGCTGCCGGCGCGTCCCGGGTTGGGCGCTCGGCTGCTGCCGGAGCTTTTCACGCCGGAGCATGAAGGTTATCGGATTAGCAAGTTGAAGTGACTGAGACGCTGCTGATGCTGGTTTACTTCTCTGCGATGACGCCGTACTTGCGGCAGACGCGTGCCACGTCGTCGGGGTTGATGGCTTCGACGACGTGGCCGTCGCGGCCTGTCGTTGTCGTGGCCTTGAGGATGCTGTTGATGACGGCTTCTTCGGTGGCTTCGCGGACGGCTTGAAAGAGCGGGGAGAGGCGATCGTCGCGGAGCTTGGAAACGGTTTCGACGGCTTGGTTGCTGGTGAACGATTGGCGCAGGCTTGCGTCGGTGGAAAACGCCAAGACATAGTCGCCGCTGCCGTGCGTGATGGGAGAACCGACGGCGGCAAGGCCGAGCGTGGCGCGTTTGGCCAGGCGGCTGAGCTGGCGGGCATCGAGCGGTGCATCGGTCGCGACGATCACGATGCAGGAGCCGTGCTCTTGGTCGCCGACTACATCTTTCAAGTAATATCGGCCCAGTTCTTGCCCGACGGGCGCTCCGTCGATTGTCAGGAGGCCGTCGAAATTGGTTTGGACCAGGACGCCGACGGTGTATTTGCCCAGTGACTGGGGAAGAACGCGTGAGGCGGTGCCGATGCCCCCTTTCCAACCGAGGCAACGTGTTCCAACTCCCGCGCCGACACAGCCTTCGTCCACGGGGCCGGTCGCGGCGGCGGTGAGAGCTTGCAGGCAATCGTCGGCGCGAACGTGCTGGCCGCGAATGTCGTTTAAGTAGCCGTCATTGCATTCGCCAACTACTGGATTGACGGATTGGACGGATTCGTTGCCGGGCTGGCGCAACGTCCAGGCCGCGAGGGAATCGGCGGCAGCAAAGGTGCTAAGCGTGTTGGTCAGGAGGATGGGCGTTTCCAACACGCCGAGCTCGTGAATTTGCGTTGAGCCGACGAATTTGCCGAATCCGTTGGCGACATGGAGGGCGGCAGGGACTTTGCTTTGAAAGAGGTTACCTTCGTGTGGCAAGATGGCGGTGACGCCCGTCCGCACGTTGTCGCCTTGAACCAGGGAGCGATGGCCGACGCGAACGCCGGCAACATCGGTGATGGCGTTGCGCTCTCCGGGGGGTAGAACGCCGATTTTGATGCCAAGGTCGCGAGCGCGGGGGCGACTGATGGCGGCATTGCCGGGTTGCTCTTGCAGTTGCAGGAAGGCCGCGGCGAAGCGCTGACCGATAATCAACTGGCTATCGGCACTAAAGTGGTGGGTGTTGACGTTTGGCAAATCATCAACATTGATCCAGCCGGCAGAGGGAACTGATTCGCCCATTTGGACCTGGGCGCGTCGGACTTGGGCCATGGGGGATTTGAGTTCCGGATCGGGACGCGGCTGAGCGATTCGTGAGTTCACACTGCGAGCGAGGACGAAGGGTGTGTCGGCGGTTGCGTATCGCTGCCGCAGCGTGCTGATTAAGCCACCCAAATTCTGTTCGTATTGTCCGGCGAATGTGCCGTGGATGGCGTCGTCGATTCCTTGATGCCAGATGAAACCGCGAATTCGGACGGTGCGGCCTTCTGCCTTGAGTTCGGAGAGCCGGGCGTCAATAAATTTTGTCCAGGCGGCGAAGAGGTGACCATTTTCGCCCCAGGGCCAGACGGTCGCGTCGCGACCGAAGTTGGCATAGACCTTGATGATGGCGACATCGCGCCAGCCGGCGGCGTGGAGGGCGCGGGCCAGGCCGACTTCTGGGCCGTGGACGAGTTTGCCCTTGGCTTCGTGACCCTTGATCTCGCCCCAGGGGACAAAACGGGCGGACTTCTCGCCTTCGAGTAAGGGGACGGCCGTGAAACGGGTTTCGCGATCGGCAGCCGTTTGCTGAAAGCCGGGAGGAATCGGCACTTCGGAATCCGCGCCGGCCATGTTGGATTGACCGGCGAGGAGAAACACATTGAGGGGGGCTTTGTCGGCTGCGGTGGCCAACGCGGGCGTCAGTGCAAGTACCAACGTCAGGAGCGGGCCTGTGAAGTGCGTTAGACTGTGCTTCATTGGGTGGGCTCGATCAGCGAGTTGCAATAACTCAGTGTAGGATACGCGGTAGCATCCGATTTTAGCTTATCCATCGCTGGAACTTGCGGTGAGGACGACGGTCGGCGGTGAGTACCCGAATATTTTCAGAGCATCAAAAGATGAATTTCAACTTCACGACGATGATCGTGCTTGGGGGTGTACTGGGGTTGTCCGTTGTAAGCAGGGGGGCAGAGCCGGCGGGGGAGGCTGCGGCTCTCAAGGCGTTTCCCGGTGCTGAGGGATGGGGAGCGGTGACGCGGGGCGGGCGCGGCGGGAAGGTTATCAAGGTGACAAATCTGAATGCGTCGGGGCCTGGCAGCCTGGCGGAGGCGTGTGCGGCAGAGGGGCCGCGGATTGTCGTGTTCGAAGTGAGTGGGGTGATTCACGGTGATATTCGAATCACGCAGCCGTACATCACGATTGCGGGGCAAACGGCACCGGGCGCGGGCATTACGGTGGAGGGAATTATTTCGAGCTACAACCACGGCGTGCATGACATTGTGTTACGCCATCTACGGGTCCGCCGGCGGCGCGATACGGGCGCGGGGGGCGATTGCGTGCAGTTGGGCGGGCTCGGGCCGGCCAACACGGGGACGTACAACATAGTGCTCGATCACTTGTCGCTGTGCTGGGGGAACGACGAGGTGATCGATCTCTATCACGCGCACGATGTGACGGTGCAGTGGTGTACGGTCGAAGAGTCAGACGACCAGGGGCACAACAAGGGGGCGCACAATTATGGAATGATCTCGGCGGCGGAAGACAACGGGGCGGTTTCGGTGCATCACAATTTGTGGGCTCATCACGGCCGCCGCGTGCCGTGCATGGCTCCTTATCGCGAGAATGCGGCGGACGATTTTTGCAACAACGTGATTTACGACTGCCGCGGGGGCTATACCGATGACGGCCACGGGGCGCGGGCGAAGAGTGCTGTGAATCTGCACAAGAACTATTATCGTCGCGGGCCACAGACGGAGGGGCGGGAGTATCCGTTTGCGCTATCGCCGGCGATGTCGTACTATGTGCGGGATAATTTTTTTGAGGATTGGGGCTACCAGGGGCATCCGCGGCATTGGAAGGCGGCGAATCAGGACGGAGGCGTGCCGCGATGGATCCAGTACAACAACAATGGCAATGAGATCGAGGCTCCCGCTGTTACGCCGGCAATTGCGCTAGTCGATGCGAAGGAGGCGTATGAGCTGGTGCTGGGGAAGGCGGGGTGCTGGCCGCGCGATCGGGTGACGAAGCGGACGATTGACGAAGTGAAAAGCCAAACGGGGGCTTGGGGGCGGAATGCGGAACTGGAGCCGAGCGATGAGTGGTTTCTGGAAGGGCTGACGCCTGGGAAGGCCGAGAAGGACACGGATGGGGACGGGATGCCCGATGTTTGGGAGAAAGCTCAGGGATTGAACCCCGAAAGTGCCAGCGACGCAGCGTCTGTTGTGCCGAAGGGTAAATCGCCGGGGGACCGGCACGCAGGGTATTCTTTCTTGGAGTTTTATCTCAATGAACTGGCGGGGAAGATTGTGCCGTAGAAGTGCGTGCGGCAGAATTTGTAAGAGTTGAGGGGGCATTCTCCCATTGGAGAAGGTAGAATCTGCCCAAAAGCAATTTTATAGAACAAGGCATCTTTAGGAGATCGACTCGTGACGAGCATTTCACGCCGGCATTTCATCCAGGCCAGCGCGCTGGCTTCCGTGGTTCCCGCGTTGCCGTGGTTGCCTGGCGCTAGTTCGACTTGTGCCGCGGCCCAAAGCGCGGCGGCCGATCCGTGGCGGGGGCTGAAGATGGGCGTGGCGACTTATACGCTGCGCGATTTGCCGATTGAGGACGCGATCAAAGGGGTGCAGCGCGTGGGGCTGAAGTATGTATCGATCAAGAACGTGAAGAACCACATCGACCTGTCGCATGCGAGCGAGGAGCGGAAGCTGCGGGCGCAGATGTTTCGTGATGCGGGGCTGACGCCGCTGAGCGTGGGGAATGTTTCGATGCGGACGGGCGAGGCGGATATTCGCAAGGCGTTCGAATATGCCCGCGACATCGGCGTGCCGACGATCGTGTGTGCGCCCAGCCTGGAGGCGGTGCCGATTCTCGACCAAATGGTCAAGGAATTCGACATCAAGCTGGCGATTCATAACCACGGGCCGGAAGACAAGGGCTTTTTTCCGTCCCCCTACGACGTGATGCGGGCGGTGGAGAAGTTCGATAAGCGGATCGGGCTGTGCATTGATGTTGGTCACACCGCGCGAGCGGGCGTGGATCCGGCTGAATCGATTTTGAAATGTCAGGAACGGTTGTACGACGTTCACATGAAGGACATTTCGGCCTTGGGCAATAAGAACACGCCGATTGAAGGAGGCCGAGGAATTTTGGATTCGAAGTCGATTCTCGTGGCTCTATTGCAGATCAAATATCAGGGGCTGGTGGGCTTCGAGTATGAAAAGGACGGAAAAGACCCGGTGCCTGGGCTGGCGGAATCGGTGGGCTACATCAAGGGTGTGCTGAGCGGGATGTAGCCGATAGACGGCAACCTACATCGCAATCGGACTAAATTCTCACGAATTCGGCTACGGGTTATCGCTTAAATCGCTTTTTCAGATCCTCGCGAGCTTTGGCCAATGCGGCATCAATCTCTTCTTGGGTTGGGTCAGTGCTGGCCGAAGGAGTTGTCTGAGAACTCGATGGGACGGTGGGTGCCGGCGTAGTCGAATCCGTTGAAGCGTCTTCAGTCGTGTCGGGCAGCAAGGTTGAGCTGGAGTTCGACGATGAAGTGGCAGAGACGCCGCCCATCTCAGTCGCGGAAGGGTTGTAGTACGCGGGAGAAAAGCTGCTGCTTTCCCCTTCGGCGTGCAGGACTGTCTTGCTGGCCAGAGCCGTGAGCGAATTGATGTAGTTGATGACCATCAACGCGTCGATGGAGCTCACGTGGGAGTCCATGTTCACATCGATCATCTTGCGGTTGGTTGGCGTGGCACCGAGCAGGGAGCGCGAGCCTTGCGCGTTGATGTCATTGATGATGGAAATGACGTCGCTGGCGGTGACGCTGCCATCTTGATCGACGTCGCGGGTGTTGGCCGCATTGACGAATTCCCCTTCGCCGATGTTGAAGATCGTGAGCGTCGTTGGCCGGAAGAAGACTTGTTCATCGGTCAATGCCACGGGGGCCGGATCGACTGCGTTATTGGTCGGCATGATCACGACGTTGGTGGTCGGGGCGTCGGCGGCATCCCCCTTGATATCTAAAGCTTGGCCGCCGGTATCTTGGAGG
>JANNTN010000870.1:0-10030 GCA_031394445.1 Anatilimnocola sp.
CGCCGATCCACGCTTGAAGTCGGCTGCCGCTTTGAACTGGATCGGTTGATCGAGTATTTCTTGGAGCGCCAGCGTCAGTTTTTCCTGCACCACCTGGAGAAGCTGTTGAAAAAGCTGCTCGCTAAGCCGCTCCAAGGCAACTGTCACTTCTCCAGCAACATCCAAATAGTCTTTTAACGCGGCAAATTCCTTGGCCATGTCGATGGACCTCGCTTCGCGCCGCTCGCGTTCGTACAGTAGCCTATCGACTCGGCGACGTGTCGCCGCTGGCGGTGAAGGCAAAGTGGAAGCGATAGGAGCCATAAATAACTGCTGTCTTCTTTATTGATTGTCGTCACGAGGATTTGAAGATTGAGAAGCAGCGAACTTTTCTTCCACTGTTGCGAGGTCACTTTCAATCCGATCGAGATCGGCCTGGTAGTTGGCTCGCTTGGTTTCGTTTTGCTCTTTCAGGTCGTCGAGCATCTTGCGGAGCGCGGCCACGTCGTCGGTGCCGTGCTTTTCGCGAGCCTCTTTTTGCAGCTCCCTGAGCCGATTCTCCGCGCCGCGCTGCTCGGTTTCCGCCGCGATTTTCTTCTCGTTCAGCTTCGCGTGCCGCTGCCGCAACTCTTCAATAGTTTGTTCGCCATTCTTTGCGATCGATTTATTTGCCGCCATCGTTCAATATCTCCTGTGCCAGTCGCATGATTTCGTTCGCCACCGGCGGAGCGAATTGTGTCATGTTTTGTTCCAAAAAAACCCGCAGCCCCGCTCCACTCGCCGTCCGCCGAGCCTGCAATTCGGCCAGGCCGGTTACAAAGGCCGACTCGCCGCCTAGAGGTGATTCTTCGATAGCCAGGTCGTGAAAAACTTCGTCGAATGGCCGATGCGGCACCTCCACATAAAGCAACTCGTGCGCTCGCGTGGAGACATCGATCCGCAATACAAAGGGCACGCGGTTAACGTCGCTAAGAAGTAGCCGGCTAATATTTCCTGGCGTGATCCAGGCAGTCCGGCCTGCTTGAATAGTCTCTTTGGAGTGATGAATGTGTCCATTCACGACGACATCTACACCAGGGATCTCACGCGGGCGGATATTTCCCTTGTCATAACCAGGAATGAGGATGTCGTGATGAGTTAACCAAATCACGAGGGGGGATGAGACCGAGTGTTGCTCTGTGGAAGGCGGATACCGCTTGGGTAGCGGATGGCGATAAGACGATCCACCGACGACGACCTGCCTCCCGTTCATCAGGCCTTGCCAGGGTTGTTGCTCGCTCACTAGCCGGAGGCGATCTGACTGAACGAGCAAGCTCAAGGAATCGTGGTCTTTTAGCTCAGGATCGGCACAGTCGTGATTGCCGTAGAGGCCAATGACCTCGCCTTTCAGAAGCTCCATGAGACGCACGATCATCCAATTTGGATTGTCGCGTGGCTTGTCGAACAGATCACCAAGAATCGCCGGCAAGAGCCGATTAACGGCGGCATATTCGAGGCACCAAGCGAGCTTGTCGAGAATGACGCTGGGGTAGTCATCCTTGCGGAAGCCGGGTTGGCGGCCTTTAAGGTGCGGATCGCCAATCAGCAACAGTCCGCGATAAGAAACATCAGTCATGGCTGTGTTCCTTGTTGCCAGGAATTGATCCGGCCAAGAGTTGTTCGGCGTTTAGGCTGCCGCCGCAGGTGGGGCATGTGGCCGTTTCCGCGAACTCGCGGACTTGTTCGACTACGGACGCGAGTTCGCTGGTGATTTCCGCTGCAGCCGACTGGCATCCGTCACGCCGGGCGGCAGCGGCGATCAGTTCTTTAAGTAAATTTTCCGCTGCGGTCGTGTCGTCCATTACAGGTGGATCGTGTAACACGCTGGCCGCTATCACCGATTGTTGAAATCTAATGAGTTGCGTTTCGATCGCGGATAAAGCCGCGATCAACGCGCCGAGTGCCGACTCATCCACCAACGGAGGCGGTTGCGATAGTACGGTGAGAGCGAAGTGCCGGGAACTTGCGACTGCTAATTTCTTCTGCGCCCGACTCATTTCCGGCAAGAGGCCAGCAAGCGCTTCGATATCGGCCAATTTGGGAACGGGTTTCAAGATTTCCAAGGCTTTCAACCGATTGCGGCTTTCCGTGGCGACCAGGTTTTGAACGGTGATATTGCCCACGCATGCCGTTAAAGGCGCTGGATCGGTCAGGGTGGGAACCGGGGCGAGCGATCTGAGCGATTGCAGCCGTTGTTGGTTTTTGGCGATTGTTTGTTGATGGGCGGCCAGTTTGTCGGCCGCAACAGCCAACGCAGCGACATCAAACCATTCGGGAGGGGCGGCCAGTGCGACGAACGCATTGACTTCTAAGTTGGAGCGGGCAGTCGCATTTTGAGCGCGCAGCAAACGATCAATCTGCCGCTCAAGCGGTTCGCTGGGCGCGAGTTCTGGAGGGCTGGCTAAGGGGGCGAAGGCATGGGCGCGCGTTTGAAGTCGCGTGGTATCAGCCTGTTGGCTGGCCAAGTGAAGCCGCGTTTTTTCCAATTCGTCCAGAAGCTGTAACTCTTGCTGGAGATCCTGGTGCAGCTCTTCAGAGGAAATGAGCCGTCGCTGCAGATCGGGCACGGGTTGCAGTGATTCCAGGTCGCTGTTGAGTTGCTTCGACTCCGCCTCCAGATCGTTCTTCTGCCGCTGCCGCTCCGTTAATCGATCTTTGTGCCGCTTTTGAATTTGAACGAGCTGAATCGCATCGGACGATGACGCAAAGAATCTGGCGGCATTCGTCGGCGAGCTTCCCAGTAGAAAAATCGGCGACTTTTGCGAACCGAAATGGACATCGAAGTCTGCATCACCGGATTTATCGACCAGCGGCATCCGCAGAACGGGGTGCAGTTCTTCCGGTACGCTGCCACGACCCAAGCGGTCAAACAACGTGCCATCAATCAAGTAGCTCGGTGAGTTCTTCCGTCGCCATTCGATAACATGTCCGTCATCCGTTTCGACCTTTACCGAGCACTCGCGCTCGCCGTGCCGCAGAACGTAGGTCGAGTTTTCGTTGTGGCAAAGAATTTGCAGCGCCGCCACGACGGCGCTTTTGCCGCAATTGTTGGGTCCGACGAGCACGGTCAGCCCCGGCGCGGGCTCAATGACCGTGTGCTCGTGCGACATGAAGTTTTTTAGTTCGATGCGCTTGATCATGCGATGGATTGCACGATACCGCAATTCAAGAAAACAATCCGCCCCCCAATCTGCTTGGGATCGATCTGGAGCAGCTCCCCCGCCGCTCCCCGGTACGCATCAAGCTGCGGCTGATAGAACGCGACCTTCTCCGCGAGCGCGCGCTTGTCGCCGGCGTCTATATCATCCGTCTTGTAATCAAGCACATCTGCCGCGATTGCTTTCCCGCCGCTACGAATGATGACGAGGCGATCCATGCTGCCGGTCAGCAGCTTCTGGTCTTGCTGGAGGGCGAAGCTTCGTTCGCGGTGGGCGACTATTTCCACGCCTGCGGCCGGCCATGAATTCATTTTCAGGCCGAGCTTGGCTGGTGAATCGTAGAACCGCCGCGAAAGCACTTCGGTAATTGACTTCGCGGTCAGTTGCTCTCGAAACCGGGCGATGTGACCGGCGAGTTGCGCGGACGAAAAGCTATTGTGGCCACGCAGCCAAACGGCGATGCGCTGTAATTTCTCGTCATCTGGCAAGCCATCGTCGAGCCAGGCAACTTCCGCCAGCCAGGCGTGGAACAGTGTGCCGATTCCGAAGGCCACGGAGGATTTTGCCTGCAGCAGTGACGCACCCGCCACTCTCGCCCCTCCTTCCAGTCCTGAGGGGCTCAACCGCTCCCAGCCGCGTTCACGTTCCTTTGCCGCAGGTGCGAGTTGAATCGATGCTGGCGAAGTGGAAGTCGGCACAAGTGGTACAGGAGTTTTGCCCTCTCGACGGAATGCTTGGCCCCACTGAGGATCGCCATGTTCATACAACAATGCGCTGCCGACGGCTGGCTTCCCGGCTGCAAGCGTCGCCCGCAGAAATCCGGAATATGTCTTGGGCAGCGATTTCTCACTCGCCTTCGCCGGCGCGATGATCATGTGCAGGGCATGCACGGCCCGCGTCATCGCCACATAGAGCACGCACAACCCCTCGCTGACTTCGAGGCACATGTCGTCGTCGAACAGTTTTTGTAACTCCGTCGGAAAAAACTGCCGCACTGTCTTGTCCGCGTGCCGGCAAACCACGTTTACTGATTCGGTAGGTCCCGGCCGCCCGGCGACGAACCGGTCCGGCTGACCGACCAGGCGATGCTCCAGCTCTGGCAAAAACACCACGTCGAATTCGAGTCCCTTGGCTTGGTGAATGGTCATCACGCGAACATCGGCCGCCTGTGGGTCGGCAATGCGCTTGGTTTCCACCAGACGCAAAAAATCGCTCGTGCGCAGCGTGCTCGCGCTCCTGTACTCATAGGCAAGTTCAACGAGTTGTTGCAGCCGCGATCGGTCTCGCTCGTCACAGCTCGGTGCCAACTGACGAGCAAACGCAAACACCGTCGGCCCATAGCCATCGTCCAAAAGTTGCCGGCGAATTTTCTGACCTAGCCGGCTTGCCACCGTGTTGTCCAAATAATCGCGTAGTCCCATGGATTCACCCAGCGGCGACTTGGCTACATGAAACCGCGCGACACGGTCACCGGGATGATCGGCCAGCTTAAGCAGTGACAGAATCAGCTCGACTGCCGGCGAATCAATCAGCGGATTGCCCCCCTCTTCGCTGGCCTGGATGCCACGCACCTTCAGTTCATAAATCAGCCGGGCGACTGCCGTGTTCGTCCGCACCAAAATGCCGATGCTCGCCCGCGGCACCGACGCCAGGCACTCGCTTACGCGCTCAGCCGTGTGCTGAAATGTCAGCACCGATTGCTCTTCTTCGGTCGCTTGAGGAGCAACGCTTAGCGTCACATGGCCCGCCAGGTCGCTGCGCGCGGTGGAGTGTGCGGGAAATGCCTGTTGCCACCGGGCGACCGGTTCGGTTTGCTTGTCCAAATTCGGATGAGTCGCCAGGTGCTGAAAAACCACGTTTACCGCATCGATCACCGGCTGACTGGAACGATAGCTTTGCGCCAGCGTATCGCCCGTTAGACTTTGCAACTGACCATCGAGTGCGTCGAAAATCTCCGCCACACCGCCGCGCCAGCCGTAGATCGCCTGCTTAGCATCGCCGACGCAAAAGAAGCTGCCGCCGCCGCTCGTCAGCCGCTGGGCCAGCGGCTTCAACACGCGCCACTGTACCGGCGAAGTATCTTGAAATTCATCGAAAAGCAAATGCCGCACGCCGCCGTCCATGCGAAACGCCAGCCGCTCGGGCTCCATTGCCGCCGTGGCATCGGCCAGCCGAAACGTCACGTCGGAGAATCGCAAGGCTCGCTCGTCGAGCTGCAAGGCGTGGTAATGCTCGGCAAACCGCACGAGCAGATCGTGAGTCGCTTCTGTCTGCCGCGCCACCTGGCCAACCAGAATCGACTCGACGTGCTTGAGCAGCCGCTCGTAGAGCTTGATGAGCTCCGGCGGCAGCGGCTTCTTGTAATACACGGACTCGCCACTGAGCACCTTGCTGGCCAGGCCCGTGCCGATAAACGCTTCCCAATCGCTGGCGCGAAACCGTTCCACGTCTGCGGCTCGCGCCTTTTCCATCTGCTTGCCATCCAGCGGCAGCAGGGCAATCGCCGCTAGCAGTTCTTCCTGTTCGTCCGGTTCCAGACCCTTGCAGACCGTGATCTTCTGCCAGGCCTCGGGCGTGGTTTCGCGGTAGAGTTCGAGCAAGCTCGTCACGGTATCGCGGGCCAACCGAGAGACGCTGCGCGTTGCGGCCCCCTTGGTGAGCGCATGCACGAGCGTGAGCAAATCGGACAGTTTCCCGCGCGAGAGGAGCAACTCGATTGCTTCGTCGCGCAAAAGGGCATCGGCTTGCTCATCACAGATCGACCAACCGGGCGGCAGCCCTAGTTCTTGTCCAAAACTGGTCGCAACTTGCAGAAAATAGCTGTCGAGTGTGCCCACACGGAGGGCGTGCAGCCGCCGCAGCGTTGTGGTCAGTAATTCGCGGCAGCGCTGGCTGCTCAGTGACTTATCGCCAATCGCCGCTGCCAATTTCGTTCGTTCACCGTCATCCGCAGCCGCACGCGCTAACCAAAACAGCACACGATCCAAAATCTCCCCCGCCGCCTTGCGTGTGAACGTCGTCGCCAGGATCTCGTCGGGCCGCGCCCCCGCTGCGAGCAGACCGATAAACCGCAGTGCGAGCTGATACGTCTTGCCCGTTCCCGCGCTCGCGCGAATCACCAAATTCGGAAAGTCAGCTTTCGTTGCCATTACGCTGCCTCCTCATCCAGGCCGCCGCGAATGGAACGATCCTGGCAAATCGCCGCGACATCGTCAAAAAAGTCGGGCGGCGGCGATTTTGGCGGCCAAAATTCCCCATTCCAAATCTTCATGATGATCTCACGTGCTTTCGCATCTGCGGACTTCAGCGCGTCCTCATTCCAATCCGCCAACTGCAGCCCGGCAGACTGCAAATCGAGCGGCAAGACGATGTAGCCCAATTCCACCGCCGCGTCGGCCGCCACTTCGGCTGGCAGCTTGGCAGCGGGAATCAAATGGCGATACAGCGGCAGTTGCAGATCGATCCATTCGTCTTTCCGGCGGTGCGTTCGCATCGGATCGTCGCCCCGATCGGCCGTTTTGTAATCGACAATGCACACCCGCCGCAGCGAATCGTGATAGTCGATCCGATCAATTCGCCCCTGCAACGTGAAGGGCTTGTCATCCACCGGCCAGGAGGTTTCGAGCGAACTTTTCACTTCCGAATCCTCACTGAACACGATTCGCCAGCCGTCGCGAGTTCGTCTCGCTTGCCACTGAGCGAACGCCACCAGTCGCAGGCGAATCTGTTCGACTTGCACGAGCACCGCCGGCCGGGCCGACTGCTTGCCAAATCGTGCGGCAGCAATCTGCGTCAGCTTGTCTTGCAAATACTCCGCGATGCGCTGCGGATTGCCGTCCGTGCGAACGGCTTTCGTCTCTTCCGCACGACCAAATTGCTCCAACACTTGATGAGCCAAGCCGCCAAACGCCCCACCATCCAATTCGTCGGCCTCGTCCGTGATCGTGTTCAGCTTGGCAATGTGCCGCAGATAAAACCGATACGGGCAAGCGATGTAATCGCGAAACTTGGTGACGCTGAGGGCTGCCAATTCCTGTTTGGGCGATTCGGGAAGAGGAGGAACAAGCCGCGGCGGCGGTGAAGTTGGACCGGATGGAAGCAGGAGTTGCCGGCGCGGTGTTTGCGGTGGCAACTCGCCAAAAAACCTGCACGCTCGCTCGACTAGCTTGTCCGGCGTCGTCAGAAATAACAATCTGCTCGGCGCGAGCGGATTCCCTTGGCTATCGCGGCGAGCGACGATCAACTTGAGTTCCTGCCGCGAGGCCGCGATGAGCGCCGTGGCATACGCGTCGCGTGCCAGTCGGCGATCGTTGTGTAAGAGGCCCAATGCTTCGCGGAGCCGATTCGGCAGATACGTGTCCGCCGTCGCCGAACTTGGCACCCAGCCTTCGTTAAATGTTGTCACGATCGTTGCCGGCGCGTCGTCCAGCGGCAGTTCGAGCCAGCCGAGCATTTCGATGCTCTCGGCTGCGGCCGTCGGCGGAATTCCGGCGCTTGCCAATCCGGCCAGCACCATCCGGCAGGCTTGGCGGGCGTCAACAAGCGGCTGTAGCTCCTTTGGCACGTTAGAGATACCATCCAGCGTCTCCGCAATTTGCGAAAGCGCCATCGCCAAATACCGATCCGCATCCTGCTCCCGTTTTAGTTCTCGTCCGCCATACACGGCTGCCAAAACTTGCCGCAGCGCTTCGCTCCACTCCGCCAGCGCGCGGGCCTGAGCATTCAGCGGCGCGATCACCTCTTCGACGGCTGAGTAAATCGCCAACACAATCTCGGCGTTCTCGCTTTTTTCCTTCTCACCGGCCAGTCTCTCCGGATCAATCCTCGCCGGCAACCGATCCTGCGCAAACTCGTCCAGCACGGTCAACATGTCCGCTGGCCGCTCCTTAACCTCCGACTTCTGACTTTTGACCTCTGATCTCTTCCCACTGACCACTGACCACTGACTACTGACCAATCCCCAAACATCCGGATGCCGCACCAACGCAGCCAAATCTCGAAATCGCCGGCGCGTTGCATAATCGGCTGCCACTTGAAGTAACCGATACGGTCCCGTTTCCGCGAGTTCCTTGCCAATCGCCCACCGCCCGGCCAGGCCGCACTGTGCTATTTGCCGCTCGACGTGGGGCACGAGCCTTTCGTCAGCCATGCCAATCGTGATCTGATCCGCGCGATATTTGCCGCCGAGCGACGCCAACCACCGTGTCACCGCCTCGGCCTGATCCGCGGGGCCATCCACGCGCTGGATCTGCGCGTCCGTCAGCGGCAAGTCCGCTTCCGTCCATTTTGTGGGGATCAGACAGCCGTGCTCGTCGAACCGATCGGTCATTTCGGGCGGCGCGATCACGAGCGCGGTGACATGGTCGGCAATCAAATCCAGCATCTGCCGCTGCGTCTGATTCAGATCGACCGCGCCGATGAGCATCACGTCCTTGTCGGTGGCAATTTCCCGCCGCTGAACCGCCACGAGGCGGGCCGTTTGCACATCCCACAATTTCAGCCGATCCAACACATCGAGATAGCGCCGCTGGAGCTTCTGCAGCGTCTGCCAGCGATCGTGTTCGAGAAATCCCTCTACGGCATCAGCCCCTTCCAAGACCTGGCCGCAATCCAAACCTTCAGCCGCCAACTCGATGTGCAGCCGCCGCAGCGTCTCGCCAATTGCTAGCCACCGCGACGTATCATCGGCCTCCGGTGGATGTGGCAGAAACTGGGCCATCAGTTCACGCGGTGCATTTCGCAAAGCCTCTACCCACGCCAACTGCTGCGTCAGCACATCCGCAAACGGCCATTTGGCCTCATAGAGCAACTCGGGAAACGCTTCCGGCGTCACAATCGTGGGCGGCGTGAGTAATAGCTTCGCCTGCTTCGCCCGCTCCACCAATAGTTCCAACAGCCGTCGTCCCGCCCGGCCGCCCGGCACGACAACGATCACATTCGCCAAGTCCCATTCGCCGTTTTTCGCGTAGCGGCGCGCAAGCACCTCCGCCGCCGCTGCCAGCGCCGGCTGCTTCCAATCCAAAAACTCCCGCCGAATCGCCATACCTTGAAATTGACTCTGCCGCTGCCCACGCGCGTAGGGCAGGCAACGCCCATCAGCCGCACGTTCTGCTGCCTATTGTTGCAGAGCAAATGGACTAGTCTGGTCCATTTGAGTCAAGTATTTTCCGGAATTTTCAAGAAGCTTCCGGAGGCAAACGTCGGCCCGCAAATCGTGGGCGGTGCTTTAGAACGATAAGCGACCGCCGCGGGCAAGAGAATAAGCTGAGATTGTTCTCAGCAGTTTACGACCCAAATTCAGGCCGCCGGCGGCCAAGCTGACCCTGCAAACGGGCCACAATCGAGCTGTGCATTTGGCTGACGCGGCTTTCGGAGAGATCGAGCGTGGCGCCGATCTCTTTCATCGTCAGCTCTTCGTAGTAATACAGAATGATGATCAGCCGCTCGTTGCGGTTCAGGCCCTTGGTGACCAGCCGCATCAAATCGTTCTTTTGGATGCGGCGGGTGGGGTCTTCCCCCTTTTTGTCTTCCAGAATGTCGATTTCGCGTACATCCTTGTAGCTGTCGGTCTCGTACCACTTCTTGTTGAGACTGATGAGATTGACGGCGCTGGCCTCGATCAACATTTTTTCGAGATCTTCCACGCTGAGCTGCATGTGCGTGGCCAACTCGGCATCGGTGGGATGCCGGCCCGTCTTGGCTTCGAGATGCTTGGTGGCTTCGTTGAGCTTGCTGGCCTTGCTGCGCACGAGGCGTGGCACCCAGTCCATCGTTCGCAGCTCGTCGAGCATGGCGCCGCGGATACGCGGCACGCAGTAGGTCTCGAACTTGACGCCGCGCGTCATGTCGAAGGC
>JANNTN010000102.1:0-3769 GCA_031394445.1 Anatilimnocola sp.
CCGCACCGGCCGGCCCACCGCGAAACCCACCGCTGCCACGGCAAACCCGTCGAGCGGATTGACCAGCGGATCGAGCACTCGGCCCAGCACTGCCTCGCCGACGGGCACCGAGAGGAGCTTGCCGAGCGCCTTGACCTCGTCGCCCTCTTCGATTGTGAGGTAGTCGCCGAGAATGATGACACCGACGCTGTTTTCTTCCAGATTGAACGCCAGGCCTCGAACCCCGCTAGGGAATTCAACCATTTCGCCGGCCATGACGTTCGATAGGCCATAGACGCGGGCGATGCCGTCGCCTACTTCCAGCACGGTGCCGACTTCGCGCACGTCGATCGCGCTCTCGTAGTTCTCAATCTCGGACTGAATGACCGAGGCAATTTCGTCAGCGTTGAATTTCATTTTTCGTCATTGGTCACTGGTCATTCGGCATTGGTCATTTGCAAAAACAAATGGCCAGTGACTCATGACAAGTGACATTTAGGTTGACACCGCGAATCGATCGATCGATTTCCGGATCGCTTGTTTCGTGTGATCGAGGGTTACTTCCTGCATCTTCTTCAGGCGAGCGGCCAGGCTGGCGTCATAAACCGTGTCGCCAACCCGCACCACCAAACCGCCCAGCAGATCTTCATTGACCGCCATGGACAAGTTCACTTGCCGACCCAGCAGTTCCGTCAGCCGCCCGACAATGCGATCGCGTAGCGAGTTGTTCAGTGGGTAGGCCGTCTCGACAATCACTTCCACGCGGCCGCGCATCGTATCGAGCAGCTTGCGGGCGGACCGGGCAATTGCTCGCAAACAATCGAGCCGACCATGCTTCGACGTGACTTTCAAAAAGGTCAGCGTCGTATCGGAAACCCGGCCACCAAAGGCCTTGTCGAGAATTGGCAGCCGTTCCTCATGCGTCAGTCGCGGTGACATCAGCGCTTCATCGAGCTTTGGGAGCTTGCCGAGCACCTCGGCCACAATCGCTTCCAACTCTTCCACCACCTGGTCCGCCTGGCCAGCTTTTTCGGCCGCACCGAGCAGCGACTTGGCATACACGGTGCCTAAACGCTGTCGGCCAGCGTCGATGGTATCGGAATTAGTGCGGGATTTGGCCATCGTTCGTTTCGGCATTAGCCGGGACCAAACTTGGTCCCGGTACGTTGCACTCAATCTGTCGCAAATCACTGGGAGCAGGTTTGCTCCCGGCTAATAATACATTCCACCATTAGTTCAACTTGGAAAACTCGCCGATCGCTTCGCCAATGATCGATTCGTGCTCTTGCGGCTTCACTTCGCGGCGAATCAAGCTGCTCGCCAAATTGACCGCGGTTTGCACGGTCTTTTGGGCGATCTGATCGAGAGCCTGATTCTTGGCGATCGTGATGTCGGCCACGGCTTTTTCGCGTTCGCGCTGGGCCCCTTCGCGGGCCTCCGCCACAACCCGATCTTTAGCCGACTCGGCGTCCTTGCGAGCACCTGCCACAATCTGCCGAGCTTCTTCGGTGGCTGCAGCGAGCCGAGCTTCGTACTCGCGGAGCAGATGCTCCCCTTTTTCCGACGCCCGCTTCGCCTCCTCAATTTGCCGCGCGATGGTTTCTTCCCGACGCTGGAGCGCCGTGGAAATGGGCCCCCAAGCAAACTTGGTCAAGATCGCCAGCAAACCCAGGAACACGACAAATGTCGCAATAGCCAAATCGAACCGCAGCTCTTGCGCCGCCTTGAGCTGAGCCGAGGCATTGCCGTGGCTCAAGTCGAGCGGGTCATGAGCGTGGTGATCGCCACCGTGCTGATTGCTCGCGTGAGCATCTGCGGTTGGGGCGTGCTCCGCGGCTTCAGCAGCCTTGGGAGCTGCGCCCGAATGCTCGGCGGCCGTTGGCGCATGTGCCTTGGCGTCGTCCTGGCCCTTCGCAGAAGGTGCGCCATGGGTCCAGGCCACCGTTATTACGAGTAGCAAAAAGATAGCGATTCGAATCATGGGTGCGCCAATCCAGTCTCTTGCCAATTAGCCGTCGGTATCTAGCCGCGGGCCAATCGTCATTAGAGGAAGCAAATCACGAGAGCGAAGAACGTGAAGCCTTCGATGAGGGCTGCCGCGATGATCATCGCGGTTTGAATACTGCCGGCAACCTCAGGTTGCCGAGCCATGCTCTCCAAGGCGCTGCTCGCCAACTTGCCAATGCCATAGGCCGCGCCGACCGTGGTCAGGCCGGCACCAAAATACTTGGTGAAGATCAGGCCCGAAAGAGCCGAGGCTCCAGCGCCGGCAGCAGCGCCCCCCTCTTGGGAAAATGCGACGCCGGCCAACAACATCAAGCCGCCAAAAGTAGCGAGAAAGGTTACAAATCGGTTCACTGAAAAATCTCCTTGTGCTTAACCGTCGAAAATGAGCAGTATGGTTTCGTCCAGGAATCTGCGATCACAATACCTAGTGCTTGTGAATCGCCGCTCCTATGAACAATGCGGACAATAAGGTGAATACATACGCCTGCAAGAAGGCGACAAACAACTCCAGCAAGCTCAATAACGTGCAGCCCACGACTGAGCTAATAGCTGCAACCCACCACATCGGGCTGATGCTGCCATCGGCCCGAATAAAGGTCATCGCTGCCGTCGATCCAAAGGCCATCCCCGTGATGGCCAGCAGCACCATGTGCCCGGCCAGCATGTTCGCGAGCAAACGCACGGACAAGACCGCATGCTTGATGAGCAAGCCACCTAACTCGATCACAAAAATAAAGGGTTTGAGCACCAGTGCCATCGGCTTGGAAAGCTCCATCCCCGGAATCTGATTCAAAAAATAGCCGACAAAGCCGAACTCTCGTACTCCACCAATAAACCCAGCGAGCAAGGTCACCAAGGCCAAGGCCAACGTGACCGCCCAGGTTGCCGTGGGGGAGCCAATCCAGGGGAGCATCCCCGCCAGGTTGCAGCCCAAAATAAAGAAGAAGATCGTGCAGAGCACAGGCGTATAACGCTGTGACGGGAGCTCATGTTTAGCGATGTGCAGACCGTGAGCAGGCTTCGCGGGGCCATGACTATCGCCGTGTGTTTCTTGTCCGTGGGCATGTTCGCCGTGGCCATGTTCACCATGCCCTTCCCCGTGATGTCCATCGAGAGCGGGACGAGCCACCTGGTCGCGAATGAAGGTGTAAAAAACTTCCAGCAGATTCCACAGCATACCCTGCGGCGGTTTGCGACTCGCCAGCCGACCAGCCAACCAGCTAAAGAGCAGCAGCACGACCAAGCCTACCGCCAACTCAATCAGCATGAACCGCGAGATGCAAAATCCAAAGTCGTGTTGATTGATCCAGACTGTTTGTGGATCGATGATTGTCGATTCGGCTTCGTGCAGGTTGCGAAGCGTGCCAAACGGCTGGGGAATGATAATCTTCCCTGAGAGATTCCAGTTATAGGCCGCGAGCTTCTCCTTGCTCCACTCGGGCACATGTTCATCCAGCTTCCACTCTTGGATGTTCCGCGACTCACGAACCGCCCGCTGGAATGCTTCGGCGTTTTTGTGCCGCCAACTGAGAAACGAATCGTAGTCCCTGCTACTGGGGACCACGCTCACTTCGTGCTTCAGATAGTCGTCGAAATCGAGCTTGCGCGCCGACTGATCGGAGCCGTCTTTTTTGGCAACTGCCGCCCTAACCTCACCTGATTTCCAGTTGCCAAACTTGGCAGCTTCGCCGCGATACTTAGCGTCCAGAAATTCGCGCAGCGGCTTGGCAAAATTGGCATGATCGGCATGTAGCCAATGATGCCAGTCCTGCAGCACGCGAGC